>PBPL01000060.1 GCA_002724675.1 Deltaproteobacteria bacterium | reverse complement strand
CCCGAGTCGGTAGTCAAGATGGTGGACTTCCATCACGGCCTGGTGCTGGTGACCGGGCCCACAGGGAGCGGCAAGTCCACGACCCTCGCGGCACTGATCGATGCCATCAATCAACACCAGCGCAAGCACATCATCACGATCGAAGAACCCATCGAGTTCCTACACAAGGACAAGAAGTCGATGGTCATTCAGCGGGAGGTCGGGGCACACACGGGGAGCTTCTCTCGAGCCCTGCGGGCTGCCGTACGACAGGATCCCGACGTGATCCTCGTGGGCGAGCTTCGCGATCGGGAGACCATGCAGCAAGCGCTCGAGGCCGCTGAGATGGGCTTCCTGGTCTTTGGCACCCTGCACACAAACAGCGCAGCGAAGACCGTCGATCGAGTCGTCGACATGTTCCCGGTAGGTCGGCAGCCCGGCACACGGCTGTCGCTGGCCTCCTCGCTCCGTGGGGTCGTCGCCCAGTTGCTCCTGAGGACTGCAGACGGCCAGGGTCGGGTCGCAGTCCACGAGGTCCTCCACACCTCCACTGCGGCCGCCAACATCATCCGCGAGGGGACAACAGCCAAGCTCTATTCACTGATCCAGTCGGGGCGGGGCCAAGGCATGCAGACCATGGACCAAGGGCTCATGGCCGCCATTCGGGCCAAGAAGATCACGGCCGACGAGGCCTGGAGAAAGGCCGAAGACAAGACCAGCTTCGAGCAACTCCTCAAGAAGCCTCTCAGTTCCTGAGAACTCGGTGGTGGCGCTGGGTGTCGAGTCACTCCAGCCTCGAAGGTCGAAGCCTGGCTGCACAGCCACCGATCCGTTAAATTTCCAACTTGTACCCGGGTTGATGGGCGTGGCCACGGCAGCCCATTCGACCATAGGGAAGACCGGAGGCCCCTGCCTTGTTCCGCAGCCTGCTCGTGGACAACTGGATGAGGTACCTGTTCAGCCCCCTGCTGGGAGCGCTCGGCGGGCTGCTGGCGTGGAGTGTGTATGGGCTTCTTTCCCAGCACATCCAGAACGATGCACTACTGGACATCGCCCAGTTTGCATCCATGGGGCTCTGCATCGCCATCGCCTGCAACCTGCTGGGCGGTGTTCAAGACGGTCAAGGCATTGTGCGCCTGATGTCCGGCGGCCTCCTCACCGGTCTCGTGGGAGGGCTTGGTGGGGTCCTGGCCGGCGTATTCATCTTCGCGTTCAGCTCGATGCTGGGCGCCGGCATGGAGGAGTTTCTTCCTCGTCTGGTGGGCTGCCTCCTGGTGGGCTGCATGGTGGGGCTCTCATCGAGAATCACTAGCTTCGACCGCTTCACGGTGCTCGCTGCCCTTGGAGGACTTGTGGGCGGCGCGATCGCGGTCTTGTTGTGGGAAGCCATGGACAGATTCGGCGGTGTGACCGGCCTCTACAGCCCCAATACCGTGGCCACCTATGCGCCGCTCATTCTTCCCATGACGCTGGGGTTTGGCATCGGCGCCGCCACCTACTCCCTACCGCGGTTTGTCTCTGGGGGCACCCTGACCGTCCTGACGGGTCAGTTCAAGGGACAGTCCAAGAACATCGAGACCGACGACATCGTTGTGGGGAACAACAAGCGCCAGCTCCAGTGGGTCCTCCCAAAGTGGGAGGGCATCCAAGACCCGCACGCCAAGTTGATCGTCAGCATGGTGGGGAAGGGGCACTCTCACTCCATTCGGAACATGTGTGCGAAGAACGTGGTCGTCGTCCGGAACAAGAAGAAGCACCGCGTGAAGACCAAAGACACCATGGAACTTCAGGATGGAGATGTGCTCGTGTTCGCCACCGGGCGGAACTACGTCAAGGTCCGCTACAACCAGAAGACCAACGAGTAGCTCCGTGATGGCCCGTCGTTCGTCGCTTCGTTCACGACTGATGCGCAGCCTCAGCATCACCTTCATGTTGTTGCTGGGTCCTGGCTCCTCAGTCGCCCAGGACCCACTCCCTGCGAAGCAAGAATCGAAGACAGCCGAGAGCCCAGAGGCCCCCGCCTGCAAGCACCCGGTCGAGGTGCTGTGGCACAAGGAGCCACAGGAGGGCCCCTGGCGCATGGGGGTGTCCGTCCTGAACGAAAATCAGCAGCAGGTGGCAGGCCTCGACGAGAAAGACTTCCAGGTCCTGCTCGACGGCTCCCCCATCCCGGTCGACAACGAGGATGTATTCAAAGTTCAGCAAAACAAGCGCGCTTTCGCCGAACAGACCACCGGCGACGATGAGACTCGGGACCAGAGGACGACTGGGGGACTGGACCCGGTCAACTACGACTTCTACATCGCAATCGACCTGACCGCGTCCATGGGCGAGAGTCTCCAGATCGAGGGCCAAGAGGCCACCCGCACCCGACTTAGCTGGGTGGCACATGGCCTGGCTGAGCTCTTCAAGTCCAACGCACTGTTCGACAAGAAGGACCTGGTCTACATTTCCGGGTTCACATCCCAGCTGGAAACCCAGTTCATGATGGGGAGTACCAACGACCGAAAGGCTCTGCGAAAGGGCTTGACTCGGGTGTTGGAGTTCACGCCCCAGGGCACCGACGCCGCCCTCTTCGCATCCATGCTGCACAACTTGAGCAATATCCGAGCCCAGGCAGCCCGCTACAACAATCAAAACGAGGACCGCGAAGCTGTCCTCGTGGTGCTGAGCGACAGCTTCAATGGTATGGATCTCGCAGGTAAGAAGCGAGTCAGCCGCTGTGCAGACAACGAAGAACTGGCTCAGTCGCTCTCCGAGACGATCCGCAGCGTCTCCGACGCGACCGGCGACAACCTGAAGGTCTACATCCTTGCCATGGGGACCGTCGGAGAGGCAGGTCGCTACACACTCGATGGCCCGCTAAACAGCAGGTGCAGCATCCGAACAGTCCAAAAGGATGTCGTGGATGCTCGATCCTTCGAGGCGCTCAAGACAGCCCTACGCTCGGGTCAGGGAGACTTCATCGACGATCCCAATCCATTCCGGCTCCTGGGCCGAATGAAGTCTCAGTTTGAGAACCTGAGGCGCGCCTACGAAGTGCAGTACCCCGCACACACAAGCCGCCCTCGAACCTTCGGGGTACGAGTACGTGTCGGAGAGGACCACTGCGAGGACGCGATGGAGGAGGCCTATGGCTTCCTTCGCCAGGTGCCAGCCACAACCAACCGACACAGCCCAGGAGAAGTGGCGTTGCTGCTCGCCTCGCTGATCATCAGCCTATTCTTCTTGCCCCGAAGCCTCGTGAACCTCTCCTCGGGCGTAGGCTCCAGCGCTCCAAAGCGACGCCGCAGAAAGAAGAGCAAGAGGCGCCGGAAGAAGCCCTGAGCGTCCAGGCCCAGGGGCTGCTAGCGCTGGCAGGAGCCGTCGGCCAGAGAGTAGATGGCGCTCATCTTCGGCGTCGTGCTGTTCCAGCCGCCCTCGCCCAACTGCACCCGAACCGCCACACAGCCAGGCTCTGCCTTTCGCCAGCGATCCGGGATGGGAAATCGCTGCATCTTGCCGCGCGCGGGCTGTAGCTCTGGATGATCACCAAGATAGACAAAGCGTAGTTCGGTGGCGCCAGGCCCGAAGGTCGCTGCTGTCCAGCGGGCAGTCGCACCCCCGTCCAAACACTCCCCCTCCCCTTCCCGCGCTCCAGGATCAAACGTCGGGCGCATCTCTCCCACACCGCTGACCTGAGCCTCACCTCGAACTGCCTTGCCGTCTGGGCCCGCCATCATGATGCAGACCTTGTGGTTCACGCTGGATGCCACCGCCAGCCCGGCCAACGTCACCTTGAGGCTTAGTTCGCTGCTCCTGAGGCCAGGAGGCTGTACTCCTAAGTGCGCAACGGGCGGCCTCTCCCGTGCCAACACCTCCAGGTGCCGCACCACCTCGGTTTCTCGCATCACCTGAGTCAACTGCGCGCTCAAGTCGACTCGTCCACCCGCCACGGTCAGCCCATCAAAGCTGCGGTCGACGACCACCCCACCGGCCCGGTCACCGCGATAGCGGATCACCCAGGTTCCGTCGGGCTCCTCTCCACCCGAGACCACTAGGATCTCGTTGAAGACCTGTCGCCTCAGGTCGTAGGAGACCCGTTGCTCCGTCCCCGCATTGTGCCAAGCCCAATCTTCACCATCGCTCGCAGGTGCTGCATCCACGGCGGCGCTCGCAGGCTCTGATCTGCCAGCGGCCGGGGCCCGGGTTCGCGGTGATGGTCGCCCCAAAGCTCTCCAACTGGGCGGCGCCCAACCGACGACTTCCAATTCTTCTGAGCGACGCAAGAAGCTGAGCTCATCGGCCAAGACGAGCTCGGTACCGTGGGGAGCAATGACCAAGCTCACAGGGAAGAGACCCCCATCTCCCCAAAGGTCCTGCCACCGACCCTCCCAGCGCTTCACCGAGAAGACGTAGCCATCACCTTGAGGCTTGCGCTCCAGGCGCATCCGAGGTCGTCCATCTCCTTCGTGGGGCACCAACCACACGTCGATGGGTTGGATGGTGTGCTCGGAATAGGGGTCGAGCTCCCGCAAGAACAACAGCGGGACTGCGTCGACCTTCGGGTGTTCGTCCGTGAAGGGACGGCAAGGCAGCGTGACATTCCACCCTTCACCGCAGCCCACAAGCTTGTACTCATAAGGGTCGAGGGCTGGGGCCGGCTCCGCTCCGAGCGTGTCCCACAGCTCAGGCTCCAGCTCTGTCTCGGCGCTCTCCATCGTCTCAAAAGGCGAGGTGAACTGGAACACGACCAAGACCCCTACCAGGAGCAGAAGGACCCCCATCAGGCCCAGGAGGACCGGGAGCCGGCCCACCACCACCAGCCGGTTGCCATCATCTCGGACTGTGTCCCAGTTGATCCCCGGGCCCGTGTGGGTCGCCTCAGTCAGGAACACCTCCGAGGTTGTTGTCCCGACCGTGCTTTCCTCATGCAAAGGACTCGGCAGACCCGAGACGGTGCCGGACACGCCATAGAGAATCGTGGGTGGCATCAGGCAGGGGTCCTGTTCCACCTCCAGGAAGTCTCCGGGAACGGGCTCATAGCGCTCGTTGGGGTGCATCTGCGCCGGGGCCTCGGCCTGGAAAGAGCCGAGCAACACAGGCGGGCTGTCATTGTTCTGCCTGAACGCCTGGAACAGGAATGTCTCGTGCTCGACCCCGGGATACAAGACGAGAGCCACCTGAATCGGCACCTCTTGCAGGTCATATCCCACCTCCCGCAACAACTCAGAGACTCGAATGTTGTGGGTCAGGGGGTTGTAGTGCTGACCCTTCCTCAGCTGGTGGGGGTCCACGATGCGCACAATCCCGAGGATCTTCTGTTCCTTGTCGGCCGGGAAGGTTCGCGCCATGAAGCTCAGCGACAGCAGCAGTTCTTCTTTTTCTTCAGCCGGATCCCAGGCCAACGCGCTGAGAAACCTCACGCGGGTGATCGTGATGTGATCGTTGTCGCCGCGCGTTCCCAGCAACACGCCCAGCCGATCTCTCCCCTGCTCGACCACATAGCTGGCCATCGCTTCGAGGATTGGCAAGACGGCACCCTCGTTGACGTCGACACCAAGTGTCAGCCAATCCGGGTCCTCCTGACGAGCCAAGCCCACCTGATGCATCACCGGCTGAATATCGGGAACAGTCGGTTCTTCTTGGTCCGATGTGGGCTCCCCTTCTTCGACTGCTTCCGCCTCTACCGTTTGAAATCTCCAGGGCAGCGCGCTGCCCACCTCCTGACTTGGCAGGGACCCGAACATTCGGATGCCCGGCAACAGCGGGGTGCCGTCGCCTCGATTGCAGAAGAACCCAACGGAGGTCTCAGTCGTCCCTAATCGAGGAGCCAGAACCAGCGCGAATTGGTACGGCCGATGGAAGTCTCGATGGGTCAGGAGGTCGTACAGGCTGAGGAACACAGCCATATTGGGGTGCGTGTGATACCAGCCGAGGAGCAGCAACTCTTGGCCCGCCTCCTGGCTCATGCGCTCCATCTGGTCAATGAGATCATCCCAGACAGAAAACGTGAACTTGAAGTGAACCGGTGAGCTGTCCTCATCCCTCGCGATAGCGATGTGGCTTACCTTGATGGTCTGGTTGTCAGGACTGGTCGTGCCCAGGAGGATTCCAGCTACCTCTTTGTCGGTCGCAATGGACCGCTGGCCTTCGGACTGAAGTACTCGGGCGACGCCCCAATCCAGATAGAGCGTCGGCATCTCGCTGGCGATCTCGCCTTCAGCGGTGGCGCCAATATACGAATAGCTGGTCGGAGCCTGAAAGCGAGCCGCGAAACGACCGCTGGGGGCGTCTTCAAAGATGGGTTCGTCGACGCTTCCCATCCGAACTCCCAGTTCGGGTTGCGAGTGCCCAGGTCATCGGTCACAAGTCCGCTGAGTGGCAAGGCGCAGGCCCTTGCAGAGGCCTCCATTTGATATCACGGGGGCTTGCAGGGACACAAGGAGAGCCACCTGCAGGTCCATCGCGCCCGAGCAAGACAGAGCCATATGCTCTACGCCTCAGCCTTCGTTGATGAAGCGCAAGAACTCCTGGTTGCCCTCGCCCGCCCCCTCAACAAGCTGAACGCCCATACCCCACCCTTCTTCCGGTCCCTCCTGCTTGGTCCAGCGGACCTCAGCCTCCAGCGAGAACTCGCGGGAGCTGACCGGGTGCTCAACGAACATGGCGACCTTGCTGCCGATGGGAAGCGGCCGTGCCGTCGCGATGAACATCCCGCCCAATGAGACATTGAGCGTGTAGTAGTTCTCCTGCTCCTGGCCCACCCGCACGTGCAATCGACCACGGCGTCGGCGCTGAGCACTGCTTCGCCTGCTCAACCTCAAGACCTTGCGCACCGAGCGATCCGTCTCGTCCTCTTCCTTGGGTGCGGCCGTGTGATCGTCCTGGACGTTTGCCAGGAAGCCCTCCCACCGGCCCCGTAACTGGGAGTCCATCAACAAGAAACGCAGCGCCAAGCCTGGCAAACCGCCAACAAATGCCGCCTCTTCGGGCAAGACCACTCGATCCACCGAAGCCAGCGCACACATCGCCCCATCGGGCAGGGCACAGACCACCTGAACGAGGGCATCCAACGGCAGCGGATCGAGACTCTCTACGAAGAGCCCCTCACTGCTCGCGCGAATAGCGACGCGCTCGTGATCGGTGGCCTGGTAGCGAAGAGTCACGTCCAGTTGGACGGCCCAGCTGTCGAGGGGTTCCTCACCTTCTCCGCCAGGAGCGACCTGGACGTTGGAGATGGCGCGTAGCTTGATGTGGGTATCCATACACTGTCCGAGCAAGAACGCAGGGAAGCATTCTGACACGAGGGGCGCGCTTTCGCAGGTCCCTCCTTGACCAGGCAGGACATCCTGGATTACACCGCCGACCAGGCTCATGATGATCGAAGTCAACTCAATCAGTCGTCGCTACGGAAGCCTCGTGGCCGTCAACGGCATCTCCTTTTCGGTGGAGCCTGGCGAGGTTCTCGGCTTCTTGGGGCCCAATGGCGCCGGCAAGACGACCACCATGCGCATCCTAGTTGGGGCCCTTGGCGCCACCTCGGGGACCGCGCGGGTTGCTGGCCACGATGTCGCTACTCAGTCACGTCAAGCTCGGCGTGCGCTCGGTTATCTGCCCGACACGCCCCCCGTGTATCCCTCCATGACGGTTCGAGATTACCTCGACTATGCAGCCCGACTCCGCGGTGTGCCCAGCAAGGACCGAAGACAGGCCGTGGCAAGCACAATCTCAAAGACCGGCCTCGACCAAGTGGATGGTCGTCTCATCGCAAATCTGAGCCGGGGCTACAGACAGCGCGTCGGCCTCGCCCAAGCCCTGGTACACGACCCGAAGGTCCTGATCCTGGACGAGCCGACGACCGGCCTCGATCCAGCGCAGGTGGCCGAGATCCGGAACCTGATTCGGGACCTGCGCGGGGAGCGCACGGTCGTCCTTTCGACCCACATCCTCAGCGAGGTCACAGCCACCTGCGACCGCGTTGTGATTATCTCGGGAGGGCAGTTGGTCGCTTCGGGAACCGAAGAGCAATTGCGCGACCAGCTGGGAGCCGAGCACCGAGTTCGCCTCCATCTCAGTCGACCCGAGTCAGACACTCTGAGCTGTCTGCGATCCCTCGAAGGAGTCGAGGCGGCAGAGGAGCTGGCTAGCGGACACTTCATCGTCAACACAGGCCGCCAGGACCTCCGTGAGACCGTGAACCAAACCGCCCAGCAGTGGGGCCTACTCGAGAGCCGATCAGAAGGCGGCCTAGAGGAGCTCTACCTGTCCGCCATTGAGGAGCACGGCGCATGATCTTCCACATCGCTCGTCGCGAGTTCCTCCACTACCTCCGGTCTCCTGGTGCCTACTTTGTGGGCGCGGGGCTGCTGTTCATCGGCGGAGTCTTCTTCTCGCTGGTGATCGACAGCTACACACGGTTCGCAGCCCAAGGAGCCATGTACGGCCAGGACCCCCTCTCGATCAGCCAGGGGATCATCGAACCGCTCGCCTCCACCCTCGGGCTCCTTCTCGTGCTCTTCTTGCCGACGCTGACCATGCGGGCCCTGGCCGAGGAACAGAAGAGCGGCTCCATGGCCCTCCTCCTCAGCGCCCCTATTTCTTCGACCGAGGTCGTCCTCGGCAAGTGGCTGGGCCTCATGAGCTACCTGGGCTGCCTCCTGGGCCTCGGCATGGCCTACGTCCCTGCGATGCTGTTCGTCTTCGGAGACCCCCCGCTGGCCCCCTTGCTGAGCGCCTACCTGGGTGTCGCGCTGTTGTGCGCAGTGGGCGCCGCGGTGGGCATCATGACGTCATCGCTGACCTCCAACCAGGTGGTCGCAGCGGTCTCGTCCTGGACCCTACTCCTCGGGCTGTGGATCCTCAGCTTCCTCGAGTCACTGGATGGATGGATGGGGTCACTGGGCACCCACATTGGGCTCATCGTCCACTACGAGTCCTTCTCCCAGGGACTCGTCCGAAGCAATGACCTGGCTTATTTTGCTGTGGTCACAGCGATCTGTCTGTTCGTCGCGCAACAGCGCGTCGAGAGCCAGAGGTGGCGGTAAGAGCTCATGGCAATGGTACTGGGCCGCATCCTGGGCGCGGTGGGGGGGCTGGTCCTCGCCGGCTGCGGCATCATGGGGTTCCTCGTGCCGGATCTACCCGGGCTCCCATGGCTCATGGTGGTTGGCCTGGCATCCATCGGCGCCTGGATCTTTATGGACTGGGAGGCCGTAGGCGGCTTCTTCAGCTCCCGAGGTGGTCGAAGCCAGGCTGCATCTTGGGTCTTGATGGGGCTCGTGGCTGGGATCGCCGGCTTGCTGCTGCACCTCGCCGAGAAAAACCCCAAGCAATGGGATGGCACCGAGGGTGCAGTGCACAGCCTCCAGGATCGAACCGTGCAGGTCCTGAAAGACCTCCCGCCCGAGCGCACCATCACCGCAGTGGGCTACTTCGTGGGGCTGGGCGACCCCCAGCAGGAGGCAGCGCGTCGAAGGTTTGAGGGAATGATGCAGTCGGCAAGGTCCACTCGTCCCAATCTCACCTTCGAGCTCATCGACCCGGACGCAAGCCCGACCCGCGCCATGGCAGACGAGGTCACCGCCAACGGCACGGTCATCCTGACCCTCTCGGGATCGGACAGCGACCAGCCCAGCAAGACCGAGCGCCTTCAAAACCCAGACGAACAAGACCTGATCAATGCTCTCGTTCGCCTGGCGTCGGACCGCACGCGAGTCGTCTACTTCACGACGGGGCATGGGGAGCTGTCCCTGGATGACCAGGGGGGCGCCGGCCTGAGCCTGTTGTCCCGACGCCTGGCAGGTCTAGGTCTCCAGGTGAAAGAGCTGAATACGCTGCGCGAGCCCACGATCCCCGAGGACGCCGCCGTCCTCGTCGTCGCGGGCCCAAGGACATCGTTCACCACGGCCGAGGCCGAGACCATCAAGCAGTGGGTCGACGCGGGCGGTTCACTGTTGGTCGCTGCCGAACCTCCCCGCCCGGGGACGCCGGAAGGGCGATCCAGCGCCACCGGCCTCGAGGCGGCCCTCGCTAGCTGGGGCCTAGCCTTCCAAGAAGACCTGATCTTCGATGAAGTCATGCGAAGAGCGGTGGGAGATGCCACCTTCCCCCTCTGCGACCGCTATGGCTACCACGCATCCACAGACGGACTCCGTCTACCGCTGTTGTTGCACACGGCACGAACCGTCATCGACACACAACCGGATCCCGAGTTCATCACCGTGTTCCACCTGGTGCAGACATCCGAGGCCGCCTGGGGAGAGACCGCGCTGGATGCAGAGGTCTTTCAGCTCGACGAGAACGACCACCCAGGCCCCGTGACCGCCATCGCACTGGCGGAATTGCACGAAAAAGCGGGGGCCCGGGGCGGGCTCGTCGTCGCTTCGGGTGACGCGGACTGGCTCTCCGATGGACTTCTGGGCGAGTTCGGAAACCTCGACTTTGCCGTGCGGATCTTTGGAACCCTCGCCGAGGAAGAGGACTTGGTCAAACTGCCGCCCCGAGAGACAGCGGGGGCGGGCATGACCCTGAGCTTCGTGCAGAAACTCGCGGTCATCCTTCTGGCCGTGCTCATGGTGCCCGGAGGCGCAGGACTCGCCGGCGGCATCGTCTGGGCCTGGCGATCGCGGCTCTGACCCACCGGAAGCGAGCAGCTAAGAGCGAGGCAGCGCTCAGCGGATCCGACTGATCCCCTGGCCCGTCTTGCGGAAGTCGGCACCGCTGACGTGCACGAACTCACACATTTCACACAACCGGCTAAAGATTCGGACCCCGACCCGGTCCTCCAGATGGGGGATGGAGCCAGAGGCAGCAGAGAAGCCGCCGCGGGCCTGGTACGCCGGATTGAGAGACGACTGCCCCCCGTCGTGGCCACTCTTTGATGCGTCATAGTTGGTCGTACACAAGGTGGTCCGACCCGCGTTGTACCGGCGGCTGATCAGGTCATCTAGGACGGTCTCTTCCCACTCGGTGTTGCGCCCCTTGCCCAGTTCATCGATCACGAGGAGCTCCACATGGACGAGAGGCAGCATCACCGGAGAGTCTCCGTCCCTGGAGCCGAAGCTTCGCTTGAGGTCCTGGAGGAGGTTGCCATAGTCCACGAACCGACAACCCACGCCCTTTCGCAGGGTCAACTCGCGAAAGATCCCCACGGCTAGATGGGTCTTCCCCGTGCCCACCGCCCCCCAGAACACCAGGCCGCCATTCACTCCCGGATACATCTTGGTGAAGTCCAGGGCCTGACGCTGCGCGCTCACTTGGTCCGCTGTCTTGGGCTCGTACGATTCCAGCGTGGCGTTGATGTACCGGACACCAATCCGCGCCTGGTTGAACAACTCCATGCGACGGCGCGTCTGAGTGCAGCCACAGGGCGCGAACACCTCGTAGCCCTGCTCGTCCCGAACCACCGAGCCGCCGCGATTGCTACACGACGGGCAGGCCCAGCCACGCTCCTCGAACTCGGCGACACAGAAGGCACCGCGTTCGCGAATAATGATGGCGGGGTGCTCTACCGGAGTGAGCCCCGACGGCACGGTCGTCCGCCGAGTGCCTGAACTGTCGGCCGCCGGTTGTCCTGTGGTCACTCCATCCTCCAGTATCGCTGTGGCTCGAACAACGGGTCGCGGGCGCGCAACCGGCGGCGACAGAGCTCCAGGAGTGTCTCCTCCAGCGCGTCGGGACTCATTCTTGCCACTGATCGCCCCAGCCCGTCCAGTACATCTGCTCGGAGAGTTTCCTGTTCGACGAACGGCAGCCGATCCCACAGCGCATCGTAATAGGCTCTGCCCACCTGCAGCAGCGCACTGAGCGTCCGCGCCGGCGGGAGAGCTTCAGCTCGGAGGTCCTCCAGCCGAGCGAGGCTTTGCGCCAGGAGTTCTCGATCCGGCCCCGCCGCGCCCGCCTCCCCCAGACGGCCAGCCACATCACCTTGCAGCTGGGACAACAGCGCCCGGGCTTCGGCGACTTCGTCGGTTGCCAAAGCCTCCTGAGCCGGAGAGCTCACCGGTCGAGCTCGATCTGAGCCCTCGGTTCGGGACTCTCGATGCTGGCCAACTCGGGTCCGAAGCGCTGCGACACTCGCGCGCTCCACCTGTCGATTCATCGACCGCAAGGGCAAGCCTCGGGGGGGCTTCTTGCGAGCCTTGAGCTTCTGTCCTTGTTTCCACAAGGTACGAAGGACCACATCCAGGGGATAGCCAGCTTCCCACCAACATTCCACCAGGTGCTGATCGATGGGAGACAGCACATGTCCCTCATCCCGCAGGTAGAGCACGATCTCCTGGACTTGAGAGGCGTAGGTGTCGAGCCCGGCCTGCTTGGGCGGCGGCACAACCAGGGGATCGCAAGCCTTCGGAAGAACTGTCACCACGAGGGCCCGGACAGTAGCACGCGGACCGCGAACTACAGCCCGAAAACCCCACTGCGAAGAGGCGAAAAAGACGGCCTGGTTCGCGACGTACTCTGGCTGCTGTCGGTCAACTCACCTTGCCCCTCCACACAGGGCCGGGATAGAGTCGCGCCGACTAGTCAACAACAGCCTGAGGGCCCCATGCCGCGCTTCTTCTGCTCCCTGCTCGCACTTGCCGCCGTATCGCTTCTGCTCGTTACTCCAGCCCCCGTCCTGGCCGACGACGAACTCGACGAATTCGATGAGGACGAATCGCAGGGAGAAGACACGGACGAGCAAGAGGGCGACGACGCCGACACCGACGACGAGTTGGACGACGAACTCGAAGAAGAAGTCGATAACGAGGCAACCTATCAGGCGTACCAAGCGGAAGTCGAGGGTGAGTCGGCTGCCGAAGAGTTGGACGCCTGGAACCGCTACCTAGAGGCATACCCCCAGTCCATCTTCCGGTTGGAGATCGAGCAGAAGATCCAAGGACTCGAGGACGCAGCCTTTCAGGAGCTTGCAGCCGACGACGAGTTGGACACCCCGCAAGAGGCCACGGACGCCAAGTACCAAGAGATGGAGTTCGCTGAGCCGGCCTTCCTGGCTCTCAGCCCCAACACCCGTCGCAAGGTGGACGTGGGGGTGCTCTGGGGATTCCAGGACCACCTCAACTATGAGCTCATGTTCGAGTGGGCCTTCTTCCGCAGGTTCAGCGCTTTCGGCTCAATCCGCCACGATGGGCATGGCTTTGGCGCCGGACTGCAGGCTGGAGCCAAGTACGCCCTGCTCAAGGATGTACGAACTGGAGTGGTGCTCTCCGGCGCATTCTCAGTGGATGTGGGCTACTCAGGCTTCGACGGTCTGAACGTCGCCATTCAGCCCTGGATCGGGTTCGGCTGGCTCGCCTCAGAGATCGTCCAACTGCAGACCTCCTTGTCCATTGACCTTCGGCTGGACCGATTCCACACCTGGGTCATCTGGGACGCGATGGTCGTCATCAACCCCAAGCCTCGCTTCGGCATCTTCATCGCGAACCACCAAAAGCACAGCATCCTCAAGACCGAGGGAGTTCCCACTCAATATCTCGGGTTCCATCAGGCCGGCGTCGGCGTGAAGCTTCGACCCATTCAGCCCATCGAGATCACGGTGGGAGCGAACATCCCGTACGCCTGGCGACTGTGGAAGGACTACAGGTACTTCGGCGCCCACGCCGACTTGACCTTTTACTTCAAGAAGGGGCCCAAGTAGGCCCACGGTTCATCCAACCGGCACCCGGACCAGAGACTCAGTTGTCGTCCACGTCAAAGGCGATCCCGCCGCCTGTGTAGTAGAAGCTCCTGAAGCTCTCCACCTCGTCGGGATGGTTATAAGCCCACCCGGCGGCATCCGGGTTGAGATAGTCGCCAATCTCAACCCGTCGGTAGAAGTCGTCGGGGTTCTCGTGAATGTCTTCCCAAGACAAGACCCCGAGAAGCATCCCTGCCATCTCTTCCAGGTGCACGGTGAGATCGTAGGTGCTGTCGTTCACGTAGCAGACGAAGCCATCTTTCGGGCTGACGTTGGGATGCCAGATGTCGCTCACGGCGTAGATCTCGGGCTTCACGACCGGGTAGGCCTCCGACAGATAGATGTCGAAAGAGACCTCCTCCCGAACCGGAAAGTGGTCGAGCGGAAAGTCCTTCAACCGAAACTTGCCCGATGTGGGCTTGCCGAGAGTCGGACTCTTGATGGTGAAGCGGTACTTGTAGGGCAGCGCCTCTTCGCCCCAGGTGAAGTCGAGCGGCTCGACAACAACCTCGTCTTGGCTGGCCATGAAGTTCTGGAGACGGTCCCACTCCACCTGGAGTCGACCCATCACAAACTTCGCGTCACCGCTGGGCTTTGCCTTGCTCTTCCCCATCGTCTCGCCTCACTCTGAAGTGCCGGTTCCTGGAGTCGCTCGCCTCGGGCTGAGCGGGTGGCTCAAGCGGGAATGTGCTCCATGACGAGCCGGATCTCATCACCCTCCTCCACGCCAGCATCTTGGAGTGCTTCATTGGGCTGGAGGATGTAGTGCTTTCGGCCACCTGAGCGTCGATCGGGCACGCTGATCTTGAAGGAGCGCGGCTGCCCCTGCTCGTCAGTCATGTTCATCTTCAGCTGGCGAGCAAGGAACGGCGCCAACTTGGACGACGGAACATTTGCGCTGATCTTGACCGTTCGGTTGGTCCCACCCGTAGGCTCCTTCAACCGAACCTTGACCACACTACCGCTCATGAACGCCTCGTATCTCGTCCCTGGGGCCCAATCCACGCGCAAATGGTAGAGAGGCCCCTGAGTTGGCGCGATTGTATACCAGAAGCTGAGGCTCGCACAGAGACAGGAAGACCAACCGCACCGAGGAACTAGAGTTGAGCTTCTGGGCCCAGCCGCCCGTAATGGCTCAGCCCACCCCCATGCCTTCCAGGTCTCGGGATCGCAGCGCCTGGAAACAGCGTCGGCAGCGACCATCGAGAAGATGCACGTAGTCCTTGAGGTAGACCGCATGACAGACCTGGGACACGTTGAGCTTGTTGTGACAGACCACGTAGCGGTCATGGTCGCGCTTGATGACCTGATTGGTCAGTAGACAGACCAGCTCCTCAGGCTCAGTCGTGTAGTCCACGTCTACGTCGTCATCGTCCTGCAGGTCCTCCGTGTCTTCATCGGGCTGGGGTAGGTCCTGCACCACGTAGTGACGCAAGGCCAACGTCCCGATGCCACAGCCCACGACACCCATCAACAAACTCAGCGTCATCTGAATCATGCTGTAGCCAGGCGGCCCTCCGGGTTCGCCCCGCGCCACGGCAGCGCCGTCGGTCATCAACGGGGACCCCACCAACTCCGACACCAGCGCCGACAGCACAAACATGACTAGAAAGACACCGACACCCCCGCCAGCTACAGCGACACAGCCACCTCGGTCTCTACCGAGCAGCATCCGAACGAAGCCCGAGGAGAGCATCCCCAGAGCCAATGGAGCCAAGAGGGCGAGCGCCAACAAAGGAGTCCCATCTCGGTAGTGGACCAGCCCCCAGGACACAGAGAAGACCACCAGAACAAGCAGAGGGAGGACTGTCTCTCCGACGCCGCCAAGTCCCCCGAGTCCACCCCTAGCCACCACGGATCACCTCATCTTCATCACCGGTCAACTCAATGGCAATGCGGTCTTTCCCGCCATAGATCAAGAAGATCTGCAGCTTGGGGAAGCCAAGATCGGCCAAGGACCGGTCGGCGAATCGTTCCGTGACCCGCAGCGCTCGCTTGTAGTCAGGGCGAGCCTCATTGTGGCACTGCCTACAATTGAGGTCCAAGTGCAGCCCACGGCGAGGATAGAAGTACTCGCCGCGCCAGCTGCAGCTGTGGCAATACAGCTCGTAGACGAGGTCGAAACCCAGGCGCATGGAGACCTGCTGGGGCGTCACCGAGAGTAGCTCCGCCGCGCGCTCCAGGAGCTCGCGCAAGGTCGTCCCCGAAGCCGTGAAGCCCGGCTCCTCGTGCACCTCTCCCCAATAGTCATGGCCCGGGCAGTCGTCCAGGGGACGTCGAATCTGAGCTTCGAGATACGGCGATGCGCCGCCGAAGTAGAACTGCTGGCCGAACGGCATTTCTAGTTCCGGAGGCGGCTCGTCCATGCGCTCGTAGTGCAAGAGCTTCAGCGCTTCCTGCGCCAACATGGCCCCGCTCATGGCCGCCGCCAGAGGCGAGGTGGGTTGACGCTGCATGTCACGGATGGCCTCGGCCATGGGCGCACAGCTGGGCGCGTAGGGCAGGTGCTGCTGATAGCGCATGGCGTCGTCCATCGTGCACTCGTAGCAGGGCCCGTCCGTGGGGGACCAGCACGCAACACGCCAGGACAGCTCACCAATGCCGGCATCCAGCCAGGGTTTTCCCAAGGCCGCTGCGATGCGGTTGAAGCCAACGCGAGCATCGATCGAGTCGACCACAGACGTCAGAACATCCATGCGGCGATACACGCCGAGGCCCACGTCGTAACGGATGTCCCCGGACAGGGGGACGAGCTTCAGCTCTGGGTCCATCAGGGCCAGTCGCTCTGCTGCGACCTCGACCTTGGGCCGCCCCACATCCGTGGGCCGAAAGAGCACCGACTTCGCTAGGTTGCTGCGATCAATGTCGTCGAAGTCCGCGAGCCACAATTCCCCCACGCCAAGCAACGCGAAGTTCTTCAGGACCTCGTTGCCCAGAGCACCGGCCCCGGCACAGAAGATCCGTCCCGAGCGCACCACATCCTCGCGGAAGTGCGCCATCAGCTTGTAGATGGCGAAGCGATCGTCCGAGTCGTAGCTCAGACGACGGTAGTCTCGCTCCTGAAAAGTAAGGTCGGCAACGCCATCGGCATCGACCTCGAGGGCATCTTCGCCCTCCTCGATCTCGTTGCCATCCTCGTCGAGGGCCACGACCACAATCGGCGGGTCTTCGTCGACTTCGGTCGAGTCGCCAAACTCCGTCATGGTCACCCTCTCATCCAGTCCACGACAGCCCCAACAAGCGTCGAGACGGCCCTCCTAGGCCATGTGCCCGGTCCATGGATGCCACGCCGCCCATTGCTCCACACAGTGTCCTGAAGTTCGCTCCATGGCAGGCCCCGTAGCGACGACCCACTCAGGGATTGGCCGACAGACCGGAAACTCCAGAAGCCTCGGGCCAGACGAGCGGAAGGGTCTCGCCCAGCTCGGGGCAAGGCTCCAAAGGAACACCCTGGCCGAGCGAGCTCACTAGCAGCTGGGTGTACGGAAAAATGGTCGGTGCACGGCTGACCTGACCGAACAGAGTCACCTGAACATCAGCATCCCCAGTAGCAGCAGTGGCCCACCCTGGGAGGGTTACACCGAGGTCCAACACACTGGAACCTTCCAAGGCCACCTCATCTTCACCCGTAGCCAAGTGGTAGTACCGATGATTGGTGCTCTGCAGAGCGATGGAAGCGCGGTCTGGATAATCCGACCGACCGGAAGCGGTTTCCTCAACCAGCGCATCCAAGATGGCCCGACAGCTGCGCGTTGGATCGATGTCCTCTGCGACCCATGGGCCATCGCCTCCCTCGGGCAAGATCCCGCCACCGTGCCGATCCCGCTCGTAGAAGCGGCCGACGTACTTGCCGCTGGTGAGAGCCTCTGCACCTCCATAGGTGCCCGCCTCCACCTCACCCCGCTCAGCTGGCCGGAATAAACCACCGGCTGGCCCCTGGGGATCGGTGATGTCGAGCAGCAGGTGGACAGCTCGGTAACGACCCTCTGAGCGAAACGCATTCAGCGCGGCCCCGTCTAGAGACTGACAGACATAGCCGCGCCACTCGTCCGACTCGGGGCGGTCTAGCTCGGGCGATGTCAAGACCTGCTCCACGTAATCCTGTTGTTCCTGCACCATACGGAGGTAGTCGGCATAGACCGAACAAGAGACGGGAACATCGCCGCCCACCAGGACCACCTCTAGGTAGCTGCGCGCAGACTCAGACACGGACTGGTCGCCGGCCGCTGCCGAGTCGTCGTCATCATCCGCAGAGTCGTCGTCGTCGGCGGCGGCGACGTCATCGTCCCACAGGACATCAACCCGGTGGGTCAGCCCCGTCACCGAAAAGGACCCGCCATTGTCGAAGCGCAGCTCTCCGTTGCCCTGATCGAGCGGGCCCCACCAAGCCTGAAGAACCGACTCTTGCTCCTGGCAACCCAGGGCTCCGAGAGAACACAGCCCGACCAACAACACCGGCAGGACTCTAGGCACCAGATAACTCAGAAACTGCATACGTTCCGACAACATGCACTCCGCAACACCCAATCTGGGGCGACGACGGAATTGAAGTTTACCAATACATCACGGATCCCTCAGCCGAACCGCAGCAATCGACAAACTCCGGTTCGGCCGCCACACTCATGGAGTGGACATCCAACACAACCCCACAGGCACCCTGACATCCGCTTCCGGCGCCCGAGCGCTAGAGCAGGACGTCCGCAACTACGCAGGCTTGGTGCGCTCGTTCGTCCTCAAGGACATCCGAACCCGTTACGCCGGCTCCCTCATGGGTTTTTTCTGGACCGTGGTCCACCCCCTTCTGGAGTTGCTGACCTACACATTCGTCTTCACCGTCATCATCGGTGTGTCGTTCAATGACCAGTACTCCACCGCAACCAATGCGCTCTTCCTCTTCTGCGGGATGGTCCCCTGGCTTTGCATCTCCGAGTCCCTGAGTCGCTGCACTAACTCCATTCGCGAGAACGCATCCCTGGTGAAGAAGCTGCGCTTCCCTCCTTCGGTGCTGTGCACCTGCATCGTGCTCTCTGAGGCCTTCAGCCAGGTCGTTCGGTTCTCTCTTCTGTTCGGAGCAGCACTGCTGGTCGGTCACGGTCTGTCGGGACACCTCGTTCTCGTAGTACCCATGCTGGTCATTCAAATGTTCTTCGCCCTGGGGATCGGGATGTTGCTGGCAACCAGTCAGGTGTTCTTCAAGGACATCCAACACCTGCTGGGTCCGGCGCTGATGATCTGGATGTTCATCACGCCAATCTTCTATCCAGCAAGCTACTTCCCCAAGCAATTCTCCCCCATCTTGATGCTCAATCCCTTGTCCCACTTGGTGGGTGTCTACCGAGAGTTGATCCTCAATCATCGAGTGCCGGACTGGGGGTCCATCGTGATCTTCGGGACGACGGCCCTGCTCGCTTTTGCCCTCGGCGCGTTCACCTTCCGCCGCCATGCTGTGGAGTTCCCCGACCTCGTCTGAGCCACGCCTGGACCGACCAGGAGCGCACAAAGCGGGCGCAGCGACGCACTTGATTGGGCGATCACTACCGGTAGTCTTTCCCAGATGCGCTCTCAAGCCCCCATCTGGATGACGGTTCTCCTGGCATGGCTGTGCCTGGGCAGTTGTCAGTTGCTGGCCGAGAACTGCGTCGGAGCGGCGAACACTGCCCCGTTCTGTGGGGGCGATGACGACGATAGCGGCGACGATGACGACTCAAGCCAGACATCCGATGACGATGACAGCGCAGACGATGACGGCACCGACGGCCCGAACGGAGAACCCGAAGAAATTACGGCTGTCACCTTCGCAGCGACCCTGGAGGGCGTGCCCCACGCCGAGTCAGTCCCAGACGCAGAGTTCACGAGCCTGAGCGGCACATTCCAGTTCCTTTACTGGGGCAGCCTCGAGGAACAACGTCTCGTCTGCCGGCAGCGATATCAGGTGGAGGCGTCGGCCGTGTTCGGTGACGCTCAGCTCGCCCCCTGCCCCGGGTGCGGAGGCCAGTTCACGGTCATGTCTGCGCAGTTGACCGATGAGGGCGACGAAGGGTGCGATGACCTCGATCCGAAGACCGACCTCTCTTTTCTTCTCGACCAGCAAGACATCGCCGTACCCGCCGACTTCCGGACGCTGTCACTCGTGTCGGTAGAGAGCCTCATCGAAGCCAACTGGCCCCTGAGTCTCGGCGGACTGCTCGCGAGGGATGTCATCGAGAGCTACGCGGCGGCCGGCCTAACGGCTTACTGGGTCGCTCTGGTCGAAAACGACGGTTGGCTGGGCCAGGAGGCGCAGCTCGCCGGAGTGGCAGCTCCCTGGGAAGCCGATCCTCCCCTGCTCCCCATGTTCGTGCTCTATCGGGCCACAGACCAGCCAGACCAGAGTTGGGACATGATCGGCGACTGCTTCCTTTCCACGCTCTGGACCGTCCGAGTGGGCGTTGGGATGGGCGCCGCCCGCTTGCCCTGAGGCCGAGCCTACCGGGGCCAGCCATGTCTTGCTGGTGGTTTCGGGGCACAGGCCTGCAATGCCACAGCTAGCGTAGCCTCCTAGCCCCGGCTATTCTGGACACGCAGAAAACCGCCGAAACCAGCGAGACTTCATGGATCCCAGTGCTGCGCCCGACCCGCAGGCCGCTTCTGCTCGCCACGCCAGCGATGGCGACATGGCCATCGTTGTGGAGGGGCTCGGGAAATCATTCGAGATCTACCAGTCCGATCGGGGCCGGATCTGGGAGTTCTTCGGCAACCGGCAGCATCACATCGATTTCTGGGCGCTTCGAGATGTCTCATTCTCCATCCCCAGAGGCCAGGCTTTTGGCATTGTGGGCTCCAATGGCGCGGGCAAGTCCACGCTCCTGCGCTTGCTCTCGGGAGTCTCGAGGCCCACCGAGGGTCAGGTCCACGTTCGAGCCCAACAGCCGGGACTCTTGGACCTGGACATGGGCTTCCACCCCGAGTTCTCCGGGCGGGAGAACATCCGGCTCAGCTGCTCGATCATGGGCCTCAACGAGGACCGCATCGAGGGCATCTATCGAGAGATCGTGGAGTTCGCCGAGCTGGAAGAGTTCATCGACTTTCCGGTGCGCACCTACTCGACAGGCATGCAGCTGCGCCTGGGATTCGCCATCGCCGCCCACATGGACTACGACGTCATCTTCATCGACGAGGTCCTGGCGGTGGGCGACCAGTACTTCCAGCGTAAGTGCATCCGCAAGATCGAAGAGTTCGTCAGTGAGGGCCGCACCCTGGTCATGGTCAGCCATGACCTGCACGCCATCCGCGGGATCTGCTCCCAGGTCATGTGGCTCCACGCAGGACGCGTCGTGCACAGTGGCCCCACAGCGGACGTCGTCAACGCCTATGTGGATGTCGCCCGCGATCGCGAGGGCCGCATCCGTGCTCGGATCTTCGGGGGCGCCGAGTCAGCCCATGCTCGAGCCATGGGGCGTAGGGCCGCAGACGAGGGGGGTGTCGGCGCCGAGGACGGGGACAATGGGGTCGGCGAAGAGACCCTCAGGGCCCCACTCAAGTGGTTCTGCACGACGCAAGATCCGGACCTGCGAGCAACACTCCAGCGAGTAATTCAGGTGCCCAACGCGAACGAGGAGTGGGCAGATCGAGAGACGATCGCCGACTACGAGACGACCCATAGCGAGCGCCCCATCATCACCGGCACCGGAGAGGTGCGCATCCTCTCAGTGCGAACCCTCGATGGAAACGGCCAGGAGAAGGACGGTTTCACCAGCGGTGAGGCCATCACCATCGCCACAACATTCAAGACCCTCTCGCCCGTGGAGCAGCCCATTCTGGGCGTTGCGCTCTTTCGAAACGACGACGTGTACATCTTCGGACCGAACACTCGCTTCGACCGCGTGCAACCCATGGAGGGGACCTACGATGGCATCTACACCTTCTTCATCCACTATCCGAAGCTACCGCTCCTGACAGGCACCTACCGCATCAGTGTGGCGCTGTACGACAAAGCACACGTCAAGCCCCACGTGTGGCACAACCAGCTCTATGAGATCCGAGTCACGGCTCCCGTGGAGCACCATGGCATTATCGATCTCCCGCACCACTGGGGGCTGCTCCGACACATCTCCGGTGACCACGAGGACCTCCCAGGATGACGCCGCGCAAGGTCTTTCTCATTGGCACGGGCCCGCTTCCCATGGACAACCCACGGGAGATGAGCTTCCCATCTCTTCGGACCCGCCAGTTCCTCCTCGCCTTGCTGCGTGCGGGGCACGACGTGATGCTCGCCTGTCTGATCCCCCGGGAAGCTGATCGAGACGTACGGGCGACCGGCGAGGCAGCCCCGGGCGAGCCGGTAGACCTCAAGATTCAGACAGGACAAGGCACCGCTCGATTCCGCTACGTCGTAGTCCGCCCCGATGAGCCGGGCCGTTTTCTGATGCTGCGGGACCTCCGTCGCGAGTATCGACCCGATGTCACGGTCACTGCGGGGCCGTTCCTGCCCATGGCCGCGGGAGCCCGAGCGGCTGGTGACGAGCCCCTGTGGGTAGATGTTCCCGGCGATCCCATGAGTGAAGCGCAGGCGAGGGCGCACCGAGCCGGATCAGCCGACCCGATCCACCGCTACCGTGAGATGCTGGGCTGGGCACTCGCCAGAGGGGACGCGTTCTCGGTCATTTCCGACGCCCAGCGCGGCCTCCTTGTGGGCGCGCTGGGGCTAGCGGGTCGACTCACAGCCGAGACCGTAGGGCACGAGTTCGTCCGCGTCCTCCCCGGCTGTGTCGAGGGGCTCATCGAGTGGGACCGACCCAAACACAAGGTAGGCCTTGGCCCTCTTCCCGACGCGTTCCCGGCGCTGAAGAAGGACGACTTCGTTGTGCTGTTCTGCGGTGGCTACAACACTTGGCTTGACGGCGACACGATGCTGGATGGCCTTCTGCGCGCCATGGATCGGAACCCAAAGCTCCGCTATGTGTCCACAGGGGGAGCACTCCGCCGACACGACGAGTCCAGCTACCGGGCCTTCGTTCAACGCGCACAGAGCAGTGACCACAACCACCGCTTCCACTTCCTGGGCTGGGTGCCCGGCGACACGTTGCCCGCTATCTTTTCCCGCGCGCACCTGTGTCTGTTCATCGACCTGCCCTGCTACGAAGCCGAGTTCGGTGCGCGCACACGCATTCTCGAGGCCTTGGAGCGCAATGTCCCGGTCGCAGCGACCAACAGCTGCGACCTCACCGAAGAACTCATGAATGCGGGTCTCTTCCACGCACTGCCCACGGGCAATCCAGAGGCTGTCGCCGAGCTGCTCGTGGAGCTTGCCGAACGCCACGCCTCCGGCGACCCCGTCAGCCTGCAGCAAAACACGATCCCGTGGAAAGCCCTTCGCGACCGATACTCCATCGACGCGACGACGGAAGCACTACTGACTTGGGTCGAAGAGCCAGAGCGCTCCCCCGGCGGCGTCGCCATCGACTTCCTCGAGGACTACTGGCAGGAGCTGGCGCAGCTGCAAGACCGACTGGAAGAGGTCTGGAATAGCCCCACCTGGCGCTATCTCGGGCGGGGCCACCGATTGTTCTCGAGGCTCCGCAACAAGGACTGACTCAGGTCGACGCGACTACTCCATGGAAGGCTCGACTGGAGCTGTCTCACCGGTGTCGCGGAGCATGAACTCGCCGGTCATCCCGGCATCGGCGATGGACTGAATGCTGAGGGCCGTCTCGGTCGCTCGCTCGCCAGCGATGCGGGTGTTCTCTTCCAGACGAAGTTGCACTCGGGCAATTCCGGCTTGGAGGAGAAACCAGAACGCAAAGGGCAGGCTCAAGCCCAAGCCGACAGCCCCGCCGACGATGGCGGCAGTCAGAGCCTCCCAGATGGGGGGATGGACGCCATAGCCGAGCTTCCAGTCTCGCCACAGGTAGAAGATGACTCCCGCGGAGCCCGCTAGGCCCAGGACCGCAGTCGCCACGAATGTCTTGGCCATGGGGGCGAGCTTGCGTGCCAGCCGCTCGATAGCAGCCAACTCGGCGATGCGCTCCGCTCTACCCTCGGCGTCCAAGCTACCCACAGGCACTCCTTGTCCCATGGGACCTAGGTGTCCCCGGGAACCCTCAGGGTATCAGGTAGGCGGGACGTACGTCCCCGTGCCCCTGGCGCCAAAGAACGTGCTCCAGTTCCTCCATCAAGGCGTCCAAGCCCACTCCCTCCAGCGCTGACACGGGCACGCCGCCCAGGTCCCGCAGCGACTCAGAGACCTCATCGTCCTCGAGACGGTCCACTTGATTGAGGACGCGCAAGGTCGGCAAGCCGTCCAGCTCCAGCTCCTCGATGACGTCTTCCACCACCTGAATGTGCAGATCACGATCCGGATCGGCAGCGTCGATTACATGCAACAACAGATCGGCGTCGTGCAGTTCTTCGAGAGTCGCCTTGAAGGCATTCAAGAGGTCCTTGGGGAGGTGCTCGATGAACCCGACGGTGTCGGTCAGCACCAGCTCGCGGCGGCTGGGAAAGCGCATGCGACGGGTCGTGGTGTCCAAGGTGGCGAACAGCTGGTCTTCGGCCAGGACATCGGACCGGCATAGCGCGTTCAGCAACGTAGACTTGCCCGCGTTGGTGTAGCCGAGGATGGCGACAACCGGCACTCCACTCTGTTGACGCTTGCTTCTACGCAGCTGACGCTTCTTCTCCAGATCCTTGAGCTGTCTCGCGAGGGAAGCGATCCGATCGCGTGCCCGCCGGCCCCGGATCTCGAGCTTGGTCTCGCCAGGGCCCCGACCACCAATTCCACCGGTGAGCCGCGACAGAGACTGCTGCATCAAGTGGAGACGAGGGAGCAGATAGCGCAGCTGGGCCAGCTCCACCTGGAGGCGACCATCCCTCGAGTGGGCGTGCTGGGCAAAGATGTCCAAGATGAGCTGTGTACGATCGATGACCTTCAGCTCCGTGCGATCCGCAATCGTCTTTCCCTGCGACGGATTGAGGTCCCGGTCGAACACCAAGAGCTCGGCCTCCAGATACATGGAGCGTACGAGCAGGCTCTCCAGGCGGCCCTTGCCCAGGAGCGTCCGGGGATCGACCTTAGGACGGCGCTGAATCACCTCATCGATCACCTGTAGGCCCGCAGTGTCGGCGAGGCGAGCTAGCTCGGCCATGCGGCGGTCGACGCCGTCCCCCCGGCCTTCTTGCACCCCCACGAGGATCGTGCGCGGGCGGTTGTCAGCATCTCCCGAGGTCGCCTTGGCCTTGGTGAACTCCCCTTCCAGCGCAACGATGAGCTCGAGAAAGTTCTCTCGAAGCTCGTGGACCCGCAGCGGACCCTCACGACGCCAAGGCTGGTTGCTCGGCTGCGCTCGCGGCGCTCTCTTGGGGGGGGCCTCGACATCCCCTTCTGAACTCTGAGCGGCAGCGGCGAGACGATCAGGAGGAAGCAGCGTCGCGTACTCCAAGGTCCCCGGAAGCCCTGTCTCACCCACTTGAATGGCAGCCACCAGGTCGAGGCGAAGCAAGGACAGGTCCGTCAGGTCATCACTGCTGAGAGGCTCTCCGTGCAGGTGTGTGTGCAAGAGGCGAAGACCCCGAAATCGCTTACTGCCCGCCCGAGCACGGCCTAGCTCGGGAATGAACAGCTTCCGGCTGTCCCCCGCGATGACATGCGTCACACTTCCGCGACGGTCCACCAGCACGCCTACCTGGCGCCCAATGCGAAGCGAGAGCTCGCAGAGGTTTCGCGCTAGCTCGGCTGAGACGATCTGATCGGGCAAGAGCTTGCGACGATACAGATGACCAAGCGACTTCAGCTCCGAGGCCTTCAGGCCTGTCAGATTTCCGTGAACGTTAGGCAGGGGGAAGGTCTCCTCGTCGGGACGCTAGCCGGCCAACTACCAACCGGCAACAGCAACCGAGGCCAGGCAAACACAGCGGCCTCGAGGTCATGGCGGAGGAGGTCAACCGCATGCGAGCTCGGCAGCCATCTCGAGGGCGGCAATCATCGAGGTCCCGTTGGCCCGAGCCGTCCACGCAATGTCCCTCGCAGTACCGTGGTCCACGGACGTACGCACGATGGGCAGTCCCGCCGTGATGTTGACCGAGCGGCCTAGGTCAATGGTCTTGACGGGGATCAGTCCCTGGTCGTGGTAGAGAGCAACCACCAAATCGAACTCGCCCTCGACAGCGCGGCCAAAGAGGGTGTCTGCAGGCCACGGACCCGAGGCGTCCATTCCGTTGGCTCGCAGCTGGGCGACCGCCGGGGCCACGACATCCCGGTCCTCGCTTCCCAAGAGGCCGTCCTCACCTGCATGGGGGTTGAGACCACACACCGCCACACGCACGGGGGCACCTGGCCGGCGCTGCCGAACGACGCGTTCTCCGCCCTGAGCAGCCCGCACGATGTGGGCCGGAGTGAGACGCGACGGCACCTCAGCCAGAGGGATGTGGGTGGTGGCCAAGGACACCACCAACCGACCGCCAGCAAACACCATGACGGCGTCGCTCGGGGCAAGGCCACAGAGCGCGGCAAGGAATCCCGTGTGACCTGCGTAGGGAAAGCCACGCTCCATCAACGATGCCTTGTGAATGGGACCCGTGCACACCGCATCGAAGCGACCATCGAGGCAGCCCTGCACGGCGGTAGCAATCGCCGCGACTTCGGGGATCTGCAGCCACTCTTCGCTGGCATCGACGTGGAGCAACTTCAGGTCTGCGGGATCAGCTACCGGCTCTGCTCGCAGGAGGTCTGCCGGTACACCACGGAGTCCGGCCGCTCGCCGCCACAAGGCTTCATCGCCCAAAGGCACGAATGTCACATCAGAGCGATCGCGCAGCGCTTGGAGCGCGAGGATGCCCACCTCGGGGCCAATGCCCTCCGGATCTCCGGGCGTGACTGCGATACGACGAGGACTCACGACGCCCTGCTCTAGAAGAACAACTCGATGTGGGCCTTGCTTCGCTGCTCAGCAGTCCATCGCTCCAGCTCACGGTCCATGGCCTTGTCGTAGAGCTCCCGAGCAATGCTGTCGCGGAGCTCGTCCAAGGGGCGTACCGCCGTATCCACGGTCTCCAACACCCGGAGCAGGAAGACGCCGGCCGACGTATCGACTAGCACCGCTTCGCCCTCCGGCACCGCCTCGAGCGCCTCTGAAAACGACGCGGCCAGTTCGCTGGGCTTGAACAGTCCGGCATCCCCGCCCAGCTCTCGGGTGGACGGGTCATCGGAGCGCAGCTTCGCGATCTCACCGAAGGCCTTCCCCGACCGGATCTGCGAGAGCAGTTCATCAGCTTCGGCCTTCACGCTGGCCCGTGCTGTGTCATCGGAGCCCCCCGGGTAGGCCAGCAGGATCCGCTGCAGCCGCCAGGCCGGGTCGGGCTTGGCTGAGGCAGCCCTCTGGTTGTAGTGGTTCTGAATGTCCTGCTCGCTGACTGAGACCCTCCCCCGAATCTCCAGATTCATGAACTTGTAGTGTCGGAGTTGGTCTCTCAACTCCAACTTGTAGCTGTCCCGGTCCATACCCTGCAGCTCCACCTGCCGATAGAGATCTTCCACCGAGAGACCATTCTGAGACGCTACGTCGGCAACTGCTGCCTCCACCTCACGGTCTTCCACCCCAACCTCGGCACGATCCATCGCCTGGTCCACGAGCCGCTGCGCAATCAGCCCATCGACAACCCGAGCGATGAGCTCCCCCCGGGCGACCTCACGGGCTTCACCCGTCAGCCCTCGCAACTCTTGCTCCTCCACGAACTCCACCAGCTCCCGCATCTCTGAGTGGAGGATCACGTCGCGATCGACCACTGCCACGACTCGGTCCACCAGCTCCAGCGGTGCAGACTCGCTCGCAGGCTGAGGCTGAGGCTGGGCCTCGACAGTGTCCACTGCAGGGGTCTCCGTGCCCGCAGGCGCGGGATCGGCAGACGGCTCGACAGATTCTTGTCCATCCGCAAGGGCCGGCAACACACCGAGCCCCGACAGGACGCTAAAAGACACCAGGAAAATCAGACCTTGTCTCATGGACTCACTCCTTGGGGGGGGGCGAGATACGGCAGGCCCTGCCTGCAGCAGCGAACCCGCTTGACCTCCGCTTCATCGACTTCGAGACCCAGTTCATCGGTACGAGATGCCAACCAGGCCCGAAACCGCGTCTCGCCCGCCTGCCCTCGCAGCCGACGCTCCACCTCGTCTCGGGCTTCGGCCTCCGCATAGGGAGTGGCCGACCTCCGCTCTATCAACTGAAACACGTGATACCCCAGGGGCGACTGAACCACATCAGAGAGTTGCCCAGGCTCCAGACCCCGAGTCGCCGACAGCAGCAGCGAAGGCGCAACCGCCTCACTCATCCAACCCATGTCGCCATCACCGCCATTGTGCTTCTGCGCCAAGCTGGCCAGATCGGCCCCGGCCGCTAGTTCCTCGCGCACCTGGCGCGCCGTCTCCGCATCGGCCACGAACACCTGGAGAGCTCGCAAACCAGCGGGCTCGATGAGTTCCTCCGCAAAGCGCTCCATAGCGGCATCCACCTGCGCCGGTGGGACCTCCACACCCTCGGCCAACTCCCCCCGGACCAGAGCCTCCACCGTCTCCTGAGTCAGACGTCGACGTAGGAGCTCCCGATAGGCCTCCACCGAACCGAAGCGCTCCAGCACAACGAGCTCAGCGCGCTCCGCCGCTGACGAGCCCTCTGCCCCCGAAGCATCCGGCTCCAGCGCCGCGGTGAGCGTCGGAAGGACCTCTTGAAGCGCCTCGTCAGCCTGGTCAACGCCAACCTCCACGCCCCGCAGGCCGGCTTCGGCGAGCAGGACCTCCTCCACCACAAGATCCTTCAGCAGACGATCCCGGAGTTCTTGGAAACCAACACCAGTGCGCGGGAACTCACCGGCAGCGGAGCGGGTCCGTGCCACGGCAAAGAAGCGGTTGGCATCCACTGGGACCGAGCCCACTCGGGCGAGTACTGGATTGGTCACCAACTCACTCTCAGGATCCTGGCTGCAAGCCGCCAGCAGCCCAGACAAGAGCAACGAGACTCCGAGGAACCAATGCAACGCAGAGACCCTCAGCACCGCCTCAGTTCCTCTGTCGTCATGGAGTTCAGTGCCCGTGGCCGCCAGGCCCGTGGTCGTGGCCATGGCCGCCAGACGCTCCCGGCGCCCCACTTCCAGGCTTTCGAGCGGCGCCATGCCCCGGCGGCGCTGTGGGCGTCTGGATCGTGCGGCTCAAGTAGCCTTCCTCGCTCACGTCAATGGCTGCACCCTCTTTCAGGCCGTCCACAAAGCCGTCATAGAGCGACTTGTAGCGCTCCGACTTCACCTTGCGCAGGACGCTGCCACGCATCTGCTCGAAGGTGCGCTCGACCCGCTCGCGGCGATTGGGCACGTAGACAATGTTCCAGCCGTCCGCTGTCTCGAACGGTGCCGAGACCTCGCCCTTCGCCAGCTTGAAGGCAGCTTCGATGATCTCGGCCGAGACCCCGGGCTTGCCCGACTCCGTCACAAAGCCCATGTCGCCACCGCGCCGGGCAT
>PBPL01000059.1 GCA_002724675.1 Deltaproteobacteria bacterium | reverse complement strand
GGGGTTGTTGGGGTTGTTCACATAAGCGAAGCCGTTGTAGGCCCAGGTGGCGTAGTACCAGTGCTCCACCACGTCGGGCTGGTTGTCCCCGATATAGGGAACGACCCGCCACTTAGCCGCCAGAATCCCCGCCCCCGTGCCGATGTTGTAGTCCGTCTCTGCTGCGACTCGCGCCGGGTCAAACAGGAAGGAGCCCATCGAGCCGGTCGACATCCCGCTGGTGATTTGAGTGACTCCGAACCCACAGTCAAAGCTGATGATGGTCGAGCCAGACAGCCCACAGCCAGCTGCGCAGAATTGGGTCCAGGCACTCTCGGTCCAACCGATGGACTTGAGCAACCTGCAAGGGATGGTGGCCGGCACCGTGGAGGTGGACGGATTGCCAATCCCGATCTCTGGGTAGTCCGGCGCTGCGGACCCTAGACCCGCCTCGGCAGCCAACTCAAACAGCGACGTCATGTCGGCATCGCAGAGCTCCACACCCACCACAGCAGCCTCAGGACAGCCGGCCGTCGACGGACAGCCTGCGCGCGCCTCGTTCCAGCCAGCCAGAGCCGCAAGGGACGCACAAGCTACCGACAACCAAGCCCGCCAGAAGGCACGGGCTCTAAGTTCCTGGGGATCTGTGGGCCCGGCTTCGGTCACTGGAGCACCCCAAGAAACGACACATCCTGCGCGGGGTCCCCCTCGGGCACGAGGCGGAGCTCGAGGTCCGTCGTGTCCGAGTACAGCCAGGACAAGCCCGCGCTGCCTTGAGCCCGATAGATGACTGAGCCGTCGCTGAGCACGTGTTCCGGGAAGCGAAGCCCGTCTCCACCGGGCTCTGGACCGGCCACGACGACACCCTGTCCGCCGGGAAGCATGCGGGGAGACGCATGCGGAGCAAGCCCCCCTAGGACCTCGTCCACCGTGCCCGTGTCGAGATCGAGCCGCAGCAACGATGAAGCGTCTGGACCGGGCGCGGTAGCGAGGAACACCACCGAGCGCCCAGCGCCGGGATCGATGGCGAGGTCTCGCACCAGCAAGCCCCGACCTGGAGTCCAAGTCTGGATGACAGCGCCCGACGGGTCGAGTTCGAGCAGGCGGGGCTCTGTGGGATGAATCTCCAGGAGTATCGGGTGGGCCGGAGCCAAGCTCTGTGACGTTCCAGAAGCCGGAGGAACGAGCCCCACCAGCATGACCCAAAGACATTGGCTTCGATAGATCTCTTGTGGCTCGCTGTCCCCAGGCTCCCAGCTGAGGAGTGAAAAGACCCACTCCACTTGAGTGGCGCCCGGCGAGGGCGTGTCCCCCGACGGCTGGCCCCGCAGATAGAGCAGGCGCTCCCCGTCAAAGACCAACCGCTGAAGATAGAGCGCCTCTCGATCAATAAGGAGAGGCGAGATGCCAGCAAAGCTGGTGTCAGAGACATGCAACCAGGCCGGATCGCCAACACCACGACCCGCTGGCAGGGTTACCCAGGCAGCAGTTCCCCGCTCAGACAGCGTGCCCCGGGGCTGAAAGCCGGCGGCATGCTGACTCGACCAGAGGGGTTCTCGATCCAACACATCCGGCAGCGCCGAGTCCTTCGCCCCGGCCAGAGGGGCTCGAAACAAGACGCTCTCGGTTCCCGAAGAAGCGGTCGTAAAGTAGAGGAGAGAACGTGGGGTCTCCGGCGATCCCCCCACCAGCCAGAGGCTCAGCCCCAGCAACATCAACGGGACGAGAGCACCCCGCCCCCTTCGAAGATGCCGGCGGGCTCCCATGGATTGCCTACAGTCGGACGCCAGCCCCAAGGCTCGCGGACAGATAAAAGGGTTTGCCGAGCATGCCTCCTTGCACATCGAAGCCAAGCAAGAAGGGGCCGGTTCCCGGGAGGGTCAGATCGAGACCGACGCGAATGGCCCATCCACCCAAGGGCCGGCTCTCCGCTGCTGCCTGACGATCCACCGCAATCCTCCCCACCGCACCAAATCTCGGCTCGACGGGGCCGAGGGGAATTCGATAGGACAGCCCCAAGGTTCCGGCAGGCAGCCAGATCAACTCATCACTGGATGGCCCCGGTGTGGACAAATCGAAGCCGGCGTCGAGGTGCAGCCCCTCCCAGAGTCGTACGCCCACGTCGAGCGGTATGTGGACGTAGCTCCATGGGTGGACATAGGCGTAGCCCCCGGACAGGCGGATCCGCACCCGGCTGTCGTCGGTAATCCGAGAGGAGGCCCGTGCCCGATTGTTGGCGGCCGGTCGGGTCTGGCTCGGACGCACCCGCATGGAGCCCCCGCCGCTAGCTCCCGACGTCGGACGGGTCGTGAGTCGCTGTTGGTTGATGCCCGAGCCCCGCGTGGGCGTCACAACGAGCTGCCGACTGGAACCACTCCTCTGATCTGCTGAGCTCTCCTCCACCGAGGCGACCCGCGATCCCTGAGTTGGACGGTCCCCATCGAACGAGAAGCTGTCCGTACCCCCACGATAGAAGTAGCCGGCTTCGCCATCGAACAGGTCCACGACCGCAACCAGATCCACACCGGCGTCCGCGGCCGCCAGCCCAAGAACCTGTTGGGCAAAGGCTCGCGCCGACTCATCATCGGGGGCCTCCGCCAGAGCGAGGTCCACATCGTCACGCAGTAAGGCAACCGCATTCCCACCGAGACTCACCTCGAACAGGAGCGAGTCCGTGTTCTGGTCGCGCGTGAATTGCACGAGGTGAACGCCCGGAGCAATGGCGACTCCCCCCTCCGCGGCATCCAGAGCCCGGCCATCCAGCCGAGCGTCAAGCCCAGGCGGGGCGTACACGTAGACGAGGGCCGGCTCCTCCTGATCCTTGCGAGCCTTGGCAGCCAGGAACACCTCGTTCACCTCCGGCGGCAGGTTGGGGTCCCCCTGGTACTCAGGTCTGACTGCTGCTGCCCGAGCAAAATCATCGTCAGCACGTCCCACATCACCCAGCTGTAGTGATGCTGCACCACGGTAGTAGTAGAGGTCTCCCAGTGTCCGATTCGTCACGGTTGACGTGACACAGGGCAAGAAGTCGATGGCTGAGCCCAGTTCGTCACGTGCGCCCCGAGGGTCCAACTCGATGAGCCGATCAATGGCCCGATCCCGTGCCGCACCGAGACGGGGAGACTCTCGGTCTTCAGGGCAACTCCAGGTGGTCTTGGCGCCCACAATCGACACCGGGAGTTCCTCCGGCGTAAAGACCTCCGAGCTGTGCAGCACCTCTTCCCCAATGACCTTGGGAAGCTTGTCCTGGGCCTCCGTCATGTGACGGAGGTCAGGCTGCGGAGCCAAGTACACAATGACAGCCGGCTCTTTCCGAGCAGCCTGAGCAGATGGGGAGGAGAGCAGGAACGCCAGCACTGGGACCCACAACACCCACAGAGGCTGAGGAATATCGCCTGCCCTCAGAGCAAGCCGACCTGGAGACCGCGGGCGAAAAGTCCGACGGCGACGACGCACACCCCAGAGCAAGAGAGCGCCCCAGAGACCGAGACGAGCGGTCGGATGTTCGGCGGCTAAGCTGCTCTCACAGTCGGAGCAGGCGAGCCCATAAGGTCGCGGACCCGGCGGCGGAGGGGGCTCTGGCTGGGGGCAGTCGGCGTCATTGGGGTCGCGGTCACCATCGCAATCGCCATCTTCGAGGTCGTCGCACAGAGGCTCTGTGGGCTGAGGGAACCGGTCACCCTGGCCATCATCACAGTCTCCGTGGCAATAGGCCCAACCGTCCAAGTCCACATCCCAGTCCTGATCGACCACCCCATCACAGTCTTCGTCTCGTCGATCACAGTAGTCGTGGGCTCGAGGAGAGACCCCCGCGTCGGCATCGTCACAGTCCCCCGAACAGGCGGTGTAGCCATCCCCATCGTTGTCGCTCAAGTCGTCTAGACCATCGCAATTGCCGTCTTCCGTTGTGGAGCACACGCCGACGGCCCCCGGATAGTGCTCAGGGTCTCCGTCGGCACAGTCGCCGTCGCACGGAGAGAAGCCATCATCGTCCAGGTCCCGGGGGTTGTCAGGGACCCCGTCACAGTTGTTGTCGAGTCCATCGCAGACTTCGGGCGCACCAGGAAAAAGGCTCGCGTCCGTATCATCGCAGTCGCCGTTGCACGTCGACACCCCATCCTCGTCTTCGTCCTCGTCTTCGTCGACGGTATCGTCACAGTTGTTGTCGATCCCATCAGTGCAGTCTTCGAACCGATGAGGATGAATGAATGGGTTGCGGTCATCGCAGTCCAGCAGCGTCCCCGAGAGCGCACAGGCCCGCCAACCATCCTGATCGATGTCCTGCTCCACTTCGGGCAAGACGAAATCGCAATCCGTATCGAAGCCGTCACAGATCTCTTCTGCACCGGGAAAGACCCCGGGGGCCCAAGGCTGACAGTCCTCGCAGTTGGGTGACGAGTCACCATCCTGGTCGTCGTCAGGCGCAAGGCCATCGCAGTCCAAATCGATGCCGTCACCGCAACTCTCCTCGGCACCGGGGAAGCGGGTCTCGTCCTCGTCATCGCAGTCGCCATCACACGCGGCAAAACCATCCTCGTCCTCGTCGGCCTGTCCCGAGTCTCCGTTGCAGTCGTGGTCGGTATCGTCACAGAGTTCGGGCGCACGAGGCGACACCGTGGCATCTCGGTCGTCACAGTCCCCACCACATGCTGACAGACCATCACCATCCAAATCGCCACACAAGATCAGCCAGGCCCCGCCACACTCGTCTGCCTCGCAACCCGTCCCGTCCTCGAAGCCCGACAAGATCAGGAGGTCGTTGATGCCATCGCCGTCAGCGTCCCCCGGACCACCCAGGCCCAGGCGTCCCGCAGGATCAACATCCGCCTGCCCTGGTGTCGAGAAAGTGACCACCACAGGCGGTATGCCCATGTCGAGCCATGTAGAGGGATCAAAAGACTCGAGCAGACCGACCTTCGATTCATCGCCCTCACCGAACCGCAACCAAACCCCCTCTCCTAGGCCTCGCTGGTTGCCAGCAGGAGCCAACTGGAGACCATCGGTGCTGTCATAACCCCCGGACAGCTGGAAGGAGACGTGGGCATCCACCAGAGTGAGATCGGACCGCGGCCCCGCTTGCCCCTGCACAATGCGACCCTGCAAGAGTTCCCCGAACTGACTCACAATGGCGAACTCATCGCCGGCAATTCCGTCCAGGTTGCCGAGCCGGGCAAAGGGAACCACCGTCGGCACGACCTCCGACAGCGAATCGACACCGAAGTCACGATCGAAGAGGAACAGGGGCCCGGCACCTGACTGGTCCAAGCTGTCGCCGAGAAACACGCTGAGCGCAAGGTTCAATGCGTTGGCGTCCTGGGGCGGAAACAGGGGAGGCTGCTCAGGACAGCCAATGGCGATGTCCTCGGTTCCATCGGCATCCACATCGCCGACTGCGGTCGCCGTCAGCGGCTGCAGGCACCGAAGATCCGACCGGCCCTCTATTGCCCAAGTCGCAGCAGTCACATCGGTCAACAGAGCCCGGATCTGGGAGGAGCCGTGAAAGATCCAAGCCACCGGCTGATCAGGCTCTTCGATCGTGAGTCCAGAGACGAAGAAGTCATCGAAGCCGTCTTCATCCAGATCGCCCAGCGGTGCCAAGCGTTCCCCGGCCCGAGTGCCAGAGACAGGCCCCTCGTCGTCCGACTGGACGGGCGTCGCCCGCACCGAACCGTCGGGTGTCGCGACCACAGCACCCCAGGGTTGTTCGCGCCCGTAGTAGAGGACAAGGAGCCCCTCGTAAGAGTCCTCTCCGTCCGTGTCGGTGGCCTCGGGGCACGCAACACCTAGATCGTCGTAGCCATCTCCATCCACGTCGCCCAAGCCCGCGTAGCGGATCGACTGCTCTTCGAGACGACATCCATCAGGGAGCACCAACTGCGTGTCCCCTGCTCCCCCTCGTTCGAGGACGTCGCCCTCACCAAGATCCGTACTCCCGAAGAAGATCTCCAAGGCATTGTCCACACCTGCCTGGAGGACGATGTCGTCCGTCCCGTCGCCATCCAGATCGCCCGCGAACCTGCCACCTTGTGCATAGAACCGCTCCCCGGCCCCGGGGGTCTGGTCCTTGATGGTCAGTTGAGCGACTTGATTCGGATCAATGGAAGGAAGAGCCGTGGGCTCGAGACCACCGGCCCGGGCGAGCCCCGGAACGAGCAAGGCAACTACGAGTCCCACACGGCAAAGGATCTCTGGTGCTTGAGCCATGAATAGGACCCTAGCAAGAAACAGCCCCGGCTCGCCCGTGCGCTGGTTTTCGGTCCCGCCCAGTCGACACGGCTCCAGTTGATAGGATCCCAACATGGCTTCCAGCATCCAGCAACTTCCAGGTCTCTGCCTAGCCATCGTCATCGCCCTCGCGATCAGCTGTACGACGTCGGAACCTAGCGACCCTAAGAGCGCCCCAACCGAGACCTCGACCGACAGCGTGTCGACGACGGCCGAGCAACCCCGGCAGCGCGAGAGGACATCGGCCGATACCGGCCAGGTGCTCGCTGCACTCGACCAGTTGTTGGCCATGCCGAGACGACCGGCAGCCAACGCCATGGATCCGGTAGCGCTCGCCGACCAGATCGAAGCGTGCTGCTGGACTGGCCCGGACAACTGCAGCCAATGCCTGGACCGGGTGGCTGCAAGTCAGCGGTCTGCCGGAGACCTGTGGCCCACCTTGGGTCGCTTCCTCGGGCCCCTTCGAGACCAAGCGGAGCTCGGCATTGAGGGGCTGGGCAGCTCACTCCTAGCCGACGGAGCCGGCACGACGCGGGACCGCCTGTTTCGCATGGCAGTGGCCAGCTCCCGGACGCGTCGTGGACCGGCTGATGAGCAGGGGTACAGGGCCACGACCCTCCCTCTCGTACCCAGGGCCGGAGCGCCCCTCTGGCTCCTCGTCGAGTTCCCGGCACCCTGCCCTGAGTGTCGAGGCACGGTCACGAGTCCCGACGAGCAGGGCAGGATGGACCTTGAGTTGTCTTTTGATTGCCCCAACGCAAACCTGAAGACTAGCTTCGAGGTCATGCCGGGGGCGTCCCGGGCCGTGTGGGCACACCGCCTGGACGTGATGCCGGCTGGTGCCTTGACCCTCCACATCCATGGCAACCAGGAACCACTCTTGCGCGCGGAGCCTGGGAGCCCGTCGTCAGTTGGGCCTCAGCCCACCGCCCGGGAGCCAACGCTAGAACCACCCGAGCGTCGATGAGGCCGCACATCATCGGTCGGCTGCAAAGCAGCTGCATGCCCATTGAAGGGCTCAGTGCATCACCAACCGACAAGACCGCTGATGAGCACCTGGTGGACGATATCTCCCGTGCCCCCTTGGAGGGCCCCACCCAAGAAGAGGTGTCCACCCTGCACCCGGAGCGCCAAGCTGGGAGCCCGCTCGCCGCCCCAAGGTAGCTGGCCGCCCACACGCACGGCCCAGTCCAACTCACTACCCAGCAAACCACCATTGGGGGCGAAGTCGTGATGGTTGCGGGCCATTCCACCAGCGCGGAAGCTGTAGAAGGGATGCTGAACAGGTGCTGAGCTTCCGGCGAACATCAGCCCGCCTCGCAGATCAAGCCAACGAAACGGTACCACCTGCACTACCGGCTGCACGTACATCGCTCGACGGAAAGCCCCCTCGGTGGCCAGGGAGTCGACTCCGTCAGGGGGTGCACCGCTGTGCTCCGGGTCCACCAACAGAGCATGTGCGGCGGCGTCGATGCCGCCGAGCACCTGGTCGAACAGAATCAGGCCCACGTCGAAGTCACGGTCGAAGGTGAAGTTCTCCAGAAAGGCATCGTCTGGATTCTTGTCGCCCGAAGCCCAGCCACCACGGACGTGAACCTGTAGTGCATCACCCTGACTTCGGAACGTTGCTCGTGCAGCCACCCCGGCGGCTCGAACCTCAAGCTCCTGCCTCTCGTTGTAGCTGAGGCTCCTGTCCGTTCGTCCCAGCACACCCGCAGCTTCCACCGCCAGCTCCAGAGTCCATCCGGTGGCGCCGAGCGCTACGGGGAGGACGCCGAACCCATCAATGACCATCAAGTCAGAGCTGCGATCATCCGCCAGCTCGTCCTGGTGCCGATGAACGAGATAGACCCCTAGGCGACGTGCATCTGGGGGCCGATAGAGCACGGAGAGAATCGCCTGGGTCGCGATCTGGCCATCGGCTATCTGAGCCATGTCGTCGGCAAGCACCATGTCCGCAGCAGCCGTGAGATAGACATGCTCTCGCCCTGGAAACCCTTCCGCCTTTGCAAAGGGCCGAGTGGTTCCCCGGAGTCGCAAGACCCGATCGCCAAAGTCTGTACGACCAAACAACAGGTCCTGGTCCCCGTCGTTGGCCAACATCCCCAAGCCCCAGTGGGAGGTAACCAGGCCCGCCTCCAGCTGGCCCAGGTCGCTGTCCAGCCGAACTGCAAACCGTCGCGGCACGAAGCCATCTGGAGTGATCACAGCCCGCTTGTGTCGGTGTCGGTCGTCCACCTCGCCGGGAATGTCCCAGAGGTCACCGGCTAGCTGTCCGGTGAGCAGGTCCCACTCCGTGCCCAGACGAAAGCGTCCCTGTCGAACGGCCACTGCGACCCGAAAGCGTTGGTCCAAGACAGCCGCCTGGCCCAGCATGGTCCCCTCAGCATCCACCGGAAAATCAGACAAGAATGTGCCCTGAATCCGATAGTCGAGCGATAGGTCGAGCGAAGCCATCCCTGGCTGCTTGGGCCTCAGCTCAAAGCGCTGGTCCGCGAGCGCCGTGGACGAGAGCAGTAGGGAACCGGAGAGGGCCGCCATCAGGCCCCACAAACGCAGAGACCACATAGTCACTCCCCCCCCTCAACAACGTTGGATGGCGCACTGGTAGACGCCTGGAAGTCGTCCACACTCGTGCCACTGGGTGGAGGGAGCTGGAAATAGTCGCAGTCTCCTGACTCGAGGCAGCGCTCATCGCTAATTACGCCGCCCCGTGTCTGAAGATAGTGGCCTGCCTGGTGCATGACGAACGACGTCATATCAAAGGCAGCAGCAGGATCCGGGAACTCGAAGCCGTGACTGCCATTGGGCGACACATAGGGGATGCGCATGCCCGACACACCCGACTCAGTCTCCACCTGAACCCGAAGGGGAACGCTCGACGGAGCTCCGGTCTCGTCTGTCCCCTCGTCCAAGTCATCGGGATCGAAGAGCAACGGCGCACCGGTCTCTGGGTGAGTCCAAGGCCCGTGTTCCTCAATCCCACGCACCACCTCGGTGTCGATGAGGAAGCGGTCGATGGACTTGCCATACCGCGGGTCATCGCCATGGAGGGGCCAGAGGCCCGCAGCGCGGCCCAGGGCGATCTCGGTGGCCACCGGGACGATGTCGTCCCCCACAGTGGGAACAATCAAGACGTTGCGAGCCTCTCCGCCCAGCTCCTCGAAGGGCCGCTGGAAGTAGTGGGGCGCATAGGCAACGGGATCGCCGGGCTCAGTGGCCATGGCCAATGCGCCAACGACACGACGCAGCCGGGGCGTGCCTCGCTGGTGGGCCATCCCGGCAGTCCCGGCGATCAACGGGGAGCCCGCACGCATCGTCACACCCTCGTGCACCACGTCGGACTCAAAGCTGTCCAGGACCACCACGACTTCCCCCGCAGCGTCATAGACGGTCACCACAACGGGGTCCCCCAGACCTTCGTTGCCCTCGATCTCGTAGGCAACACCGTCAATGGGGCCGGTCGTAGGCATGCCCGTGGCGATGGCTTTCTCGCCCGGGTCCATCGCGTCAGCGGCGACAGCTAGACGGAATCGTCCGTCATCTGGAATACCCACCTCTCGCATCTCACCATTGCTTTGGTTCATAACCCGAACGGTGCCCCCAATGGGGATGGAGTCCAGGGTCGCCACGTGCAGTTCCCTCATCTTGCGCGCAGAGTTCACATACTGAACAACGCGAAGACGGCCATCGTCCTCGGGCATGCCCAGGAACATGGGCCCGAACAGCCGACCCGGAACGGCCTCCACGGCCCCACTGATCACCGTCCGCCAGCCAGCATCGATGAGGCCCGCTCCTGCGACCACAGGAATGGCCGCCGAGAATCTCGGCTCAACGGCGACGGCCACCGCCGAGTTGATCCCGCCGAGAGAGCCCCCCATCAGCACGAACTCGGCGTCCGGACCGCCCAAGTCCGGCGTACCGTTGCCGTCCCAGTCGCAGCCGACCTCGTTTTGACCGCCACCATCCACGTCGATGCCCCAGGAGTCCACGCCACACTGGTCCAGGCTGCGGATCATTTGCATCCAATCCAGGGCCGCCTGACGAACCATGTCGCGCATGTGGAAGGGGTCCGCCACCCACATGTCCGCACCCGAGTCGGGATCGCCGTCGTTGTCCACATCGGCCTGCCGCGAATCCCCTAAATGTTCCAGAAAGCCCAGCAGGCCGGCGGCTTCCAGGACGGGCGTGAACAGTTCTTCGTCATCCTGGCCCAGGGACACGCCATGCCCCGGGAAGTCCATGGAACAAGCAGCCAGGCCCACCTTGGCCATCGCCCAAGAAAAGATCAGGAACTCGACCCGAGACGAACCGTAGCCGTGCCCGTAGATGGCCACATCGAACGGTTGCTGATAGGTGTCCGTCTCTTTGGGAATCACGCAGGTGTAGGGAACCCGCTCCGGCTCGGCGAGCAACGTCCCTGACACGGGGTCCAGCTCCCATCGCTCGTCCGTCTTGTCGCGTCCACCGTCGTCGCGATCGAACAGCAAGTCCACCGTGTCAAAGGCCCCACCCACTAGGTGCGAGGTGTAGCTGAACCCCTCGAGCATGAACTCCTCGGAGGCCTCTGGAAACAGGCCCAGCGTGCCCAGAATGCCGATGACCCGGTCCACGGGCAGGGCATAGGTGTTCGTGACCCCCTCCAGCTCGTGCAGGACCGCCGGGGGGTAGAGCTCGGCTGGATACGCATCCTGCAGGAACGCGTAGGGGCCCTCTCCATAGAGTCCGAGTCGTATGTCCACGAGGTCGCCCGTCATGCGACCGGTCGTGTAAGTCCAGGCGTAGGCGACGTCGTCGATGCTCAAGTCCACCTGCGCGAGCAGTGCATCCACGGGTCGCAAGGCCTCGGTCTGGCGTAGGTGGTGGACCCAGTCCCACGGAGAGCGCACCGACTGCCCGTCCACCCCCACCAAGCGCTCGGTGAGAACCACGGCATAGGTGGTCTCCTCCCGAAGCGGCAGAGCCGGCCGAAAGATGAGCGTATCGGTCTCGCGCTCGTACCAAGTAAGAAGATCAGCACGAGGATCTCCCCCCAGTGGGTATACGTTGGGGCTGTCCAGCACCCCGTCGTAATCGGTGTCCTCGCCGGGGTCCATCACCCCATTGCCGTTGACGTCCTCCTCTTCGGTCTCCAGAAAGACAGAGGGGCTATTGGACCTCGGATCATTGGGGAAATACCGATCTGTCTGCCACAGATCGCCTGGGAACCGTCCGTGGCCAACATCCAAAAAGACCAACTCGCCATAGCCATCGGAGGACGGGTCCACGTCCACCAGAAAGAACGCGTCATCACTGAAGTCGCCATCGTCCTGATGTCGCGCCGCGATGTTGTCGAGGTCCAGAGGACTGTCAAAGCGCACCGAGATGGGGGTAAAGACACCAAAGCCAGTCATCTCGTTGATCTTGGCGCGGGCCTCTCGCTCCAGCTCAGTGACCGCATCAGCGGCGAAGTTCATGCGCAAGCCCGTCGGCGACGTCGGGTCCACTCGAAGTCCCAGGTCGTTGGGAAACGGAAGCTCGGGAATGGGCTCTGCGTCCCAGTCCACGACAACCGCCGGGCCAGCCCCAAAGGGAGTCGCACGTAAGCCCTCCGGCCCGTCCGAACACGCAGACAGAACAGCCACGCAGCTGAGCAAAGACACCAAAAGACGAGTCATCAGGTTCCTCCGATGGAGTGCGAGAGAATACACCGTCCAGCGGAGAGCCCAGGCCGGACTGTCAGCCCGGAGTGGGTTGCTCGCCGAGCGCCTCGAGAATGTGACGACTGACCCCCAGAGCCATGAGGACACGATTGGCTACGTTGCGTACCGACTGGTCCAGGTCGAGCGAACCGTCGTTGCGGTACTCCGGCTGGTGGGCATCGATGAGCGACACACTCTTCGAGCCCAGGTTCGCCTTGAGCAGCTCGACGCTGGGTTGCACGTGATCAATGTAGAACTGGTATCGCCGCTCCAGCATCTCGGGTGTGTCGTCGCTTCGCTGGCGTCCCAACGCACGATTCTGCATCTCTGTCTTCGACACCGACAGGTGAATGACCTTGATGATTGGGATGTGGAGTCGTTCAGACAGGGCCAGCACATGCCGTGCTGCCGCCTCAGTACGCGGATAGCCATCGAGGATGATCACGGCCTCGTGTTGCGAGGCGCGCTCCGCAATGACTCCCTCGATGATGTGCTCGGACCAGGCATCGGGAACAAGCAGACCTGCCGTCACGCAGTACTCTAACCAGTCCAGCTGCGAAGGCTCTGTACCAAAGCGATCCAGCAGCTCGACCTCGTAGGATCTCGCCTTGGTCACCACCGATGCGTCGTTGTGGTCAGGATCGAAGATCAGGTGCTCGGGCCAGATGTTGAAGGTCTCACCGAGACGTTCGCGGAACTCCGCGTCGCTGCGCGCTCGCTCCACCGTGCTGCGCAGGGCATCACCCATGGAGATGTGGTCTTCCCGCGGCAGCTGAAGTGTCTTGCGAAGCGCGCTCGCGATCGCACCCTTCCCACAGGAGCTGGGGCCCGAGAGGATGATGATCCCGCGACCTCTCGCGCGAACGGCAGTGACTAGGCCTAGGGCCGCTGATGGACGCGAAGGGGCGGGTTCAATGTACTTCAAGCTGGACTCCTGAAAGCTCAATGATTCTAACCAATCCTGCACCGGTTCTGCCTCAGCCCTCGCTGAGTTCGCTCGCTCCACTCGTTCTTTGAAGACCGGAGCGCCTGTCACCGACCCATCCTTCGTTTCCCTTCAGCCTCGAACTGAAGGAGGTTGTCCGGGAGCGTCTTACCAGTAACCAGGTTCGAGGCAGCCCTGGGCAGCCGGCCTCCGGGGTCACTGGCGACTCGGTAAATCATGCGACTCCGGCCAGGGCTCAGGGGAACAATCTCCCAGGAACCATAGTTCACGGGGGGCAGCACCGCCGACGCGTGCTCCGCCAACACCGCATCCCGTTGCGCAGGATACAAGTTGGGGTCGATACCTTGCCAGGTCTGTAGGTGGTGACCCTTCACTCCACCTACATTCCGGTGAATGAAAGCGCGACAGAACCAATACCGGTCAGCCGCAAGCGTCCAGGCGGGGCTGTCCAGCAACTGAAAGAAGTCGATCTGATTGCCCTCTTTGTGGAGCACCACCGAGTGGGTCAAGGGGATGTCCCGGGACAGCCCTGCGTGGCTGGCGATGTCGATCACCGCTTCAAAAAGGATGGTGCTGTCCACATCGACGTCCTTGACGCCCTTGAACACCCAGTTGACCAAGCCCGGGACCCGGCGACGATAGATGTCCACGCCCCCGCGACCATCCAGTTGATGGACAACCCACCCGTCGTCGGCATGAAGCGCGGCCAGAACCGCCTTAGGCCCAGGGTCCTGAACCGATGTCTCAGCGCGTGCACTGCCCGGAGCCCAGCTGGCGAACGACAGAAGCAGGGCTCCGAGAAGCGGGAGACGAGCCCATGCCGAAAAACCTCTACTGTCGGCAGCATCTGGGGAGAGCCAACTGGCCATGATCTCGATGGACACCTCCGAGACCTGGGATATTCAACGCGTAGAAGTCGATGTCAAGCCCCAGGCCTCGCTGCAGCCGCTACACTTGCGGTCCCGTGCGCATCCTGCTGGTACATCCTGCTGATTTTCCCGACCCCAGTCGTCCTGCACCACTGCTGCCCCCGAACCAGGCCCCACCACTGGGGCTGGCCTACATCGCGGCCTTTCTGCGCGAGGGCGGACACCACGTGGCCATCCACGACATGTGCCACACGAAGTTGGACCGTCGAGAGTTCCTGGCGCGGGTTCGTGAGCACGCACCCGATGTGCTGGGAATGGGCCTCTACACCGTCACTGTCCCCGTGGCCCGGGAGATCGCGCAACTCATCCGTACGGAACATCCCCAATGTCAGATTGTCGTCGGTGGCCCTCACCCGGCCGGCGCTCCGGAGGAGTGCGCGAGAGACCCCCAGTTCGACTTCGCTGTCGCCGGTGAGGGCGAACACACGATGCTGGAGTTGTGTGACGCCCTAGAGACCGGTGCCGACGTAAGCCAGGTCCCAGGCCTCTGGTACAGCGAAGATGCGCGAGACCCCACCTCTCCCATTGTTCAGACTCGCACGCGCGGCTGGATCGAGAATCTCGATCTGCTCCCCTGGCCAGCCCGAGACCTGCTGCCGCCCCTCGACTCCTACAAGATGACGATGTTCCAGTACCGGAACTGGCCCGCCTCCACCATCTACACAAGTCGCGGCTGTCCCTACTCCTGCATCTTTTGTGAGCGGCGTGAGATTCTGGGCAACAAGTTCCGAGTGCACTCTGCGAAGTACGTTGTGGACGAGATCGAACACTTGCAGCGGGACTACGGGATTCAAGAGATCTTCTTCTACGACGACACGTTCACCCTAGACGCTCGCAGGGTCCACGCCATCTGTGACGAGATCCTCCGGCGGCAGATCCGCATCTCGTGGAACATCAGCACGCACGTGAACACGGTGAGTCGCGAGCTCCTGCACACCATGAAGAAAGCCGGGTGCTGGCAGATCGCCTATGGCATCGAGACCGGTGACCCCGAGGTGATGAAGGCCATCATGAAGGGGACGGACCCGGACACCGTACGCGAGCGCATCGCTTGGACTACGGAGGCGGGCATCGAGGCCAAGGGCCTGTTCATGATCGGCCATCCCACAGACACAGCGGAGTCCATCGACCGCACCATCGAGTTCGCCCGCTCCCTCCCAATCATGTCGGCGAACTTCAAGATCACGACACCATTCGTGGGCACGCCTTTGCGCGAAATGGCCACGGACTATGGGGAGCTCAACGCCGAGGACTACCGCAACTTCATGGGCGATCCTAGCGAGGTGGTCTTCGTGCCCAATGGACTGACCCGCGAGTATCTATTGGGAGTCCAACGCCGCGCCTACGCGCGCTTCTACAGCCAACCCTCAAGACTCGCGCGCATCGCAGCCACCATGGCTGGCACACGCAACCTGGGAAAGTGGGTGCTAGGCGGTCGAATCATGGCCCGCCTGCTCCGCCACCAGGCACAGGGGCCGAGGGAGGGCGTGCTGGCCCAGTTCATGGAGTTCGAACACTGAGATGGCGCGCATTCTCCTCACCGCGGCCCCTTGGACCTATCGGCAACTTCGCTTTGCCAATGGTCAGAGTCGACTCCGGAGCTTCGCGGGCACACATCTGTTCAAGAAGGAATCGACCATCAACGGCAAGATGCCGTTCTGGAGCCTCCTCTATCTAGCGTCGTGGCTTCGCCGAGAAGGACACGATGTCACGTATGTGGAGTCCTACGGCACCCCAATGGAAGCCTGGCTGCGCGAGATCGAGGTCTTTGACCCGGACATCATTGGGCTGAATGCGGTCACCTGCACCTGGGCGGCGACTCAGGACGCTCTCGCGGAGGTCAAGGCTCGCTGGCCGCACTGTCTCACGGTACTGGGAGGAGCCCACACGAACGTGGGCAAAGCGCAGGTCCTGATCGACTGCCCAGACCTGGACGTCGCTGTCTTTGGCGAAGGAGAACGCACGCTCTCAGAGATCACAGAGCGCTTTGTCAATGACAGCCGAGATTTCAGTGGTGTCGCTGGCTGCGCTTGGCGCAACAGTGCAGGTGAGGTTGTCCAAGAGGCAAAGCGAGCACTCATCGAGGATGTGGACGAGCTCCCCTTCCCTGCCCGCGACCTGATGCGTCAACCGGAGCACTACAACCCCCGCCTGAACATCTACAACCGCCAACACAACACGGTGATCTTTTCCGGTCGAGGCTGTCCCCTCACCTGCTCTTCTTGCCATCTACCCGCCATCGGCGCCCTCAAGTTCCGCATTCGCAGTCCAGAGCACGTCTTTGAGGAGATGGCCCTGTGTGAGGACGAATTGGGGATCACCGACTTTGGGTTCTATGACCACTTCGGAATCTTCTCGTCGAGCGAAGAGACCGCCCTGAAGTTCTGTGACCTGATCATCGAGAGTGGCCGGCAATGGACGTGGACCGTCACGTTCTGGTCCTACGACTTCACTGCCAGGCTGCTGGAGCGTATGAAGCGCGCAGGATGCTGGCGGATCGACACCGTCCTGATCTCCGGCGTAGACCACAACCTCCGCACGGCAACGATGGGCTCGCCGCTCACCGTCGAGACCTGTGAAGCCGGCGTTCATCGCATTCGAGAGGCCGGCATGCAGGTCGCTGCGCGTTTCTCCCTCGGCATCGACGGCGAGACGCCCGACGAGGCAAGAGAAACGATCGACTACGCCTGCCGACTGCCCCTGGAGTGGGCCTTCTTCACACCAGTCAACCCAGTGTACGGTTCACGACTCTGGCGTCAGCTCGACAAGAAGGAGCGCTTCGTTCACGACCAGCGCTCCATGAATATCTTCAACGTGTTCTACGAGCCCACGGGCATGACCCGGGAAGAGTTGAAGTCGCTTCAGGCGGAAGCCTATCGGCGCTTCTACGGCCGACCGAGCTTTGTAGCCAACAAGATTCGGACGCTGGCGGACCCCACAGCGGTCCGGCGCAACCTAACTGTGGCTTCTCATCTAAGCCGGCACCTCATGGGCATGTGAACGCTGGTACACTTCCGGCGGTCGCGCTGTACTGGAAGGCAGCCACGACCAGTCGATAATTACTCTGAGCAGGGAGGCCCTAGTGGCCAACGCCGCATCGGACGGGATCCCCTGCCTGGTCCCGGTTGAACTCGAACTGGCAGACGGCGCCAGTGCTCGTGGTTTCATCACGCGGCTCTCGCCGCTCATGGCCACTGTGAGTACCGATCCTAGCCTGGACGTGGGACAGGCCCTACGACTTCGCTTCCATCGCCCGACAGACGGCCAACCCGTCGATGTGGAGGGCAAGGTAAGCGCACTGGTCAGCGAGGGCGGACTATGGCGGGGGCGGCCGGCAGCGGTCGTGGAGTTGAGCCAAGCCGTCCAAGACGACTTTGCGTCCGACAGCTCCGACCTCCGAGTCCGCGTGCCCAGCCGAGAGCGACGAGGAGCTGAGCCTGCGCGACGGGCTTCCGACGTTCAGGGCGTGAGCATGGGCAAGACGTTCAAGGCGTCGGGGCTCGGTAGGCGACGTCGAGCGGGCCCGGCCACCTCGTCGTCCACACAAATCCCGCCCGTCACGGAGGCGCCGACGGATCCGGGCACCCCACCCCGAGATGGTCAAGCTGCCAAGGCTCCTCCGACTACCCCAGCGCCGCGACCGAGTGCTGCGGACGCCGAGCTCCGAGAGCTCGCCTCCATCGATGTGAGTCATGACGTCCCGCAACTACAGCCCTCGGCTAGTGACGAGGCAAGCCCCGACGCAGAGGACGACTTCTTCGGGATCTTCGACGCAGAAGACGAGTCCGAGTCCGCCCCAGGCGTGGGCCCATCAGAGACCGCAGCCGCGGCGGAGGAGGACTGCGCTGAGAGCGTGCTCGCTACCACCTCCTACCCCGAAGGAATCGGCGGTATAAGCACATCTCCTCCCTCCGTGGTCCTAGGCCCAGGCCAGGTAGCTGCCGACGCCAAGCCTCCGATCCGGGAGGACGAGGACACACTTCGCTCCGGGACCACCACAGGAAACCGTCGGCCTCCGTGGGAATCAGGGCCTGCCGAACAGCAGGACCCTTCGATTCCCCGCCATGTGCGCATTTCGTCCCGGATCGAGGTCACCTTTTGGGCCCGAGGGCGCAGTAACTCGGCAATCGCTCAGAACTTCTCAAAGGAAGGGTTGTTCCTGTCCTTTGCCGGAGACCCCCCCATCCGGGGTGCCATCGTTCGAGTCGAGTTCCCGGTCGCCTGGGCCAGTGAGAAACTGCCGGTTCGTTTCAACGCCGAGGTGCGCTGGCACCGAAGCGATCAACCCAACCTTGCGACGCCGGAGGGCTTCGGAGTCCAGATTCTCACCTTCGAGAGCCCCAAAGATCAGGCTCGGTACGAACAATTGCTAGCCCTTCTACTCCAGGTCACACCCAACGAAACCGAACCACCTCCGGTGCGTTTCTACAACCCGAAGACACGCAACTGACGATCCCGCATCGCTCCGGCAGGACCCGAATCGATGAAGACCCAAGAAAACCAACCCACACTTCGATCTACCAACAAGCCAGCTGTTGCTTCGACGGCAAGCTCCCCACTGCGCGCAGTGTCGACAGTGGCCGAGTCGCTTCGACGCAGCCCCGGCGCTGAAGCTTCCCAGCCGGCCATCGACGAAGTTCAACAGAGCCTCGAGTGTCACCAGGTCGTCCTCTATCGCTTGGAGGGCGATGCCTTCTTGCTAGAGGCAGAAGCCCATGACGGAAGCAGCGAGCCTGCTAGCCAGCGAATCAGTCGACAAGACGGAATGGTGGCGGCAACCAACCCGCAAGAACTACGTCTGGTTCTTGAGGGAGCCACGGGCGAGCCCGTCGGCCTACTTCTCCTACAGACAGCAGGCTCCATGGGGCAGGAGCGATCGCTGCTGCTGGACGTGTTCGTCGAGTTGCTCTCGAACCACCTGTCTCGCCAGGCCGCGGACAGCACTCTGCTCCGCACCAGCGCACGGTTGGCGAGGCTCAATGACCTCACCCACAGGCTCAGCAAGCACAACGAGCTGCCGGCGCTGATCGAAGAAGCTACAAGCGGTCTTCGCGAGTTGATCGGGATCGGCGAGATCGCCGTCTACCTAATTGACGAAGGGGCTCCGGTCCTCGCTGCCAATCAGGGCAGCGGCTTCCCGTTTCCCAAGTCGATTCAGCTGACGATGACCGACGGCACGCCCGTCCTTGGCGAAGCGGGAGCGGCCCAGGTGATGGTTGGTGACGCGGTGCTCGGTGATCGAGAACTGATGGTCCAGTTGCTGCGCGGCAGCCAGGGCATCAACGGCGCTCTGCTGATCGGGATGGACGACAAGAACCTCGCCGCGGACCCGGAAGTTCGTAGCGGACTGTCTGCGCTGGCCAGCCACCTGGGCATCGCCATCCACAACACGATGCTCATTGAAGAGATCCGTCGTCAGGCAATCTACGACGACCTCACCGGCCTGGCCGGTCGACGACACTTCCTCGCTGAGCTCACCCGAGAGATCACCCGAGCCCGACGCGGCGGTGGGCCTCTGTCCCTTCTGATGGTGGACGCGGACCGGTTCAAGGATCTCAATGACACCTACGGCCATCCTGCAGGAGACGCCGCACTGGTTGCGATGGCGAAGGCGCTGGTGGATGGCACACGCAGCATCGACATCGTGGGCCGACTAGGTGGCGAGGAGATGGGAGTGGTCCTACCGGGGGCAACCGCTGATCTGGCCAGCCTAGTAGCTGAGCGTATTCGAAGCTCCATCCAAGCCCTGCAGATCCCCTGGAACGACGGCACACTGAGCTTGACCGTCAGCATCGGCGTCGCCGAATGGACTCAACACATGAAGAGCGACGATCTCATCGCAGAGGCAGATCAGGCCCTCTACCAAGCCAAGAATCTAGGGAGGGACCTGGTGGTCACCCAGCCCTCCGTCGAGACAGTCACCGCCGACTGACGATGCTCGTCAGAAAGTCGTTTGGCTGAAGTAGTTGCGCGTGTACAGACCGATCCGAAGGAAGTCTGTGACTTCCATGTCGTTGATGCGAAAGATGCTGTACGCATAGTGGGCCTTGAACAAGGCGTTGAAGGCGCGATTGGGGGGCAGCTTGATCGCCTCTCGAACCACGGGGATCAGCACCGGCCACCTCACCGCAAGCGGGAATAGCTTCTGCAGGTTACTGATCTCGCGTTTGTTCTCCACGTCCACCGGCGTAGACATGAAGTAGCTCTGCTCGAACTCGTCCGGGTCGAAGCCCGGAGGGAGCATGCCCTCCTTCATCACCAGGTCCTGCATTGTCGTGCCCGGGTAGGGCTGGATCAGGGAGCACCAGGCGTGCTCGGGCTTGAGCTTCGCGTTGAACTCGAGCGTCTCCCAAGCCGAGTCCAGTGTCTCGCCCGGAGAACCCAAGATATTCGAGGTCTGCACCATGATCCCGTACTTACGGAACAGTCGCATCATCTCCACGATCTCAGCGTTGGAGAGGTGCTTGTGCATGATCTTGTTGCGCATGTACTCGTTGCCGCTCTCGACTCCCATCTTCACAGCGAAGCAGCCCGAAGCAGCCAGATCGGCGATGCTCTCTTCGCTCATGTAGTCGGCCCGAACCAGGCACGAGAAAGGGAGGCCAATGCGCTTGCGATACTCGACCATGAGGGGCTTCACGTAGCCCTCGTAGTCCACCACGAAGGTGTCGTCGCGAAATACGATGCGCCGCAGGGGGTAGCGGGCCACGAAATTCTCGATCTCCGAGATCACGTACTCCACGGACTTGCGCCGACTGTAGGTGCCCAGCCCCTTCATCACCTTCTTGAGCCCGACGTGGAAGCAGAATGAGCAGTTGTCGGGGCAACCTCTGCCGGTAACGAACCCCTCGGTTTTCTGGTCCCGCACAAAGGGGTAGTTGTCGTAGAGCGACCGATCGGGAAACGGGAAGCGGTCTAGGTTCTGCTCCAGGGGCCGCATGGGATTGCGATGGATGGTGCCGTCGGGCTCACGAACCCAGAGGTTCTTGATCTGTCGAATGTCCTCGCCTTTTTCTAAGGCATCCAGGAACTCAACGAGGGCGTCTTCACCGTCGCCTCGGCAGACCACGTCCACAGCAGCGCCCTTCGCCATCTCGGGATAGAAGGTCGCGTGCATGCCCCCGAAGATGGTCTTGACGTTGGGGAACCACATCTTGACCCGAGAGGCCACGGCAAGGGCCCAGAGATGCAGCCCAGTGGTCACCGAGAAGCCAACGACGTCGGGGTCGATACGACGGATGGCAGCCTTCAGGTCCCGCTCCGCATTCTCGATCAAGAGATAGCTCTCGTGGCCCTGTTCCTGGCAGTAAGCAGCGAGCGCGGTGACTCCCGCGTTCACAAAGGGGTCCTTCTGTATGTACAGGATGCGCAACGATGACTCCCACGCCCCAACCAATGAGGGCCGAAGTGTACCAGCACTAGGCCTATTCGGCTGCCTGAAACCCCGCAAACATCGCGGTTACAGCCCCTTGACCAAAGTTTTTCAAAAGGCCGCTGGGGCTGCTCATGATGGGGCAAACGCTGAGGCCCTCTTTGCAAGTGTTCGATCCCAGAGGACTTTTCTTTTCGTGGCCACTGCGCCCGAGGGAGGAAAACCCCTGGAGGCCGCCAATTTATTGCGTTTGGCGCAAATCAGCGGCTGCACTTGCTGTCGCGCTCCGGTAGGGTGCGGGCCACTTCATCGAAGGGGGGCCATGGGGGCTTTCCACGCGAAATCCTGAAAGGAAGCAGAAGATGAACAAGGCTGAATTGATCAACACCATCCATGCCACTGGCAACTACACCTCCCGCGCCAACGCCCAGGCCGCCCTTGAGGACGTCCTCACGGCGATCAGCAATGGCGTGTCCAACTCGGGCAAGGTCCAGATCGTTGGCTTCGGTACCTTCACGCAGAAGAGCCGCGCCGCACGCACTGGTCGCAACCCGCGCACGGGCGAGACGATCAACATCGCCGCGTCCAAGACGGTTGGTTTCAAGGCTGGCAAGGCCCTGAAGGAACTGCTGTAAGTTCGATCAGCGAGGGCATGTCCCTCGCATCGACTTTGGGAAGGGGTGGCCGCTGTGCGGTCACCCCTTCTTGGTTCTGGGCCTCTCGCCAAGCCCTTAGGACAACCTGCGCTCGAATACCGTGGGCTCAGCCCCCCCTCGCTACATGATCTCGATACCGATCTTCCGGAGGGAGCGGTAGCCCGTAAACATGGCTGCCGATAGGTAGGCGCGTCGAATGATCTGCTCCTTGGGAGTCTTCCCGCGTAGCGCGTGCTTCAAGATGCTGGGGTGCAGGTAGTACTGGAGTTGACGCTTCACGAAGCCCCACTTCATGTCTTCGGGATCGCGACCGTCATCAAACAGGTACTCGAACTGGTTGAACATCTCGGGGTTGCGGCTCGGCATCCGACCTTCCCGGGTCATCTCGTAGAAGAGCGCAGAGCCCACCTGAGGCGTGTACATGTTCATGCGGAAGAAGTCGCAGTGTTCCATACCGTCGCGGGTGATCAGCGCCAGGTCCTGATCCGACTGACCGGGAGCGCCATAGACATGGGAGCCCAAGATCAGGACTCCGTGCTTCCGTAGCGTCTCGCTCGCCTGGCGATTGAGGTCGATCGTCGAGGCCTTGTTCATGCCCTTCAGCGCCTTCTTGCTGTAGGACTCGAAGCCAACGTTCACGAAGAACAGCCCGGCGCGGCGCATGATCTTGATGAGCTCCGGCTTCTTGGCAGCCGTATCCGCCCGCAAGGCGCCGCCAAAATTGATCTGCAGGTTGCGCCGGATCATTTCCTCGCAAAGCGCGTACATCTTTGGAGCATTGGTCGCCATCATGTCGTCGGTGAACATGAGCTCCTTGAAGCCCTGGCGCTTGATCACCGCGATCTCTTCGAGAATGCGCTCATTGCTGTACTCACGGTGTTTGCCCCAGAAGGTGGGCCGTGTGCAGAACTTGCAGTGATAAGGACATCCCCGGACCGTCTCGATGGCCGTCGATGGATAACCCCGGTGGGTGAACGAGGGATAGTGGGGCAGTAGGTCCCGGCGCGGCATCTTCAGGTCATCGAAGTCCTGGATCAGCGTCCGCCTAGGGTTGACCACAGCCTGACCATCAGAGTCCCGCCACGCGATCCCCTCAATCTCCGACACATCGCGTTCTCCCACTCCGGCGATGAAGTCGATCAGTTCACGAAAGGTGTGCTCCGCCTCATACAAGACGACGAAGTCCACACCTCGCTCGATGTACTCCTCGGGCAGGAAGGAGGGTGCCTGGCCCCCCACGACAGTCTGGAGCCCCGGGAAGGCCTCCTTGAGCTGTTGGCAGGTCTGCTGGATCACCACGGAGTCGGGGTAAAAGTTGTTCGCGAAGGCGACAACGTCGGCCCCAAAGTCGCGGACTTCTCGAAAGAGGTCGTGGGAGCGGAGGCGATGCTTCGCGTTCTCGACAATGCGCACCTGGTGAGGGGGACTTATGGCGACAGCCGCCACAGCCAGAGACAGCGGCGGGAAGTTGACCAACATGAAGTTGGTTGTCTGCCAGTATCGAGCCGGCGGAGTACTCAGGAGGACGCGCACACATGCACTGTAGCAGCGAAGAACAAGCCGTCGTCTTGGGAGTAGCCAACGGGGAGCTCGTAAGCCAGCCGATCTCAGCCCTTTCGGTTCGACGCTCCGCTCAGTCCAAAGCGAACAAGGACGGCAAGTCCCAGTCCCAGGAGCGCGACCATGACGATGCCCAGAAAGCTAATGACTCTCCCGCCACCCGATAGAGGCTTGTTGGCCGAAGAGTCCTCCATGACCTCGCGCCTCTTCCGCTCCCAGCGGACCTCCTCCGCCTGTCGGGAAGCAGCCTGGCGAGTGACTCGACCCGCTCGGCCGCTCTCGGTACGACCTCGCGTCGGAGCGACCACTGTGACCCGGTCGGCCCCCTCACCCACCGTGTACTGACCACGCCGTGGGGTTCTCGAGGGACGGACGATGCCATCTCCCCGCCGATCCGAACGCGAGCTTGCTGCCGAAGAAGCTCGCGCAGTGGCCTTCGCGTTGCGTGAAGACCCCGCTCCAGTGCCCCCAAATCCATCTCCAGCCGGCTCGTCCCCAACGCCGCCAGACCCTCCGAAACCCGACTCAGAGCCATCACCAGCCTCACTCTCGGGGCCCGCATTGCCAGACCCGTCGGAACCGTGGTTGCCCGAGCCCAGGGAGCCGACTTCGTCGCTGGCCACACCGAACAGACCCTGAATCTGCCCCCCGTAGTTCACGATCACTGCGAGGGATACGATGGCGAGGCCCACGAGAGCGATCACGTACTCAGCAGCGCCCTGGCCTCGCTGAGATCCGCCGAGAATGGGGTGATCCACCCGCTGTGATGGGGAAACAAGCACACCCGAACATACCCAGCGAATGTTGTGCGCAAGTGTTCCTTTCGCGACAAGTACACTCAGATCATTGAGATGATGTTGCCCACCGGCGGCCTCGACGCCAATGTTGGCGCGAACTACCTTGACCCCTGGGATCCGCCTTTCTAGGATGAACAAAGGGGGCTTGTGCCCCCTCCTGAAGCGAGCGCAGTGACACAGCAGAGCGACCTCGGAGGAGCCCATGACGACCCAACACAACCCCTATGACCGGCGCCAGAATCGAGGCTTTGAGGGCCCCACATCGGACGACCTGGACCTCGACCAGAGGGATCAGCAGCGACGCAAGACGTTTCGAATGCCACTTCGACTGTGGACCGAGGGCCGTTGTGAAGAGACCTTGGACTTTCACAACTGCAACAACCTCTCCGAGGTGGGTATCTTCATCGAGAACGCCACCCCTTACCCAGTTCAGGCACTCGTGAAGATTGAGTTCAATCTTCCCGGCATATCTGATCCCGTTCGGGTCACTGGGCGAGCTATCTCGTGTCTCGACCACCAGGATGCGTTCGAGAACATCATGGGCAACGGTTTCATCTTCGAGCAGATCTCTCCGACCGACCAAGCTCGCATCCGCAGCTATATCAGCGCCAACCTCTCCGCCAACGAGGTGTAACGCGTCCCAGCATCCGAGTCGCCTACGGCAATGTCCACGGCGCGGCTCGAGCCAACGACGACGACCACCTGCCGACCGCGGGGGATGGCCGTATACAAGAGGGTGCGCTTCAACATGCGATAGTGCTGCGTGACCAGAGGGATCACGACAGCGGGGTACTCGCTCCCCTGGGACTTGTGGATCGTCGTCGCATAGGCCAGCTGCAGCTGGTCCCGCTCGAGACCTTCGTAGAGCACCTGCTCCTCCGGGAACTGAACCAGCACCGAGTCCTCACGAGTCTCGCAGACACGGCCCACGTCCCCGTTGAACACGCGCTTGTCGTAGTTGTTCCGGGTCTGCATCACCCGATCGCCCTCTAACAGACGATCCGAGGGCGGGGGCGCAGCCTCGCCCAAGCCTGCGGAAGCCCCAGAGAGCCCCTGGAGCGCATCGCGAAGCGCATAGTTGAGGGCCTCGACGCCACATGGACCCTTCCGCATGGGGGCCAAGACCTGGATGTCATCGCGAGGATCGAGGTTCCAGCGACGGGCAATGCGCTCGGTCACCAGGCCAACGACTGTGCGCACCACCGACTGGGGGTCATCACGGGCAATGAAGAAGTAATCGCCATCGGGGTTGTCGGCCGAGCGAGGGCGTTGCCCCGACAAGATCCGGTGCGCATTGGTAACAATGAGCCCCGCATCGTCCTGACGAAACACGTGCTGCAGCCGCACCACGTGAACAGCTTTGCTCTCAATCAGGTCCGAGAGGACACGACCAGGGCCTACGGAGGGGAGCTGTTCCACATCCCCCACGAGCACCAGGCGCAGCTGCGGGGGCAAGCCCCTCAACAGGTGAGCGAACAGAGTTAGGTCCACCATGGAGGACTCGTCCACCACCAGCACATCCGCAGGAATAGGGCGCTCTTCGTTTCGCAGAAAGCCGCCTTCGTGGGGCGAAAACTCCAAGAGCCGGTGGAGCGTGGATGCCTTGCAACCCGTGGCCTCCTCCATACGGCGAGCTGCTCGCCCAGTTGGCGCTGCCAACCGAACCCGGAGCCGCTTCCCCTCCCAGATCTGCAGAAGAGCTCGCACAAGGGTTGTCTTTCCAGTGCCCGGCCCGCCGGTGACCACCACGACCTTGTGGGACAGAGCCGATTGAAGAGCGCGCCGCTGCTCTTCACTAAACTGGATTGCAGAACGACCCTGGGCCCAATCAATGGCCCGAGGGACATCGATTGCTGGACCGCTCATGGGCACCGAAGCGAGTCGGTGGAGCCGCTCCGACGCATCCACCTCATCCGCATGAAGCTCGGCCAACCAGAGGCGCTCCTCGGAGCCCACCCGCTCACGAACGAGGGTGCGCTCAGAGACCAGGTCATCCAAGGGCCCCTGCAGATCGGGAGGCCCTTCGGGCAGCTCCTCCAGGCGGAGCAGAGCGGCTGCGTGCTCCATCAGCCGGCTGGCTGGAAGGAAGCAGTGGCCATGAGACGTCGCGGTGCTCAGGCTATGCAGCAGTCCCGCCCTCAGCCGATGGGGGCTGCTCTTCTCAATACCGAGCCTGGCAGCCACCGCGTCGGCAGTGAGAAAGCCAATGCCAGTAATATCCGTCGCCATTCGGTAGGGGTTCTCCCGGACCCGACGGACCGTGTGCTCTCGGTATCGACGAAAGACCCGGGTGGCGAGACCTGCCGCCAATCCCAGACCCGACAAGAAAATGATCGCGTCGCGTTCTCCCCGCTGCTGACTCCAGCTCTTGGCAATCCGTGCAGCCCGCGAAGGTCCGATGCCCGGCACCTCTCGCAACCGCTCAGGGCTGTTGTCGAGAACCTCGAGCGTTCCCTTGCCAAAAAAAGCGACGAGGCGCTTGGCGTAGACGGGGCCAATTCCCTCCACTCGCCCCCCACGAAGGAAACGTTCCAGCCCCTCTTCCGTGTCGGGGACCAGAGGAAGAAAGCTCTCCATATCAAACTGGCGACCGTAGCGAGGATCGTCCACCCATCGACCCTGAACTCGCACCCGCTCTCCGGAACCGACACCTGGCAGGAGACCTTTGATGGTCACGTTGCCCCGGGCCTCGTCCAGCTCGAGGCGCGCGATCACGAAGTGGGTCTCTGGGTTGCGGAACACAACGTGCGCCAGAACGCCCTCGATCGAGTCCGAGTCCGGGGGACCGGTGGTCGGGGCGAACAAGGGAAGGTCGGCAGAAACCGGCTCGGACGTCACGGGGGCGAAGTGTACCAGCGGCATGATGAATGACTCGCCTCAAACCAGAGCCGACGACCGATCAGTGCACTTTTTCCCACAACAGCCAACACAATTGCTCTCAAGCCATTAGGATTGCGGCAGAATTGAAAAGAATGGTGTACCCGTCATGACTCTTCAGCCACAAACGCACGCAAAGCCCACAATGGCTCTCTCTGACGACGTTCGAGAGCGCGCCCGACAACGTCTCGTCTTCGCTCTCGACATCGACGACCCGGATGAGGCCATTGCCATGGCAGGGCGCTTGCGCGGCAATCTTCGTTGGATCAAGGTAGCGACTCGTCTCTATACGCGCGCTGGAGCCCCCTTGATCGCATCACTGACCGGGATGGGCTTCAACGTCTTCCTGGATCTGAAGTTCCATGACATTCCCGATCAGGTAGAGGGCGCTTGCCGAGCAGCTGCACGACTGGGAGTCGGCCTACTCACAGTGCACGCCAGCGGGGGGGAAGCCATGTTGCGGGCAGCGAACCGGGGGGCAGCCGAGGGGGCTGAGTTGTCCGGGAATATTCGGCCCGAGGTGCTGGCCGTCACCGTCCTGACTTCGCTGGATCGGCAGGACCTGGACACAGCCGGGATCTCCCGCAGCGTCGAAGAGCAGGTGCTGGCTCTGGCACATTTGGCACAGGACTCTGGTTGCGCCGGCATTGTCGCCTCACCCAAAGAGCTCCCGCAGCTCAGGGGTGCCCTCCCCTCCCCCTTCAAGATCCTCACTCCGGGCATTCGGCCGCGCGGAGCCAGCCACGGTGACCAGAAGCGGGTACTCACCCCGCAGGAGGCTGTGCACATGGGAGCAGACTGGCTAGTCGTTGGTCGCCCCATCCGCACAGCTGAGAATCCGACGCAGGCCTTGCGTGCTATCGTCGAAGAGATGGCTGAAGGAGAAGCCAGCCGATAGGTTTTGGTGGCCAATCAGGAGAACGCGGTGACCGACGGCCCCGAGCTCAGCGCCGCCCGCAACCAACTCCTGGCCACACTCCGCGATCACATCGACCAAAATGGGCTGAGTGCGGTCAACCGGATGGTAGACCAGTTGCTCGCGGTGCCCGAGCGGCCCATGCGAGCACATCTCCTGGCCGAGAGACTCCCCAGATACGACACCCACCTGTGCTTGCTCCTGCTTCGGACGATTCTCAATCGGTCGGCCATGCGGGACCCTCGGGCACGCGAGGTGCTTCTGGATCTGACTCGAGCGCGACCGATCGCCCGTCTCCTGGGCTATCAGCGTTCCAGGCAACTCTACGAGCTCGCCCACCAACGCGATCAGGGCGCTGTCGCCCAGCTGTTCTTGTCGACACTGACAGAGTCCAGCCAGAACGTGAGCTCGGAGTTCCTGGCCCGCGAGAACACGAAGCTACCCGACGAGTCTCTGGGTTGGCGCAAGCGCCTGGCTCGTGGCAATGACCGCCTGAAGCTGGACCGGCTCCTCTTTGACCGCAACCCCACTGTCATCGCCATGCTGCTCAAGAACCCACGCCTGATCGAGCGGGATGTGGTCAAGATCGCAGCCATGCGACCAACCAACCCCGCCTGCCTACTGGAGGTCTTTCAGAGCGAAAAGTGGATCAAGCGCTATCGAGTCAAGGTAGCGCTCGCCTGCAATCCCTACTCACCCCTCGATATCGCTATGGCCTGCGTACCGCACCTCATGCTGCCCCGCCTTCAGTATCTGGCCCGCAATCGAACAGTCCACCAGCGGGTGCGCGAGACCGCAGAGGACCTCATTCGACGCAGACACGAGGGATTCTCGGACGAACAAGACCCCATTCACCTCGTCGGCTCATCGGGCACGATTGTCCGAGAGATCGACGGAGGAGAGATGGAACTCGAGCTGGACTTCGAGCAGATCACTCGCGAGCTTGAAGACTGGATGGCTGTCTGAGTTCGGAGAGCGTGCTCTAGTCGCTGTCGGGGCTGGGGCTCATGGCCACCTGACCGACCCCCTCAGCCACCGAGGCTTCGATGGGAGGAGCCGGCAACTCATCGGTCGACGGGGTGACATCGATAGGCGGCGCCTTTTGGCCTTCCTTGAATGCTTGGAAGCTCTTCCCCAGAGCCTTCGCCACCTCCGGCAGCTTACCGACCCCAAAGAACATCATGATGATGACCAGAATGATGATGAGTTCGGTGGTCCCCAGAGGGATCAGGAGGGCTGCTGCAACGGACATCGAATCCTCCAACTGCAGTCTTGTCTCCCTGACTGCTGGTGTATCAGTCTAGCAGTGCCAAGCTCGAAAAGCTGCCGCAGAGAGTGGGCGGCCTGCATAGGCTCTGCGCCTTTCGGCCCCGCCACTACTGGTGCTGACGAAGCCCACCCATACGGCCGGCTTCCACTCGCTGATATCGACCATCCTTGATGACACCAGAACACAGCGGTGCCCCAAATCGATACAGCAGTTCTCTGGGATCCTCGCAGCGGAACAAAGCGAGGTCGGCCCTCATGCCTGGGGCAACACGTCCCCTGTCTCTCTCCATTCCCAAGGACCGCGCCGCATGGGTCGTAATCCCCAGGAGCGCTTCCTCAATCGTCATGCCCGAGGCCAAGACCCCCATCTGAGCCATGAGAAGCAGATTGTCGGTGGGTGACGAGCCAGGATTCTGATCGGTGGCTAGGGCCATGGAGACACCCGCCTTGCGGAGCCTACCGGCGTCTACCGGCTCGTCTCTCAGAAAGAACGAAGCTCCCGGCAGCAAGACGGCCACCGTCCCCGCTGCAGCCAGAGCGGCGAGGTCGGCGTCGGAAGCATGCTCGATGTGTTCCACCGACACAGCCCCGAGCTCGGCAGCCAGAGAGGCTCCCCCAGTGTGTGTCAGCTGGTCGGCGTGCACCTTGAGACCGAGGCCAAGCCCCTTTGCTCTCTCCAGCACCTTGCGTCCCTCATCCAACCGAAAGGCGCCCTCCTCGATGAACACGTCACAGAAACGAGCCAAGCGACGACGTGCCACCTGGGGAAGCATTTCATCCACCACCAGCGACACGTACCGATCCCGAGCAGCTTCGCTCTCACGCGCCTCGGCAGGCAGCGTATGCGCACCCAGGAACGTGGGCACCAGGTCGGGGAGGCCGTTCCGATCGCAGTAGAGAACCGTCTCTAGGAGCCGCAGCTCATTCTCAGTGTCGAGCCCGTAGCCACTCTTGACCTCGATGGTCGTCACCCCGTGCACAAGCGTCTGCTCCACACGCAGCGAAGCCAAGTCTCGCAAGGTCGCATCCGATGCTTCTCGGGTAGCTGCAACGGTAGAGAGGATGCCGCCACCCCGCGCTGCAATCTCCGCGTAGGACTCACCACAGAGGCGCGCCTCGAAGTCACCGAGCCGAGTGCCGGCGTAGACCAGGTGGGTGTGGCAATCAATCAAGCCCGGAAGGACCACACACCCATCGAGGTCGAGCGTGAGGGGCTCTTCCACCGAGGACACGGGCAGACCCGACTCAGGCCCCACGTAGTCGATTCGAGCGTCTCGGCAGAGCACTGCCGCGTCGTGAATGAGGCCCAGCGGACCTTCACCGGCGGCTGGATCAGCAGTGACTAGCGTCCCGATGCCGCGCAGGAGTAGCGAGTTGGAAGAAGGCCGCATCAGCCCCCCTTTGCTCCGGTGCTCAGAGCTCCTCGTGGTTGTCCTTGCCGCTCTGGCAGTCCGGGTCCAGAGCGTCCTTCAGGCCGTCTCCGTCGTCATCCTCGCCGTTATTGCACTGCAAGGGGGTCTCTAGGAGAACCTCGTCGTCCTCACCGGTGAGGCAGTCGGGATCATCGATGTCGGCCCATCCGTCCTCATCGTCGTCGAGCCCATTGTTGCAGGAGCCGCCAGGCAGCCCTTCTTCTTCGTCGTCAGGGTTGATGGAGCACTGGGGATCAGCCGCATCTACCCAACCGTCACCGTCATTGTCCAGACGATCGTTACAGACGTTGGGCAACTCAGCTTCACCACTGGGGTCCCAACCCCAGAGGCACTCGGGGTCTGCGCTGTTCGCGACCCCGTCACCATCGTTGTCCGTTGGACCAATGGCGTCGCTATCGCTGCACTCGTAGCTCACACCGTCGAGCTCCGAAGCGCTTTCCACGTCACCGTTGTTGTAGAAGTCCTCACCCTCAAATCCCGAACCGGGACGACATGTAAAGTCATCGGAATCAATCCAACCGTCTTCGTTGTCATCCTCGCCGTTGCCGCACGTGTCCCCTTCCGACTCGGACTCACCGGCGCCGTCTTCACAGCCCGGATCATCGGCATCAATGCGTCCATCGCCATCATCGTCGATGCTGTCGTTGCAGTCGGTCAGATAGCTGAACCCACCCTCTGAGTGCCCGTTGGCTGATTCACAGCCCGGGTCCAGCGGGAAGTCCGTCCACCCGTCTCCGTCGTTGTCGATCCCGTCCCCGCAGGTGAAGTCCTCGAGGACATCGTTGCCGTCCTCACAGTCGGGATCGTCGAGATCGACCAAGCCATCACCGTCGTTGTCTTCGCCGTCCTGGCAGACGGCTGTCTCGTACTCGGGCAGATCGTCGCCGGGATTGAGCGGCACACAAGCCGGATCGGGCGGGAGGCGATTGCCATCCGGCCCCTCGCAGCCATCGAAGTCGCAGAAGCCATCGTTGTCGTTGTCCAGCGCATCGAAGCAGCTGTGCTGGTTGTGGAAATAGCCCATCGTGATCGTGTTGACATCGAACACGGCCCGACCGTCGGGGTCGACTTGGAACTCTTCATCTCCCGAACTGAGCTTCCAGCTGGCCGTCCGGTGAACCTCGATCGTCACTAGACCCAGCAGAGACGAGCCCGCCTGGTCCTCACTGTCGGGACGGAAGACGTCGGCAACCTCGGGCAACGTAGCGAGTGCCTCCACCGGAATGGTGATGTAGTCCTCTCCCGCCCAGGCCCAGGCCGTCGTCTGCCACACCGTGGTCTCGTCCAGGCCAGCCACCATGTCCAGATCGCGGACCTCAAGACTTACGACGAAGTAGGTGTCTGGCCAGGCGCAGTCAGCTCCCGGCTTGAACAACTCTGAGCGAGTGCGTGGGTCGGCACAGTCCGGGTCCTCGGCGTCTGCGAAGCCATCGTTGTCGTTGTCTTCACCGTCACTGCAGCTCTCCGTCTCCCGCACACAGTTGCTGTCGTCATCGGCCGACGGTCGCGGGTCAGCCAAGCCCGAGCGCAACTCATCATCCCGAATGGCTGTGGCCGAGGTGTAACCACCCGGTAGAGAAAAGTGCCAGTCGAATGTGGCCGGATAGGGCAACAGGGCTGGGTAACCCAGGTACGGGCGCTCGTCCGAGTTCTCGAGCAGCGGACTGCCGGTCTCGTCCACACCGTTGAAGGGGCTGTTGGCCCCTAGGAACGTGCTGATGGAGATGCTGGGGATCTCAATGTAGGGATGCGCATCGTAGTCCGATGTGCCGGGCACAGGAGGTTGAATGCCAGGAGCCTCGGTGTCCATGTCCCGGACAACTCGAAGCCCTGCCTCCCGCTCTGGATCGTGGTTCTTCGCCGGGATCAGGTTGCCACGGTAGAAGCCGCCTTCATAGGACACCCAGATAGGCCCGCCCACCGGCATGACGTTCTCGCCGATAGTCTCGAATCCATCGTACACATTGTTCTCTTCGTCGAGCGTCCAGTGCCCCACGATGTGAGCGTCGAGATCGATGTACTGCGCACCCTCCTCGATGTCGATCGAGTCGAGGGTCTCCAACGGAATGCAATAGCCCTCCGGCTCCCAGGGGAAGTCGTCGAACTCGTCAAAGCTCTTGCAGAGCACCACGTCTTCATAGGTACCGGTCGGTAGGTCCAACCCAATGTCCGCCTCACAGCTGTCGGCTGAACCACCGCCCTCGACGCAGTCCAAGTACGCGATGTGCTCGGGCGACACGTGAGGATAGGGTGCAAGGTCAGAGGCGTCGGGCTCGTCGGGCTCCAACCACTTCCACCGAAAGTCCATGGGCAGCCGCAGATCGTTGATGGCCTGATCTCCAGAACCACCGTTGCATCCCTCTCGAAGTTCCTCGCCACCGCACCATTGGCCGATCAACTGCGAGACACGAACGTAGCGTCGCTCTGTCTGTCCGCCAGTCTCAAACGGGATCTGCATCCAGACCCCTGTGTTGTTGGCGTTCTGCTGGGTGTGCGGGTCGGGCTGGTCGAGGTCGGACGCAAAGGGGTTGGCAATGGGTCGCTTTCGAGCTGTCGCCGTCAAGGGCTCGGTCAGGTCAGAGTTACTACGCGGTCGGAAAAACGAGACCGCGGACCCTCCGCGGATCCGATCCCCCTGATCGGGGGCAGCGAACTCAACCGGCGGGGCCAGCGCAGGGACCGCCAGATAGTCCGACGTGTCATAGGTGCGGCCACCGTAGACCATGCCGGGATTGCCGGCGTAGTAGGCCGAACCCCGAGGCCCCTCCCCATTGAAGAAGAAGCCATAGCCGATGGGCTCAGGCCAGTTGATAAAGGGCTCTGCTTGGTAGAACAAGCCGAACGACGCGTACTCGTTGTCGAACAGTGGCTCCATCCTCGCATTGGTGTCGGGCCCGACGATCTCAATCTCACCGTCCTCGCCATCCTCAACCTCGCGAGTGAGGATGGGGGCCAGGGCGTAGTCGTATCCATCTTCCTTGACGAAGAGCCCGCTGGGGCACGACACACGAACATCGACCAGGCCACCGGCTACCGGTCCCGGAGGAGCCAGGACAATCAGTGGATCGGGGGGAGCCTGAATCACCGTGGCCCCACGACTTCCGAACACCACCACAGGCGCCTCGCAATCGTCGAAGCTGCCCGGGATCGTGATCAAGTGGGCATCTCGGAGCTCCTCCAGTTCCGCAGCCTCGTCCTCGCTCAGGCCTTCGTCACTGGCCTCGAGCTCGGTCAGCTGGAGAATCCGCTCCTCGACATAGCCACTACCGAGGTTCCCGTTCTCGAAGGACGGGGCCAGATCTCCCGAAATGGTCTCTGTGACATTGGGG
>PBPL01000058.1 GCA_002724675.1 Deltaproteobacteria bacterium | reverse complement strand
CCCCCCGAGCCGGTATTCACTCGCCGAGTGATAGCCCGTAGACAAGTCGATATAGCCGGGAGCCGATGAGCGGGCCCGAGCAAGAAGAGCGATCTCGAGACGACCCACCACCGGCACACCGCTGACGTAGAAAGCGAACGGGATCGAGAAGGTCTCTAGGGTCGTTGTCTTCTGGAATGAGTGCCCGCCCGAAGCTGCTACGTAGTATTCGAAGTCCACATTGAGGTCCGTCTCGAGGATCGTCTCGAACATCTGCAGGCGTCCCCCTGAGATGTCGCCGTCCATGTGTAGCTTTCCGCGAGCAACGATCGAGCCACTCCGGAAGCCGGACTCCACAAGCATGCCGCCGAAGTCCTCGCGATAGAGGCTTCTGCCGGACACGTCCACAATGGCCCGATGATTGACTGCCACTTCCGCCGAGAAGCTGCCGTCACCCACAACCTCGGCCAATGGGACGGGCTCGATGTAGCAAGTCAGCGTGTCGTCGCCGAACTCCAGCGAGACCACACGACCCAGATAGCCACCGTGAGCGACCCCCACGAGGACATCGCCCACCTCAATGTCGAGCGAGGTCGGATCACAGGCCACGCTAAAGACCAAGCGGTCTCGCATATCCGAGATCACCACCGACTCGTAGCAGGGGTCCTCTTCCAGCTCGACCAGGTGATAGGCAAGAGAGGCGCCCTGCTCGTCCGTTGCAGCCTCGGTCCCGGCAGCTGAGTCGCCATCCGAGTCCTGCACACCGGGCCCCAGCCCATGGGGGGCGAAGTCCGCTGCGCACGAAGACATCAGGAGAGACCAGAGGAGCAGGACGACTAGCCTCGGGGCAGAGCCGTGACTTCCAACCACTCCATAAGCTCGACAAGAACGTCGCATCATGTGTTCACCTTTGTGACCGCCAGGGTGTTCGGGCGCGGTCGAGCTCTATGTAGCTGGAACAGCGACCCACATGCAGGGGCTTCAACACTTGTGCACAGTTCAGGCAGGTCGCCGCCACAAGTTCGTCACAACTACCCCTCAATCCCCTGGTGATCGAGGCTGGGCAACAACAACCAGCTCAGTCGGCAGGCCCCACGTAGGGCTGGAAGAACACCGCCTGTCGTGCAGTGTGCGGGTCCCGCACAACACCCGAGAGGGACCATCGGCCAGCATCCAGGCAGCTGGGAAGCGCTGGCAGAGCGCCGGGGGGCACCAGGTTCACCACGAGATCCGGTTGCTCGGACTCATAGGGGCCATGCCCCGGAGGTGGACAGAGAGCGATGACCTCCGGCCCCTCGCGAGGCCCCGTGACCTGGTCCAGCAACCCCCGGTAGCGCCACCACTCCAGATCACCCCAGGGATCAATCAATGCCTTCTGGCCCGGAACACCGAGGTAGCTCGGGCGGTCGCGAGCAACGACCGACCAGAGCGCCTCTCGAAACGCCCGCGCGGGGGGCCCTTGTTCATCCACACGCAGCCAGCCACGCCCCTCCATGGAGCTGGCCGCTCCGAGACCCCTGGCGCTCGTGGGCGGGACATCATCCTCAGTGGGCTTGGTGAGGGTCACCGCCTGATTGAAGGGACCGGCGGTTCCCGCATGAAAGTCCCAGGCAACCCAGAGTCCCATCGCCAGAGTCAGCGACCCCAGAGCCCTGCGGTGCATGGACGGCATCGACTCCCAGCCCAAGGCCACCACGACCGCGAGCACGGGCAAGCCCGGCAGGAGAAATCTGTCATCCAGAGCGGGCATCCCTACAACGAGAAAGAGTCCGTGCCCGACACACACCGTCAGCACGAGAGGAAGGCCCCGTCTCTGGCCCCGCAACCAGGAGACGAGCGCTGGCAGGAGACAGGCAAAGAGCGCGGGAGAGATCACCGAAACCACCAGACGCAAGGGATAGAACATCAGGTGGGAAGAGCCTCGGTGGACCAGTCTTGCCAGACCGTGGGGCCCCGAGTAGGCCGTAGAGGCCATAGACATCAGGGAGTTTTCGGGACCGCTGGCCATCAGGAAGGCTCCCAGGAGCAACAACGAGACAGCGCTCACAGCGCTGAGTACGACCCCGAGTCGACGCCAGGACAGAGAGGACCGGGCCTCGACCCCATACAGGAGCACCACCCCCAGGAGGATGGGAGCTCCAAAAGCAAGGGCAGCCCACTTCGTCAAGACAGCCAGGACCAGGAGAACTGCTGCGATGAGGCCACCGACACCAGGGGACCATCGTCCACGAAGGGTCGCCAGCAGCACCGCTGCAGACCCCCACAGGAACACCGTCATGGGCAGATCGTAGTAGTACCGCGTCGCCATGCCGTGCACGGCAGGAACCAACATCAGGAGCATGGCGGCCACACCGGCAACCCGGCGGGAAGCTCCCAGTTGATGCGCCAAGACTCCCGCCACAAGCGCAAGCAGGAGAAACCACAGGAGTCCCGTTCGAGACGCCAACTCCGCGGTGTGCCCGAACAGAGCACCGAAGGGCAGCGTCAACAGGTGCAGCACGGGCGGGAAGGCTGCATCGGCATCTGCGACAAAGCCCAAGGACACCCCACCGTCGGCGTTCTGCCAGAGCTTCAAGACACGCAGGCGCGCCGTGTGCTCCAGATACTGGGCTCCATCAGCGCCATAAGCCTGGAGGCCCGTGTCCGAGATACGCCGTGCCACCAGCGAACAAATGCAGCCCGCGACGACCATGGGGAGGGCCCAGGGCCCCGTCAGAACCGACCGAACACGGGTCCCACTCAAGACCGAGGCTCCCTCACGCACCACGCCTCCGAGATACCCCACAGCCAGTCAACACAACGCCAAGACATCGGACGGGTGATCCAGCCAGTAGTCGGGCTCACTGGGGGCAAGATGAGCGCGGTCGAACGGGCCCCAGAGTGCCGCGGCGGTTCGGACCTCCGCATGACGGCCTGACTTCATGTCGTGCAAGGAGTCACCCACGAACACAGCACGCTCTGGCACCGAGCGCAGCTCTCTGAGCGCCAGCTGCACGGGCTCGGCGGCCGGCTTGGGCTGAGTGACATCGTCGGAGCAAACAACCACCGAGAAGTGGTCTTCCCAGCCTCCCAGCCGAAGCCCTCGGTTCGCGCCCACGCGCACCTTCGAAGTGACCAGGCCCAGCTTCACGCCCCGAGCCCGCAGGGTGTCCAACGTTGCGTCCACACCCTCGTAAGCCCGAACCATCTGGTCGTGGTTCGCAATGTTGAACTGCCGGAATGACTCCAACATCGCTTGTGCTTGGCTCGCTCCTTCAGCGAACTCTGCCAATTGAACGCGAAGTGGCGTGCCGATACCAGCCAACCACAACGCATCGTCTGGTGTCCGACCCAAGTGGGATTGCATCGTGTGACGATACGACGCGAGGATCAACTCGATGGAGTCTATGAGCGTCCCATCCAGATCGAACAAGACCGTGTCGATATGGTTCGCCATCAATCCACAACCACAGAGACAGCAGACAAGGACCTCGCAGCAGGCAGCCAATTCATAGGCGAATCATCCCCCGCCCCCGACGCCCCGTCCAGGCCCTGACCGAAGGCCTGGACGGGGCCCACAAAACTCGCCCTTGTCGCGACCCTTGGGCCTTGGTACAAGCCGCGCGGGTGGGGGCAATGCGCCCTAGCTGGGAGGAACCATGAACACTCGAAATACTCATCTGATCACACGCATGACTGTCGTCTTTCTGGCGACCGTGCTCTCAGCTTGTACCAACCCGCTCGAAAACGACGAGATGGCTCAAGACGAGGTGGATAACGGCGTTCCGGAGCTCCCCGAGTTTGTCGAGGACTGCGACGAGCGGATCAACGACTCCATCGACAACCTGTCCGGCCTGGTCGGTGACAACAACCAACGCTACGAGAACCTCGAGCTTTGCGATGGGGACGTAGATTGGTACCGGGTGGACATCGCCCCGGAGCGATGGCTCTCGGTGGAGATCATGATCCACGGCTCGGGAGCCAACCTGGCGGACAACAGCGACCTCGACCTCTATGAGACCGACAGCGATGGCGACGAGATCTGGTGGTCGGCCGTCGAAGAGGATTACGAGCGCCTAGCCTGGTACAACCCCAGCGACCAGTGGGTATCCCGATATCTCAAGGTAGATGCCTACGGAGGCGCTGCTGCTGAATATGACATCGAGATCAAGCGATCAAAGTTCCACGATGGCCTGAACTGCGATGACTATTACGAGGACGAGAGCCCCAGCGACGAGGGCGGACCCTGCAACCGCATCATGCAGTTCCCTCAGATGAACTCCGATGCCGACGGCTACGTGGTCTCGCACTGGGCTCACTACAGCAACCTGCGCCGTGAGGTGACCTACCTCGTGCGCTATGCGGCAGCTCAGACCGCCGCCCACTTCGAGGACACGAATCCCCTGGGGCTCCTGGACATGAGCGAGCGAGATGGCGACACCCCAGGACGAATGGTGGGCCAGCTACGTCACCCAGAGGGCACCCACGTGGAGGGCAACGACATCGACATCGCCTACTACCAGACCGGAGAAGACAATCTGGGTCGGTCGGTGTGCCCCGAAGACGGCTATTTCTGCACGGGCGACCCCCACATCCTGGATGCGGAGCGCACAGTCTTCTTCATGAGCAAGCTGGCCGAGAGCAACAAGCTGCGAGTACTCGGAGTGGACCCCCGCATCGCCTCAGCGCTGAAGGATGAGGCCGACAGCATGGAAGACGATGGAGTGATCAGCACCGCCGATCGCAACTTCTTCTTCTCCAACCAACTGGCCTACGGCGACGGGTGGCCCTTCCACCAGCACCACATGCACCTCTCCTGGCAGTGGGAGAGCGGTCACCAGGGTCGAGAGGTCCCAGTAGATGGCTGCATGACTGGTCCCGATGTGCCGCTGTACGAGCGACCACGGATCGAGCCGGTTCAGTAGTTCCAGTCCGGGGCGCGCAGCGCCCACGGAACCGTGGGAGTGACCCAATCGCACGGAAGACCCTGTTGTGATCGCCGGATTCCGCAGCGCAGTCTTGTTCTGCACCGACACCGAGACGGCCCGACGCTGGTACGAGACCGCCGGCTTCAAGTATCTCCGTGGCTACGAGGGCATGCACTGGTTTGCACTGGGGACGAGCGAGATCATGCTGCATCCATCCACGGAGGGGCCCTCCGGCGCCGTTCCCGAACTCCACCTGGGTGTCGATGACATTGAAGAGATGTTCCGACATGCTCAAGCTCAGGGACTCGAACCACACGATCATCAACAACCTGGAGTCCCTCTGCCCGGACCGGTAACCCGGCCCTGGGGAGCCGTGGAGTTCGAGCTTGAGGACCCCGACGGGCATCGCTGGGCATTCACACAGCTCGACCCGTAGACGACGGGACTGCTCAGAGCCACGAAGGACCCATCCCCTGCCCGCGGCAGAGCCGCACGGCCAGAGAGCGCACGTAGTAGCCTAGGTGTCGATGGACCGGTCCAAAGGAACACGGCGCCTGGCAGCTCTACTGCTTGTCGGACTGGTTACCCTGACGCTGTCTCCTGCCGCCGAGAGTCAGGACCTCCAACCCTTCACAGTGTCCGAAGGGCGCATCGACCTACGAGAGTGGGAGCCTGAACAAGACGGCCCGATCCACCTTGAGGGGCCGTGGGACCTGTACTGGGACCAACTGCTCAGGCCCCATGAACTGGGAGGTCTGTCGCCCACTGGAACGCTGCTGGTACCGGGGCCCTGGGGTGGACAACGCGCCGGACAGACCGACCTGACACCCCAGGGAATCGCGACCTATCGACTGCAAGTGCTGCTCCCCGACGGTGTGGACCTGCTGGCCATCCGCGTCACTCAAGTGTTCCAGGCCCACCGTCTGTGGGCCAACGGCGTTGCCGTCACCCAGACCGGCATCCCGGGCCATACCCTGCAGACATCGGCGGCCAGCGACCGGTTCGACTGGGGCGTGTTCGAGGCTCCAGGGTCCAGCACTGACATCGTCATGCAGGTGTCCAACCATCGCCACCGCCGAAGCGGCATGCGGGCGGCACCCATTCTCGGAACCCCCGAGCAGATCGCCGAGCTACACGACCGTCAACTGGCCAAGGACCTCTTCATGACCGGTTGCCTGTTCCTGTTCGGGCTGCTGCACCTGGCGACCTACTTGCACAGGAGGCGCAATAGGCTCGACGACGGCAACGTAGCCAACCTCTGGTTCTCCGCCTTCTGCCTTGGCTTCGCCCTTCAGACGCTCATGAAGGGTGAGACTTGGATCTTTCAGTTCGTCCCCGACCTGACATGGGACGTGAGCGTCCGCTGCCGCGTGCTGCTCAATTACACCGCTGCGCTGTTGTACGTCGAGTTCTGCGCTGCGCTCTTCCCCGATCGAATCTCGCTCTGGCTTCGGCGCTTCTGGCATGCGTTCGTGCCCATCATGGCAGTGCTCATCCTCAGCACACCGGCATCGGTCTTCTCACTCACCTTCGGCCCCTTCTCGATAGCGTGCCTAATCACGATGACCTACCTAGCCATTCGGCTCGGACAAGCCTGGCGAGCTGGAACGCCAGGTGCTGGCCTCGTAGTCATCAGTGTCGCGGCACTGGGCACAGCCATCTTCATCGACACCCTCACTGACCAGGAGTTCATCCAAGCCCCGCGGACCCTGTTGGCGGGACTGTTCGTGTTTCTGCTCTGTCAGTCCTTCCTACTGGCTCAGCGCTTCACCGACTTGTTCATCCGCACCCGAACCTTGTCTACAGAACTGCTGCACGCAAACCAGGAGCTTGGCAACACAAACGCCGCCGCCCTTCGCTTCGTTCCGGTCGAGTTCTTGAGGCTGCTCAAGCGCGAGCAGCTGGTGCTGGTGGAACGGGGCGACCACGTACAGACCGAGCTCGAGGTGCTGT
>PBPL01000057.1 GCA_002724675.1 Deltaproteobacteria bacterium | reverse complement strand
CTGGGAGAAGTCGGTCGCTCGCTGCTGTACTCCCGAGGCACCCAGGTTCCTTTTCCTTCTGTCCTGGCCACCATTGTCTTCGAACGCTTCCTGGATGCGCTGGTGCTGATCCTCGCGTTCTACGCGGTGGTCTTCGGGGTCGGGCTGCCCGATGCACTCCCGGACTGGGTGGATCGCTCGGCTCGGCTCGTTGGCGTCCTGTCGGTGCTCGGCCTGGTCGTTCTCTTCGCCTGGGCGCGGCGGCAACCAGCCTCGAAGGCCGGGGCTCCGGCGGGAACGGCCGAGACTCCACGGCTCCCTGGAGACGCCGGCACCCTCGCTCGGAAGATCCAGCGCGTCACGGGCACGTTCCGGCAAGGGCTCGCCGTGTTCCGCAGCCCATCCATTGCCGCCTCCGCTTTCGGTTGGACCTTCGCCATCTGGATCGTGGAAGGGGGGGCCGTCTGGCTCTGCCTCGCCTCATTCGACGCACCTATCCACTGGACGGCAGCGGTCCTCCAAGTCGTCATATCGTCCTTCGCCATTGCCCCACCGAGCGCGCCTGGTGGCCTGGGAATCCACCAATGGGTCACGATCGTCGTACTTGCCCCCTTTGGGGTGGCCCCCGACGCAGCAGCAGCAGCAAGCCTCGTGCTGACGGTCGCCGTCATTGTCTGGGTCGTGCCGCTGGGACTCCACGGCCTGTGGCGCCAAGGCACTTCTACAGACGAACTCCAAGATGCCTATCAGGCACTAGAGTCCTCTTCGGAGGACGACTGAGGACAAAGCGAGGGCCGGATCGAAGGCGGGGACCTGGAACATTCGCTGGAGTCGGATGACTGCACGTGGAAGATCCGCGAGAATCCCCCCATGAAGATCAACGTCGCTGAACCCCTCCCGCTGTCTGCCGATGAGGCATTCCACCTAATCCGAGACGACATGCCATCGCTCGTCCCGTACCTCTACGATGTGGAGCGCATCGAGGTCGTAGACAGGAGCGAGGAAGGCGAGAAGGTGCACCTCGTCAACCTGTGGTACGGCGACATGGAAAAGGTGCCAAAGCCCGTGCGTCGCTTCGTCAAGCGCGACCTGATGACTTGGAAGGACCACGCCACATGGACCGACCATGACCGCTGCGCCCACTGGCGCCTGGAGCCCCGCATGGGCGGCGGTGTATTCGACTGCACCGGAACGACTCAGCTCGTACCAGATGGCGACACCTGCCTGTTGAAGATGGATATCGATCTGGACATTCACCCGGAGCGGGTTCCGGGAGTCCCCAAGCTACTCGCTCGCAAGTTCCGGCCCTTGATTGAAGACACGATCGTCAAGCAGATCACCCCGAACCTGCGCAACCTCGCCATCAGTATTCGGCGCTACGTAGACGCCCGCGAAGACTGAAAGCGGGAGTCTCCACAGTCGGAGCTACGTCCGCATCTGGGCAAAGACGGCCGCGGGGCTAGCTCAGTCCGAGACGTCCTCGTCGACTCCATAGACCAGGTATGGGCCCAGCACCATCCGGTCGAGGCGCGAGTGGACAAAAGCCCGCACAGCATCCCGCGGCGAACGTACGATGGGCTCCTCGTGCATATTGAACGATGTGTTCACGACGCTTGGAATGCCTGTCCGCTGAAAGAACGCAGAGACGATGTCGTAGTACTCGGGGTTGTCGTCCCGACGGATCAACTGGGGGCGGGCAGTCCCATCCACGTGAACGACACCCGAAGAACTCCGCTTCATTTCATCGGTGCAGTCGAAACACACAGTCATGAAGCGAGCGGCGTGCTCGGCTCCGTCCAACCCGAGGTAACAGCGATGGCGCTCTTCCCAGAGCGTCACTGGTGCGAATGGCATGAACTCGGTGCGGCCCAGCTGTTGGTTGAGCCAGTCGTTCACGCTGGGGTCGTCGGGCCGAAACATGACGGTCCGGTTGCCCAGCGCCCGCGGTCCCCACTCCATCCGACCTGAGACGCGCGCAACCGTCTTGCCCTCGGCCAGGGCATCAGCGACCTGCTCTGCGAGATCTTGCGGCCGGGTAAAGCGCAATCCAGTTCCCTGAAGTGCTCTCTCGCAATCGGCCGCCCCGTAGTCGCGACCCATGTACACATTGGGCAGCTCGTGGGGAGCCACCGCAGACAGAGCGAGAGCCGCCCCAGCCGCCAGCCCTCCATCCCCCATATTGGGGTAGACAAAGATGTGATCCACCTCTTCCAGTTGATGGATTCTCTGGTTGAGCTTCACGTTCGCGAAGACACCCCCGGCAAGGGCCAAGTTGCGGCGGCCCGTGCGCCGCACCCAATAACTCACAAAGGCACAGATCTGTGTCTCGAGGTTGGATTGGAGCGCGGCGGCGACCTGTTCCCGCGTGAATCGATTCAAGAAGCGATGAAAGCGATCATTCTTGGACTGACGCAAGAGGTAATTCTGAACCGAGAAATTCCCCGAATCCTTGAAATGGAACTGCCGCGCGAAGTGGCGAATGAGCTCCTCGGGAGGCTCGGCATAGGCGGCGAGCCCCGTGATCTTTCCTTCGTGGCGGTTGGGAGTGAATCCGAGCCACTCCGTGATCCGTGAGTAATAGGTATTGATCGCGGCAAACCCGTTTTGGCGATGGATCAGCTTGAGGTCTCCCTCCTGACCTAGGGACACCGTCACCGATGTCCCATCCCCCATGGCATCCACGGTGATCGCCAGCGCGTCCAGGTGGGGCTGACTCCGATACGCCGAGTAGGCATGGGCCGAATGATGCTCGAGAGTAATGACGGGTGCGGCGATGCCGCGAGTACGCAGGCGCCGACGAAGGATCTTGCGCGAAGCGTCTGCCTCCATGGGCCACATTCCGCTCTCTCGGATCCCCACCTGGTACACGATGTATGCATTCAGGAGCGGTGAAAACTGACTGGAGGCGGACTTGGTGTCGTGGTGCAGCCTCGGCAGAGACCGAAGGGCCGTAGACGGTGTGAAGTGACTCCCAAACGCCACACGATCGATGTCCGATGGGTGAACTCCGGCGACATGAAGGACATCGTCGATGGCATCCCAGGGAAACGCACCGCTGTTCTTATGCCGATCCACACGCTCCTGCCCGACAGCAGCGACCAACTGGTCACCCACTGCCAAAGCAGCACTGGCGTCGTGGTTGTCATTGAGGCCCAGAATAATCACGGTCTCGAAGTGTAGCCGGGTGCCAGCGTGATTGTCGCGACAGGAGCGTCCAGGTATCCCCAGCCCTTCATCCCGCCACTGATACAATGAGCCTAGGTGGAACCCCCCGAGTCCGAAAACCCTTCGCCAGAGGAAAAGCCCGAACCTGGCGAGGAGGCCACGCCTCCTGTGCCCCGGGACGCAGTCGCCCGCGCTCATCGGGTGCCTCGCAGTTCCGCGGACCGCAGCGACTACCTGCGCCTGGACCTCGGCGAGAGCGCGAGACCTGCGTCTCCGCGCGTGCTTCAAGCCCTGGGAGCCCTCTCTCCATCCGAGCTGTCCAGCTACCCGGACCCTTGGCCACTCCGCCAAGCGCTTGCCCGGCATCATGGCGTGGACGCAAGAGAGATCGGCATCTCTGCGGGTGCTGACGAAGCGATCCGATGGATCTTTGGTGCTTATGTGGAAGAGGGCGCCCGGGTCGCTCTGCTGCGCCCCACCTTCGGCGCTGTGCTGGCAGCGGCAGAGGCATCCGGAGCCTTTGTGGAGAGGGTGGAGTATGAGGACGACTTGGCCTTCCCCCTGGAGGGTTTTCGGAGAGCCCTCACCCCACGAACGCCTCGGATGGCCGTACTAGCCAACCCCGATGCGCCGACGGGAACAGCCCCCGCCGTGGGTACCCTCTTGGCCTTGTGCGCCGAGTCTCCCCAGACGATCTTCCTTGTGAATGAGACCTTCGTCTCCTTCCATGGAGAGTCTCTGCTCGACCCAGAACACCGCGAGCACCGCCCGCCTAACCTGGTCGTTCTTCGATCGCTATCCAAAGATCACGGACTAGCGGGTCTTCGGATCGGCTACGTGGTCGGCCACCCGGAAGTCATCGCAACCCTGGACATTGTGCGTCCGTCCTACACCGTATCTTCGCCTAGCATTCGCGGAGCTCTGGTGGCGCTGGAAGAGCAGGAGGCCATGCGGGCACATGTCCTCGAAGTCCGCGCGGTCATGGAGCGGCTCGTCGCCAAGCTCTCGACCCGAGGCATCGAGGCGAGGGCCACCCGGGCAAACTTTGTGCTTGTGAAGCTAACAGCACCCATCCAACCCTGGGCCGCCGCGTTCGCTGCACACAAGGTGCTCGTGGGGACCTGGGGACATGTGGGCCCATTGGCGCCGTTTGTTCGCGTCACCGTCAACAATGACGACGAGGCAGGACGATTCCTCGACGTCTTGGACCTGGTACTTCGACAGGGGGTCCCCGGCGCCGCTCGAGTGGACGGCGTCCCCGGCCAGTGGGACGACCTCCTCTCTGAGGGCATGGCCTGAGCCTGACACGCCTCCGATGTGAGGCGAGCAGTGCGTTGGCCTCAGCCCCCCAGCTTCGCGGCAGCCTCGTTGAATTCCGAAGCCACCTTGCGATCGCGAACTTCGAGAGCCTTCTCCCGCAAGATTGGCGCCGCGCTCCGGTCTCCCAACGCCACAAGAGCCCGAGCAGCGTGGCGAGCTACATGGGAATACGGATCTCCGAGAGCCTCAAGGAGCGGTGGCAGATCTTCACTCTGAGGAGAACCAGCCAGCTCTCGCACTACAGTGAGGCGGATCTTCTTGTCCGAGTCCTGGAGCATCGTCCGGTGGAGCAAGGCACGGTGGTCCTTGCGCGCCAGAGGCACGAGAGCCTCGACTGCAACCTGGCGAAGTTCCGGGGCATCGCCTCGCTCAATCACCTTGCAGAGAGCATCTTCCGCCCCAGGCCAGCCGGTGTTTCGCAGGATCATCACTGCCTTTCGACGGACACCGCTGTCGTCATCACCCAATAGAATCCGCCCCAACATGGGTGCCGACCGAGCAGCACCCTCGCGCTCGATCACATCCAGGGCCGCCTTTCGGTTGGTGGCCTCAGAGTCATCTTCAGCAACCCGCTCGGCGGTAGGGAGCCACCAACTAGACCCCACCGCCCCCAGGGCCTTGAGCGCCGCCTTGCGCACCCGGGCGTTCTCATCGTGCCCCGCCAGCACGACCAGCTTATCCGCTGCCTGGATGAGCTTGCGGTGTCCCGCCTCGTGAGTGGCATCTAGCCGAAATCGCCAATCGGGATGCTCTAGGTAGTTCAAGAGCTCCAGGCCCGTGCTGTTCTCGACGTCAAACGCTTTCCCGGCGCGAGCGACACTGGGAGATAGGAGGGCACCCGACAAGACCAGACACAGGCCAAGCACCAACCAGAGGGAAAGACTCCTGCGTTCCATAGAGGCCTGCAAGCGCGCCGAGCACGACCTCGTCGCATGATCAGCTGCCATTACGAACTCCACCTAGGGGCGGAAGAATGCTGGCATTCGACACCAGGCCTTGCAAGCCGACTTCGTTGCAGAAGCACCAACCCGGGTCACAAATTGACCCGTGGCGGCAGTATCCTTGCCTCCTCGTGGGCCGTGAACTCATCAATCACTTTAGCTGGTCCAACAGCCGGGCCCGGCTGTTCTCCACCTGCCTGCGCGCCTACTGGTGGCGCTACTACGCACACTGGGGCGGGTGGGCTACGAATGCCCCTCTGGAAGCTCGTGTCGCCTACCGACTCGGCAAGATGGACAGCCTGGCGAGCTGGGCCGGCAAGCTGGTCCATGATGTGATCCAGGAGGCGATCGAGGACATCCGAGACCGTGGTCGACCTGTGGATGGCGAGCGCCTACGTGTTCGGGCTCGAGCCTTGCTCCGAGCTGGTTGGGCCGAGTCTCGCCGCGGCGCTTGGATTGATCGGCCCAAGTGGAAGATCAATCTCCGGGAACACTACTTTGGTGATGACGAAGCGTTGAGCCGAGAACGCACGGACGCCATCGCCCACCGCGTCTACTCCAGTCTCGAAGGGTTCGTCAGCGGACCCTACCCAGACCTCTTGGGACGAGTCTCTCCCGGCGGCTTCCGCAACATCGAGCAACTGGCCTCACTGAACCTGGATGGCAAGACGGTCTACGTAAAGCCCGACCTCGCCTTTCATCACCCCGATGACGACATGCTGTGGTTGGTCGACTGGAAAACCGGGGCATCCAGGGCTGAAGACCAATTACAGCTAGCGACCTATGCGCTGTTTGCGAGAGAGAATTGGGGCGTAGAGCCTTCCAACGTCAAGGGGGTTCTGGTGTACCTCGCAGCAGGTGAGGAACGAACCGTACCCGTGGGCCCCGCGGATCTCCGAAGGGCAGAGGACGCCATTCGACAATCCATGACCACCATGCTCCAACTCCTAGACGACAAGGAGCGCAACCTGGGCTCCATTGATCAGTTCCCGCCCACCGACGAACGCACACGCTGCGACACCTGCAATTTCCAGCAGCTCTGTTTTGGAACAGCCGGCATCCCCGGAGCCCTCCGAGCCGGAGATGAGGAGTGAGCCCACCCCAATCGAGCAGCGCGCGCATCACGGTGCTCTTGGGGCGTACCCGTGAAGACCGTCGCCGAGCCTCACGCACTCTCGATGCTCTCGGGCCCTTCCAGCAGTCTTCACTGCTTTATCTGACCCGCGCCCAACACAAGGTGGAGTTGGTCCGAGCGTCCTTTTGGGACCAGCCCGACAAGCCCCCCACCTTTCTCCCAGAAGTGCGTACCTGGGGCAGCTTCAGAGACGAGCTACACCAACGGTTTGGGGATCCCAGGGCTGTCCTCAGTCCCATAGCCACCGAGATGCTTGTCGGCCGCCTCTGGCCCGATCTGCGGACAACCATGAAGCGGTGGGGGGCCTTGCCCGACACACCGACGATGCGACGTGAGCTCGCCGGCTTGATCGACAACTGGGGACACAGTTGGCCCGCAGGCCAACCGGGTGCATCTCAGCTCACAGCCGGTCATCCGCTCTTGCCGACAGATGGAGTCGCTGCCACTCCATCCATGGCCCCATTGGGACACGAGATCCGCCATGATCTGCAGGTTCTCCTCTCCACCTGGGCGCAGGTGGTTCAGGGCGCTCAAGACTGGACGGATCGCGCCGGCGCAGGCCAATCGCTCCTTCAGATCCTGCGAGCTTCCGAACCTCCCGCTGGCTTGGTCAGGTTCCTGCGACGATTTCAGTCGGTCGTGATCGACGACCTGCTCTGGCTCAGCCCACTGGACCTGGCTCTACTGGACTCTCTGGTCGATGCATTCATCCGCTGGGTTCCCCACAGCCAAGTTCATCTCTGCCTCGAGGACAGCGGGCAAAGCGCACTCCAAGGAGGACAAGACACCCCGGGGCGCCGAGTGACCCGAGGCTTGAGACACATGTGGCAGGCGCGCTTGGACGCCGGCTCTGCCGCCGCGCTTGAGGTGGACTCCGAGCCCCACCTCCTCGACCTGGCCGACCACCTGGTCCACGACTCACGCATCCCCCGAGACAGCCCTCTCCTGGACGGACCGGTGCGAGTGCGTCACTACGGCAGCGAGCGCACCGAGGTACGGGCCATCGCCCGGCTGCTGCGCGCCGAACTGCTAGCGGGTCGCGCAGCATCGGACTGCTACGTCGCCTTTCCATCACTGGACCGCTACCTACCGATCCTCCGCGACGCTCTTCACAGCTATGGAATCCCGTTCTCGGTGCGCAAAGGGCACACCCTGCGTCGGGCGCCCGCCGTCAGCGCTGCTCGATTGGTGCTCCGCATGGCCCTCGATGGGCCCCAGTGCGAGTCGCTTCGCAACCTTCTCGCCTCGGGCTGGGTACGACGCTGGTACACGCTAGAGAGCGATCTCGCGGAACTGGCCGACACCCTCCTCCACCACTGTCGCTCTGCGGGTGCCGCTGTCCAACCGGATCACCACAAGCGACTCGTGGCCGAGCTGCAGTCCACCCTGCCGACACCAGGGCGTGTTCGAGCCTCCATGGATCGTCTTCACAGCCTCTGCCTTCGCACTGGGGCACGGGGCGGCGAGCCCCGAAAATGGCTCGGTCCAATCAGCGCACAGTTGCTCCATGACCAGTGGCAACGGCAACGGCGCAGAGACCCAAACACAACACGAGGGCAGCTGGACCCCGAGTCGTTGAAGCGGCTCGCTCGGCTGGCCCTGGACATTGAGGCCATGGAAGCCATCGCCAGGCCAAT
>PBPL01000018.1 GCA_002724675.1 Deltaproteobacteria bacterium | reverse complement strand
TGCCCCCGCACAGAACATCGCAATACGTAACTCCTCAAGAATCCGAGTGCCAAGGGCCAACGCCGCATCCTGCGAGACATCAGCCGCCCGGAAGAAGGGTAACGCCATCCCAGCTAGGTTCGCACCCAGACCAATGGCTCTGGCCACATCCAAGCCATGGCGAACCCCTCCCGTGGCAATGATGGGGAAGTCCGGCCCCAGAGCCTCGCGACATTGGTCGAGCGCTTCAGCCGTGGGAATGCCCCAGTCTCGGAAGGTAGCTCCCATGGCCTGGTGCTGCTCGTCAGCCGCGCGAAAACCCTCGATGAAGCCCCACGCGGTCCCCCCGGTCCCGCCTACATCGATAGCAGCGACTCCCATCTCGCGCGCCAGCAGAGCCATGTCACCGGACAGACCACAGCCTGTCTCCTTGAGCACCACAGGCACCCCCACCGATGTGACCACGGTTTCAATCAGCGGTCTCAGGTTCCGCCAATCCCGATCGCCCTCCGGCTGAATCATCTCCTGCAGCGGATTGAGGTGAATGGCGAGTGCGTCCGCCTCGACCTCACCCACCAACCGCCGACAATCGTCGGCACTGACGCCATGGCTCAACTGAACCGCGCCGATGTTGGCGAGCAACAAGATATCCGGCGCCTCGGCACGAACACGAAAGCTAGAGAGCAAGGAAGGGTCTTCAACCATGGCCCGCTGAGAGCCCAAGCCCATTCCGAGTCCCAGCTCCTGCGCAACCCTGGCTAGCGCGCGGTTCACAGCTCCCGCACGCTCGGTACCCCCGGTCATTCCGGCGATGAGTACAGGTGCAGCCAGGGCTCTCCCGAGAAAGGTCGTACCCAAGTTGGCGTCGTCAGGGTGCGCCTCTGGCAGCGCTACGTGTGGCAGCCGAACATCGTCCCAGCCCGCACGCGTGTGTGCGGCCTCCACATCGCGAGACGCCACGATGTCCAGGTGACTGTCTTTTCTCCGGGCCGATAGAAACGCCGAGAGCCGCTCTTCGCCGTCGTCGTCGAGCTCGGTCACATCAAGGTGCAGACGCTGAAAGCCACCTGGAGGTGACGAACCCAAAGACGCCACGGTCGCCAGCCCACTCACGCGTCGGCCCGGCCCCAGATGGAGCTCCATGGTCAGAGACTCCCCCACCTGCGGCGAAGCGCTGTCGTCTTCACGTCTCTGGGGCAGGTCGACCACCAGGACCTCCAGCCCGAAAGCACAACAAAACGCCATCCGCCCACTCAAGACCACCGGCACATAGACCCCGAGTTCCACAGGCGATGTCATGACTTCTCTCCGAGATCTACGGCACGACCCCGCAATCGCCAGAACACGAGCGCGGGAACGCCCAGAACCACAGCCAACCAGGAGGACCAGCAGATCCAATCCATGACCGGCTGGTAAGGGTTGGCCCCCCACATAGCCGGCACGGCAAGGACCCACAAGCAGACAGCCACCCAGGCCACCCAACCTCTGCGCCCCGCAGGAGCCTGTAGCAACCACCCACGAGCCAAGAGCACTAATGTGCTGAGCACACAGAGCCACGCAAACCAGTCACCCCACTGGGCATAGACCGAAGGCACCTGCAAGCGCTTCACGTCACGGACCAAGACGGTCCGATCGAACACGCCTGTTGTCTCTACGAGCATGCCTCGCGCATCCACAACAGCCGAGATCCCCGTCGTCGCCGCTCGGATCAGGGGCAGGCCATAGAGAGCGCCCTGGATCGCCGACAACATCAGGTGCTGGTGCGGGCAACCCGTGTCGCCGAACCAAGCGTCATAGGTGATATTCACGAGCAGATCGGCTCCCTGGTTCACACCACCGCGCACATAGCGATGACGGATCGCTTCGTAACATATGAGAAAAACGAAATCGCCGAGGTCAGACTCGAAAAGAGTCAACTGAGAGCCAGCCTCGAAGTTCCCCACACCCTGAATCTTCTTGAGGATCGGGAGGAGTTCTTCAAAGGGCATGAACTCGCCAAAGGGCAAGAGAATGTTCTTGTTGTATCGGGGCTCGATGGTCCCCTCACCGTGCACTCGGAAGGCAGAGTTGTAGCTCCTACGTCTTCCCTCGTCGTCGCGCCGTGACGACGAGCCGCCCGTCCACAGTTCGACTCCCGTCTCGGCCACGAACTGCCTCGCTCGGCGATTCCTTCGGGCCCCAGGTCCTCCACTGAGAGCGCCTTCGGGCCAAACGAACACGTCAATCTCAGGATCGGCAGCCAAAGCCTCCAGAGACAGATCCACGAAGTCGTTGACCTTCGCAAAGCGGCTCTTGGCGTTCATGGCCCGCACCTGGTGAACGTTGCGATTGGTCTGAACCAGTGCCACACGCACGGTCTCAGCCTCGGCCTCGGCAGCCTCGATGAGCTGCAGACGGTGAGACGACCAAGCCACAGAGAGCAGAAGGAACGCGCCAGCCACCGCCATGTTGCGCAAGCTCGAAGGAGCCAGCATCGCCGCCACACCGTCGCGGCGGCGCAGCACCAGATCCAAGACGATGCAATTCACCAGCAGCACGAAGAAGCTGAGACCGGGCACCCCGGTGAGGCTAGCCACCAGAAAAACGCGAGGCTCCTGGTAGAAGCTCACTCCCTGGAAATACGGAAAGAGTTGAGGGTTCAGATACTCCACTGCCGCGAACCACGCCGCGATGGCCACCGGCCACCAAGGCCCCGCCATGCGCTTGATGGGCGCAAAGCCCCAACCAAAGACCGCAAAGTAGAAGCCGAAGGCGAGGCTGAACAGCAGCAAGCACCCGTAGGCGAGCACGATGGGCAAGTTGGAGAATGTCTCCACCGTCTGCACCACCCAGTAGAAGATGGAGAAGTTCGCAGAGATCCCCACCAGCCAACCCGCCAGAAGCGCGCGGCGACCATGGAGGCGATCGAGCACGTACAGGGCGGGCACGAAACTGAGCAAGTGTGCCGCGTACCAACTGTAGGGAGCGGATGCAAAGACCTGCGATGCCCCGGAAAAGACCAGGGCCACCACGGCAAGCGTCAGCCGACCCACGCCAGTAGAAGCGGCGATTGAATCATCCGGCTGCGCGGCCTGTGGCAGTGCGGGGTCGGTCATCGGAGGCATTCCATCATCGTGCGCGGCCGTTTAGCACGCGGATCCCGAGCACTGCTACCCTCCTTTGATGGCCCCAAGCATGACGGACACCTTGAAACCGTGGCCAGGGGACGACGTGGTGACTTCAAGGCTTCGTCTCTACCTTCGTAGGAGTGGGAGCAAGGGGAGCCCAGCGGTCCTGCTCTTACATGGCTACGCCGTCAACGGATGGATGTTTGGCCTGCTTCGCAACGATCTCGAGCCAGAGTTTGATCTGTTGGTCCCCGATCTTCGCGGGCACGGGCTGTCCGACGCTCCACAGCAGGGCTGGCAAGCCGAAGACCTCGCGGACGACATTGCGGCTCTTCTAGATGCCCTGAGCATTCCCAAGATCCATACGGTGGGCTACTCCATGGGGGGCTTTGTGGCTTTAGCCCTGGCACAGCGTCACCCGGACCGCGTAGACCGCTTGGCCCTGCTCTGTACGGCACCCTACAGCTCGTCGCGACGGCGACGAGCCGGGCTCGCGGCCCTGGAGCAACTGTTTCGTCGACTGCCTCCCGAAGCCATGCTGGGCATCACCTACCGGCTGCTCGCCGGTCCCAACCTACCGCCAGAGATGCGAGAGATCCTCCCCATGATCATGCGCCACAACTGCCGAAGGGGACTGTCCGGTGGCGCTCGGCTGCTCCGCAAGGCCGACCTGCGCCCAGGGCTTTCGACCATGCAGCACCAGTGCCTGCTCGTCACCGCCGAACACGACACAGCCGTCTTCCCGCGCGACTGGCAAGCGCTGCTCCACGAGGTACCCTCTCTGCGCCACGAACACTTCGAAGGAGCCGGTCACGGGCTGGCTGCCAGCCACCCCAAAGAGTTGTCGGCCCTCTTGAGGGAATTCCTGACTGACCCTCCTGACCACGAGACCCCACCCAAATCAAGCAGCTCACTCTGAGTTCTGCCCCACACACCATGACGACCCTGAACCCACGCCCGCTGCAGTGCCCACTCTGTACGACAGCCTTCTCTGGCTGGGTCGTCCTCGCCTCCCAGGACCGAGGCCCCATGACCAGTGACCTCCGACGGCTTCCGGAAGGGGACGACCCCATTCCTCGCCAGGTCAACGGCTGCCCCTCCTGTGGCTATACGGGGGAGGTCTCTGCCTTTGAGGAACACGCGCCTCAGGCCGACCACGCCGTTCCGGCCCGACTGGCTGGAGCCTACTTCTCCCAAGAGGAGCTGGAGGACGCACACGACCCGCTGATCGCCGATCGACCAAGTGCTCAGGACACAACCCTCGCCAGCGAGGTCCAGTTGCACCTGAGGCCCCGAGCACCCGAAGCTCACGAGGACCCGGCTCTCCGGTATGAGCACCACGCACAGATCTGCCGATGGCTTGGGGACGGCCCGCTTCGCGAAGGGGACGCCTGGCTGCGGGGGGCATGGCTCTACGGCGACCGAGGAGAGCAAGCCAACGAAGAACGCTGTCGCGCCCGAGCTCTTCACTGCTACCGAACAGGCGTTGCGGAGAGGCACTGGTTTGGCCGTCGCGAAGATCTGGTAGTGGTCGCCTACCTCATCGGTGAACTGCACAGGAGGCTGGGAGAGGCCGAAGAGGCCGGCCGATGGTTCGAGCAAGCAGTCACGTGGTCGTCGGGGCTCCAGAGCATGCAAGAACTCGTACAGTTGGCCGAGCGCCAGCGCTCCGATCCCCGCGACATCGTCTGAGCATCGAGAGTTCCACCTGCCAAAGGAGCGCGCCTGTGGTAGACCCTCGCGCCATGACTAACTCCCAGGATCTCAGCTTCAGCCGCTGGCTCGAACCCATCACTGAACGCGTCCTTCAGGGCGGCAGCGTCACCCGCGAGGAGGCGCTGAAGATGCTCTCGGCAGCAGGAGCCGACAGCTTCACCCTGTTTGCCGGCGCCAACCGCATCCGCGAGACGTTCCAAGGCACAGATGTTCATCTCTGCTCGATCGTCAACGCCAAGAGCGGGCGTTGCTCGGAAGACTGTGGCTTCTGTAGCCAGTCCGTCCACTTCGAGAGCGCGATCCCCGAGTATCCGCTCGTGGGGGCCGATGAGGTAGTCGCCCATGCTGAAGCGGCAAAGGCCCGAGGCTCACAGGCCCTCGGCATCGTTGCCGCGTGGAAAGGCCTGCGTAAGGGTCGCCAATTGGACGAGGTGCTCGACCGCATCCGCAAGGTCGCCGCGGTGGAAGGCATCCACGCCGACGCCAGCCTAGGCCTCATCGACGACCCCGAGATCCCGCCCCTGCTCAAGGACGCCGGACTCGTGACCTACAACCACAATCTGGAGACCAGCCGACGCTTCTTCGGAAACGTGTGCGAGACCCACTCCTACGATGAGCGCATCCGAACCTTGCAGCTACTAAAGGCCGAAGGGCTGCACACCTGCAGTGGTGGCATCTTCGGCATGGGCGAGGAGCCCGAGGATCGAGTCGACCTCGCCCTCGAGTTGAAGGAACTGGACGTCGATGTCATCCCCCTCAACTTCCTCAATCCCATGGAGGGTACACCCATGGAGGGCCGGCCCCTCCTCGCCCCCATGGACTGCCTGCGCACGATCGCGATGTTCCGCTTCGTGCATCCCACCAAAGAGATCATGGTGGCTGGTGGGCGCGAAGTGAACCTTCGTGATCTGCAGCCTCTGATGTTCGTGGCTGGCGCCAGCGCCACCATGGCAGGGCACTATCTGACGTCGTCCGGCCGAAGCACCACCGACGACTGGCAGATGATCCGAGACCTCGAGATGGACTATCGTCCGCCAGGTGCCGACCGCCCCCCGGGGGAGGCCGAGTTGCTGAACCGGGCAGCGGGAAACAGCGCCTCGGAGGCTGCCCCGGCGACTTCCATTAGCAAGGGGGTTCGCTTCCCTGTACTCGATGCTGCAGACCTCTAGAGGGGTCGGGACCTAGGAGTTCAAGAGACCCCGTCCATCGGGGACTTCGGCCCAGAGGCCCCCTCGGAGCGTCCCCGCCGCAGCTCTCCCTCTGTGTTGCGGCTGAAGCGCACCAGAAACGACGAGAATCCAGCGTCACCACGGGGCAACAGAACGCGCACCGCCCATCTCGCGGCCCCGCCCAACGCCACCGCTGCCCTCCAAGATCCTGGCCGCCACCTCTCCCCTCTCGGCTCTCCCATATCAGCTCGAGCTCAGAATCGTTTTGGCGACCAGCGTGTGACCGCACGACAAACCACGGAACGCGGTCCGACCCCAGCGCAGCATCACGCTTTTGACATTGTCTTGACAAGCGGGGTCAATCGCGGACAATACGACCATCCACACCGGAACCTCCATGACCCCTGCCCCCACAAAGCTCATCGCCGCTCTTGCGCTCCTCGTCACGATGACCTTCGGGGTCGGGTGTGCCGGTGAGGAGGACGACTACGGCATCCTGGGGCCGCTTCAGCAGAGCCAACATGCCCTGAGCAGCTCGGGAGTCGGTAGTCCAGCTCTGTCTTCCTCGGTAGAAGGGGCGCGAACGGAAGTCTGGGAAGTTCGGAATCAGTGGGCAGACACCAACACATCCGAAGCCCGCGAAGCTGGGATGGCATGGGGCGCCGACTCCGGCCTGAACTGGGACGAGAAATACGCAGCCTGGGTGCAGAGCCTAGAAGAGACCTCGACCTTCTCGGGGAACAGACGAACCTTCCGCATCACGACACCGCAGGGCAAGACGCTCGATGTTCCGGCGCTGGAGTGCGCAGAACTCGCGCTGATGATGCGCTCGGTGTTTGCCGCCTGGTACGGGCTCCCCTTCTTCCTGGAAGCACAAGATGCAGCAGGGACTCGAGTGTTCCTGGGGCACTTCGGTTTTCGCACCGCAACGGGGCGCTACAAGAACACACCTGAGTTCCGAACCCGCTACAACAACTACGATCACCTGAGCAACTCCGACGCTCTGAGTTCCTGGCCTCGGGACGACCAATTGCGCGGACGACACCTGTACAACAGGCGCGGTCACGACGACTTCAACCCCTTCCTCGACGAGGACGCCGGTGCTGGTTGGTACTTCGACGAGCTCCTGCTCAACAAGCGCGTGGGGCACTTCCTGCTTCTCCTGCTGCCCTACTTCGGCTCGGTGCACCTGGCCGATGATGCCAACGCCTACCACGCGCAGCCCGAGAGCCTGCGCGCCGGCGATATCCTGCTCAAGCGGTGGCAGCGGCGGGGCATTGGGCACGTCATGCTCGTCAAAGACGTTCAGCAGCGCCCAGAGGGCAGGCTCGCCGCCGAATTGGCATCGGGCTCCATGCCACGCCGCCAGGCCCTCTGGGAGAGTCAGGCAGCCAGCAAGATGTTGTTCACCAATGACCAAACCGGGGGCGAGGGAGAGAACAACGACGGTGAAGCTTTCGTGAACCTGGGTGGCGGACTGAAGCGATTCCTAGTGGCCGAAGAGAACGCTGGCCGCTGGCGAAATCGAGTCCTCTCGTCGGATGTCTCCAACTACATCCGTTGGTCCCGAAGGAGTGAACGGGCGAGCCGACCCGAACGCTTCCGAACCCTGCTCGTCACGGTCAGCCCAGACGAACTGCGCGAGGAGCTGTTGGCAATCATCGACAGCAAGCGCGACCACCTCCGGTCCTACCCTGCATCCTGCTCTGCTCGTATCGCACGGGAGAGCGCCTTCGAAGAGTTGTATGCCCTGTGCGCCAATCACTTCGACATGAGCCGAGACCAGGTGGACTCCGAGTATCGCCTCCTTGAGGACTATGTGTTCGCCGAGTTGGTCTACGACGAGAGCAAGACCTGCTGCTGGAACAGCACCGACGCGACGATGTTCGACATCGTCATGAACTACAACCTCAGTCGTCAGGAAGCAGCATCAGCCTGCCTATCTCCGGCCGTCTTCAAGGCTCAAGACGGTGGCTACGAAGTCTTCGCCGACCACGCCGAGTCCATGGGTGTCGGCGATCGCTGGAAGCCCTGGAGTGCCGACGAGAGCTGCCCCCAGGCGGGCACGCTCAATGACGTTGAAGAGACCCATGGCTGGACCCCCTACTGCGAGATCGCAGAAGCTCTGGGCGACACGGCAGCCACGGATGCTCCAGTGGTCCCCGACCCCTATGAGCCCAACAACGACATGAGCTCAGCCCACCGACTCGAAGCAGGCACCTACTCCGGCGCTTCGATCGGCAACAACGACGAAGACTGGTTCACTTTCGAGCCGCCCACCGGCGCTACGGTGCGCTTCAAGGTCGAGTTCGAGCACGACAACGGCGACATTGATCTGCAGATGTTCCGTGGTCTAGAGCAAATTGATCAGGCCAATGGCACCCGGGACGAGGAAGAAGTGCGGGGCACCTACGAGGGTACCGACCCCATTACCGTGCTCGTGCTGGGCCACGAGAGCGCCACGAACTCCTATACGATTAGCGTCACCTTCGAGGGGGGCGTCGACCTAGGAGAGCCCTGCGACGACAACAATGAGACCATGGACTCAGCCTTCGAGATCGGTGCCGGCGTCTATCCCGGCCTACGCATCTGCAACGGAGACGTAGACTGGTTCCGCATTCGTGCGACGACCAGCGGAGGCCCGCTCAGCATCGAGTTCAGCCACGGCGAGGGCAATCTCGACCTCGAGTTGTACCGGAGCTCAGGAGAGCTGATCGACACCTCGGCGTCCAACACCGACAACGAGACGATCGAGTCGGGGGCCGGTGTTCGCTACCTGAAGGTCTTCGGGCGCAACGGAGCCATGGCTGACTACACGCTGCGCATCATCGAGTAGCCAGCGCCCAGGCCGCGCTCGCACCGTTCGTTACAGACGACTCAGAGACGACCCTACGACGAGGCGGCATCGGCCATGCCTATGGCTCTGGTCGCCGTGGCGCTGAGTCGGGTAGCCACCTGGCGGAGGTCCTGGTCGCTTCCGACCAGCCAGTCGGCAATGACCGCAGCGGGCTGAACAAACTCCCGGTGCATGGGCGCCACGCTCTGCTCAAACTGAGCCCTCACCGACTCCTCGCTGCGACCTCTCTCCCGGGCGTCTCGTGCCACGCGACGCGCCAGACGAACGGGCTCGGGAACATCGAGAAAAACGAGATGGTCGAGTTGTTGGAGAACCGACGGGAAGGCGCCGAGAAGAATGCCATCCACAACGAGGATGGTCGTTGGCTCCACCTCCCGCACCTCCTCGGCCCGAGTGTGTCGTGCGAAGTCGTAGACGGGCTCACGCACGCTCCGACCAGCCTTGAGTTCAGTCAGGTGCTCCAGGAAGAGTTCATCATCGAGGCTGTCTGGGTGGTCGAAGTTCTGTCGACACCGCTCTTCGAAGCTCAGGTGGTCCAGGGGACGATAGTAAGCGTCGAAGCTCAACACGGACGGAGCTGGCTGAAGCAGATCGACCAGATGACGCACAAGGGTCGTCTTGCCCGAGCAGCTACCGCCGCAGACGCCAAGGACAAAGGGCTCCCCGAAACTGCGATCAATGGGTCGCGGCGAAGGCAGAGAAACCATCTGCTATCCCCTGGCCTTTTGGCCGTGTACCATTGATGTTGGCGGGAGGTCGCCAGATCGGAGCGTCCCTCCCCGACCCGAGGAGACTCTATGGACTTTCAGGTTCGCGCCCACTCGGTCACCCTTCGCGACAACACTCGTGCCTACGCACAGCAGAAGATCGCTACCCCACTCAGCAAGATTTTGCGCAGCAGCGCCAGCCGGATCGATGTGGAGATTACCGATCTGGCCCACGGCTCTGGGAAACCATGCTTCAGAGTTTCGGTACACGTGTTCATCCCCCATGCGAAGACACAGGTGGTTCACGTCGAAGACGAGGACATGACCGCAGCCATTGACCTCGCAGGCGACAAGATCCTGCGCGCTGTCAAACGAGGCCGCGAGAAACGACGTGACAAGGCGAGAAACTCAGGAGAGTTCATAGCACCGACCCACGACTTCGACGACGACGGAGCTGACGACACGAGCGCAATGGAGAGCGCAGCTCTCTAGCTCGAGCTCTACGTCAGCGAGCACCAGCGGACTGGTCCGGTGGATCGACCCAAGGCTTCGTTCCCGGCTCTGGCCAGGGGGTTGTGCGCCTGCGAATGCGGAAGATCAGGAAGATTCCGCCGGCAAACATCACCATTGCTCCGTACTGCGCAGGAGTGAGGCCCATGTACCGGGTGTCCGCCTGACCGAGGTCCTCGTTACGCAGGAAATCGAGGGCGAACCGTCCCGGAGCGTAGAGCAACGGTGTCGCTGCGAAGACAACGCCGGGTAGCCTCGGTTTGCGAGCGAGGAACACCAGCACGCAGAAGATCAGGCCCGCCAGCAACGAATCCATCAGCCCCTGGTCAAAGCGAAGGGTAGGCAGGTTGTCCCACCTCAAGAAGGTCCCATTGGGAGACCGAATCGCCACACGCGCGTATTCCTGCGGAAAGTCCACCGACAGCCACCCGAGGGTGCTCTGGAGCCAGCCGGGCGCGTCGACCACGGCACAGCCGATGTGGTCGTGAACCACGAAGCAACCCATACGACCAATGAACCACCCAAAGGTGAGTCCGAGCATCAGCAGGTCCCCGAACTTGAGGACATCGAGGTTGCGCCGGCGGAAAAAGACAATAGCAACCACGGTACAGCCAGCGATGCCTCCGATAGAGGACAGCCCCTCCCAGATGTAGAGCAGTTCCCAGGGCTTCGCCAGATATCGAGCCGGCTCATACAACAGTGCATGGCCCATGTGACTGAAGAAGATCCCGCCAGCGGCGAGCCAAACGACAATGTCACTGTAGTGGCGAGGGTCCTCACCGCGAGCCCGAGCGTAGCGCTGGCAGACAAGCGTGCCGAGCACGAAGCCCGACGCCACCAGGACACCCCAGGGCTGAATCTTGATGGGGCCCCAGATCTCGAGGGCCTCCGGGCGAAAGAAAGGGATCATCAGCAACGCTCCGCAGGGACAACAATGCTCTGGGTCGAACTTGAGGGAAGCGTCGGTTGAGCGCTTCGCCCAAGGGGCACGGCCCCAGCCGGGAACACCCGACTGGGGCCGTTCAGTTCAATCAAATCCTACCGGGTACTCAGTGGGAGTGACCGGCGGCGTCGTCATCGGACGCCTCGGCAATCATCGCCTCGGTCGTCAGCAGAAGGCCAGCCACTGAGGCCGCATTCTGGAGAGCGGAGCGAGTCACCTTGGTGGGGTCGATGACGCCAGCAGCAACCAGGTCGCCGTACTCACCGGTCGCGGCGTTCAGGCCAAAGGAGCCCTCACCGTTTCGGACCTTGTCGATGGCGATCGACGAGTCGATCCCAGCGTTGCCCGAGATGATTCGCAGGGGCTCCTCGATGGCCTTCCGAACGATCTCGACACCGAAGCGCTCTTCACCAATGGAGTCCACATCGTCGAGCTTGCTCTGGCAGCGAAGAAGGGCGACGCCACCACCGGCGACGATGCCCTCCTCGACGGCGGCGCGAGTCGCGTTGAGCGCGTCTTCCACACGAGCCTTCTTCTCTTTCATCTCGGTCTCGGTAGCCGCGCCGACGTAGATGACGGCGACTCCACCCACCAACTTGGCGAGGCGCTCTTGGAGCTTCTCGCGGTCGTAGTCCGAGTTGCTGTCCTCAATCTGAGCCTCGATCTGGCCCACACGAGCCTTGATCTCGGCGGCACCACCGGCACCGTCGACCACCGTCGTGTTGTCCTTGTCGATCGTGACCCGACCGGCGCTGCCCAGGTCATCGAGGGTCACCTGGTCCAGCTTGATGCCCAGGTCCTCCATGATCGCCTTGCCACCGGTCAGGATGGCGATGTCTTCGAGCATGGCCTTGCGGCGGTCACCAAAGCCCGGCGCCTTCACGGCACAGACGTTCAGCGTTCCGCGGATCTTGTTGACCACCAGGGTGGCCAGCGCCTCGCCGTCCACGTCCTCGGCCAACACCAGCAGGGGGCGGCCCGACTTGGCGGTCAGCTCGAGCACCGGGAGGAGATCCTTCATGTTGGAGATCTTCTTCTCGTGCACGAGCATGTAGGGGTTCTCAAGCACCACCTCCATCCGGTCAGCGTCGGTCACGAAGTAGGGGCTCAGGTAGCCGCGGTCGAACTGCATGCCCTCGACCACTTCGAGGCTCGTCTCGAGAGACTTGGCCTCTTCCACGGTGATGACGCCAGCCTTGCCGACCTTCTCCATCGCCTCGGCGATGATGTCGCCGATCGTCGTGTCTCCGTTGGCGGAGATGGTGCCCACCTGAGCAATCTCTCGCTGGTCCTGAGTGGGCTTGGACAGAGCACCCAGAGCAGCGACGGTGGTCGCGACGGCCTTGTCGATGCCCCGCTTGAGGTCCATGGGGTTCACGCCCGCGGCGACCAGCTTGCTGCCTTCACGGTAGATGGCCTGCGCCAGTACGGTTGCCGTCGTGGTGCCGTCACCGGCAACGTCCGAGGTCTTAGAAGCAACCTCCTTGACCATCTGTGCGCCCATGTTCTCGAACTTGTCCTCAAGCTCGATCTCCTTGGCAACGGTCACCCCGTCCTTGGTGATCACGGGAGAGCCCCAGCTCTTCTCTAGGACCACGTTGCGACCCTTGGGCCCCATGGTGACCTTCACGGCATCGGAAAGGGTGTTCACTCCCGTCAAGATTTCCTCGCGGGCGTTGTTCTCGAAATGAATTTCCTTGGCAGACATCTCAGCTCCTGCTGTGTGCGCTATGGCGTTCTTGGTTGTCTAGTTTTCGATGATTGCGAGGACCTCGTCCTCACGAAGAATCAGGTGCTCTTCACCGTCGACCTTGATCTCGTCGCCGCTGTACTTGCCGAAGAGAATGCGGTCCCCCTCCTTGATGGCGGTAGCCCTGCGGCTGCCGTCGTCGAGGAGCTTGCCCGAGCCCACCGCCGTCACGATGGCCTCCATGGGCTTTTCCTTGGCCGAATCGGGAATGATGATTCCGCCGGAGCTCATCGTCTCCGAGTCGGTGCGCTGAACAAGGATGCGATCGTTGAGGGGAGTGAACTTCATCGATGGACTCCATGGGGCTCAAAGTTAGGGCCGCCGGAACGGTTTCACTGCGGCACAGGCGCCAGACGGTAATCACCGGGTTCCTGGTGTCAAGCGGAACGCGCTCTCTAAGCAAGCAAAACGCGAAATCCCGACTCCCTGCTTGACAGCCGCAGCACCCTGATTAGGTTTCGATCGAATCGCGGAACAATCGCGAAAGAACCGCAAGAAAACCAGTCGGTTGTGCCCCACAGAGGCAAAAGAGGCCGACGGAGGAAATACGAGAATGGGCAAGATCATCGGCATCGACCTCGGCACGACCAACTCGGTCGTATCGGTCATGGAGGGCAGCGAGCCCCGCGTCATCACCAACGAAGAAGGGGCACGCACGACCCCATCGGTCGTGGCCTACACCAAGGATGACGATCGACTCGTGGGCCAGGCAGCCCGCCGACAGGCCATCACGAACCCAGCGCGAACCATCTTCTCGGTCAAGCGCTTCATGGGCATGGGCTTTGGCGACATGAAGAAGGAGATCAGCCGGGTCCCCTACGACGTGGAGAAGGCCAAGGGTGGGGGCTGCGCCATCGTCATCGGTGATAACAAGTACAGCGCTCCCGAGATCAGCGCCCAGGTGCTGCTGAAGCTCAAGCGTGCCGCCGAGGAATACCTGGGAGAGGAGATCTCCGAGGCCGTCCTGACAGTGCCCGCCTACTTCAACGACTCGCAGCGACAAGCCACAAAGGATGCCGGAAAGATTGCGGGCCTCGAGGTCAAGCGGATCATCAACGAGCCCACGGCAGCAGCGCTCGCATATGGTCTCGACAAGAAGAAGGACGAAACCGTGGTCGTCTTCGACCTGGGTGGCGGAACCTTCGACATCTCGGTACTGGAGATCGGAGACAACGTCGTCGAGGTGAAGGCCACCAACGGCGACACCCACCTGGGTGGAGACGACGTTGACCAGATCCTCATCGACTGGCTGATTGCTGAGTTCAAGAAGGACAACGGCATCGACGTCTCAGAAGACAAGATGGTGCTGCAGAGACTCAAGGAAGCCGCAGAGAAGGCGAAGATTGAGTTGTCTTCCGCGCAGCAAACCGAGATCAATCTCCCCTTCCTGACGGCCGATGCCTCCGGCCCGAAGCACATGCAAGTCACCCTGCCTCGCTCTAAATTCGAGCAGATGATCGAGCCCATCGTGGCCCGAGCCATGAAGCCCGTGAAGGCCTGCCTCAAGGATGCCGGAGTCACAGCCAAGGAAATCGACGAGATCGTCCTGGTGGGTGGCTCCACACGCATCCCTGCCGTCCAGAAGGCGGTCGAGGATTTCTTCGGGAAGTCGGCCAACCGCTCGGTAAACCCCGACGAGGTGGTCGCCATGGGGGCTGCGGTCCAAGGTGGCGTCTTCACCGGACAGGTGACCGACGTGCTCTTGCTGGACGTGACACCGCTCAGCCTCGGAATCGAGACCCTCGGCGGTGTTCTGACACGACTCATCGAGCGCAACACGACGGTGCCCTGCGAAAAGACCGAGGTCTTCAGCACGGCGGCAGATAACCAGACGGCGGTGGACATTCACGTCCTCCAGGGCGAGCGTGAGTTCGCCGCTGACAACCGAACCCTCGGTCGGTTCCAACTGGTGGGGCTGCCTCCAGCGCCGCGTGGTGTCCCCCAGGTCGAGGTCAAGTTTGAGATCGACGCTGACGGCATCGTGCACGTCTCGGCTAAGGACAAGGCCACCGGCAAGGAGCAGTCCATCCGCATCGAGGCCAGCTCTGGCCTCAACAAGGACGACATTGACCGACTGGTGGACGAAGCGACATCCTTCGAGGAAGAGGACAAGAAGAAGCGCGAGACGGTCGAGAAGCGGAACATGCTCGACAACATCGTCTACCAGACAGAGAAGCTGCTGAAGGAGAACGGCGAAGCGCTCTCTGAAGAACTCCGAGAGGAGCTGGAGGCCGCGCTCAAGACCAGCCGGGAAGCCGTAGCGTCCGAAGACAGCGATGCAGTTAATGAGGCTCTCGAAACGATCGAGGCGCTCAATCACAAGCTGGCTTCAGAGCTCTACAAGCAGGGTGATGGGGCCGCGCCGGGGGCCGGAGAGGCCGGGTTCGAGCAGGCGGCAGCTGCGGCTTCCGATGGCCACGATGACGATGTCATCGATGCCGAATTCGAGGAGTCGAACTAGTCCAACAAAGAGCTAGAGCGGCTGGGCGGTGCCAATGCGCTCGCCCAGCCGCACAGCCTGCCCGGCTGCGACCTCCCAGGCGACGCTCCCCGCGGGAAACAGCAGAATCACCGTGCTGCCCATCCCAAAGCGACCCAGCTCCCCACAGCGCTCGATGGCCACAGGAGGGTCTAGCTCGAGGTCCGCAGGCTCCATACCCATGTTGGTAACGACCGAGTCAAAACTCAGCGTCATCCGGCCGACACCGAACGCTCCCACCAGCACGCAGGCCACCTCGCCCAGGTCCGTCTCAAGACGAACAGAGACCCGCTCGTTGCGCGCGAACAAGCCCTGCACCTTCCGAGTCGCTGCCGGGAACACGGGCCACAGTCGACCTGGGCGATACCGATGCCCGAGGATCCGACCCTCCCGAGGACTGTGGACGCGATGGTAGTCCTTGGGAGACAGGTAGATGGTGGCGTATTCCGCCTCTCGGAATTTCCCCGTTTCGCCAATCAACTCCTCTGCCGCGACCAGCAGATCCCCAGCCTGACTGAACCCACCATCCACCACGTGGCCAACCGACGAGACAACGCCATCCACCGGCGAGACGATGGCCTCGGTCTCCTCAGCGACCTGGCGAACCCCCGGCTTCAGGGCCCGGGTGAAGAAACTGGCAAGGGTCGGGAAGTCATCCACATCCCCATCACACTCGGACAGGTTCACTCCGTAGTGCCCCACATACCAACGAATAATGCCCCTTCGGATCCAGCCGGGCAGACGCAGGCGAACCAGTCCGCCCATCCAGCGCGACAGTCGTCGCCTGGGCAGTACCGAAAGCAGATTGACCAGAAAAGCATCCTTCACGGGACGAGCAGGATACACGGTCGTCCCGCAGACCCCAGGAGGGCGCCTGATGGACGGGATCCCCCATGTCCCGGGATCACTCACTTCTGCCGGGCCTTGACACCTGGCGTCGACTGACTAGCTTTCTCCGACCTTCAGGAGCCCCTTTCCGTGGCCAACAAGCGCGATTATTACGAAGTTCTCGGCGTCTCGAAGACCTCCTCCGAGAAGGAGATCAAGAAGGCGTACCGAAAGCTTGCTCTCGAGCACCATCCCGACCGCAATCCGGGGGACAAGGAGGCCGAGAGTAAGTTCAAGGAAGCCGCAGAGGCCTACGAGGTGTTGTCCAACGAAGACAAGCGGAGCCTCTATGACCGCTTTGGCCACGAGGGGCTCCGAGGCGCCGGTTACCAAGGCTTCTCCGGCGGTGTGGACGACATCTTTTCCGCCTTCGGAGACATGTTCTCCGACCTCTTTGGCTTCGGCTTCGCCGGCGGCGGCGGTCGAGGACGACAACGCAGAGCCGGGCCTCGACGGGGCAACGACCTGCGGTACGACCTAGAGATCGACTTCAACGACGCCGCCTTCGGGTCCACACAGGACATCGTTGTCAAGCGCCACGAGCCCTGCGACACCTGCTCGGGAACCGGTGGAAAGGCCGGCACAGAGCCGATCATCTGCTCCACCTGCGGCGGTCACGGTCAAGTCATCCAACAACAGGCCTTCTTGCAGATCCGAACGACCTGCCCCGCGTGCCGCGGAGCCGCCCAGCAATACGAAGAAGCCTGCGACGAGTGCGAAGGCCAGGGGCAAGTAGCCGATGAGCGCAAGCTGGCCGTAAACATTCCAGCGGGTGTCGAGGATGGCATGCAGCTTCGGCTCAATGGCGAAGGAGAGAGCGGCGCCATGGGCGGTCCCCCCGGAGACCTGTTTGTCTTCTTGCACGTGAGTTCTCACGAAGTCTTCCAACGTCACGGTGACGATGTCGTCGCACGGCTGGACCTGTCGGTGGCTCAGGCGGCACTTGGTGCGGAGATCGACGTAGGTACCCTGGAAGGACGCGAGGACCTGAAGGTACCCGCTGGCACACAGACTGGGGACATACTGAAGCTCCCGGGCCAGGGCATTCCCAACGTCCGCTCCGGACGACGTGGGGATCAGGTGATGCAGGCCTACGTCAAGACACCCACATCCCTGACGGAGCGTCAGCAGGAATTGCTGGAAGAATTGGCCGCCATTGACGGGCAGAAGGTCAACCGCGGGCCCACCGCCAGTCTGCGTCGTTTTCTGTCCCGACTTGCAGGCGCTGAGGAATGAGAGGCTGGCGCCCCATGCGCCTACTGGTTCTGGCCTGTCTGCTGGGTCCTCTCGTACTGGGGACCATGTTGGATGCACGAGCCCAGAGCAACGGAAACATCTCGGCACGCATCGTTCCCACGGGCAACGCCAGGGCCGGTGAGGAGTTGCTCATTCGGGTGGAAGTGAGCTGGCCTGATCGCCCGGAGCGACATCTGCCCGGCACCCCGTCGCTCGAGCTCCCCACGGGTGCTGTGTCGAGGCTGGGCTCCAACAAGAGCCGATTCGATGGGGGAGCGACGCTTTGGATTCAGCAGATCTTCGTGACGCTCCCCGAGCGTTCTGGCCCTTGGCAAATCGGTCCCGCAGTCATTCCCGTGAAGTCCCCCAGAGGCGGAGCCGAAGAACTGGTAGCGGGTGCGGTCCGCGTGGGGCGTACGGGGAAGACCGCTCGCCTGATCGGCCAAGGCATCGGCAACTCCATCATTGTCGTCTTGGCTCTGTTGCTGGTGCTCCAGCTCTACCGCAAGCTCGTCAAGGAGCGTGTCGGCAGAGACTCGTCAGTACTCAGCAGCCTGTGCAGGCGCGCAGAAGCCCTCGCGCCAGGGTCCACGACCGCAGGAAGCCAGCAGGACTTTCTCGAAGCCTTACTAGGACTGAGACTGGCCCTTCCGGGCTCACCTGGACACAATGCCCCCCCCAATGTCCCCGACACTGCAGACCTAGAGTCCCTCCTCGATGCAGTTCGGTTCGGCGGGGAACAAATTCCCGAGGCCAAGTGTCAGCAACTGCTGAACCAGCTGCTGACAGCGGCTACAGATGAGATGTCGCAATACGGAGGCGAACAATGAACGAAGCTGTGCACGACCTGGAACAGGTGCGATCCGAGCTGGAGCAGGTGAGCGGACATTTTGCTGCGCTACGCGATGAAGTCGGACGCGTAGTCGTCGGTCAGAACACGATGATCGAGCGAATCCTGGTCGCCCTCCTCGCCGACGGGCACATCCTCCTCGAAGGGGTCCCCGGTCTGGCAAAGACCACCGCGGTGAAGGCCGTCGCCCAAGCGATCCAAACGGACTTTCACCGGATCTCTTTCACCCCCGACCTGCTCCCCGCCGACATCCTGGGCACTCAGATCTACGATCCGAAGACAGGTGACTTCTCGGTCAAGAGTGGCCCGATCTTCACCAACATCCTGCTCGCCGACGAGATCAACCGGGCCCCCGCCAAGGTTCAGTCAGCCCTCCTGGAGGCCATGCAGGAACGCCAAGTGACGATTGGCGACGAAGCCCACATCCTGCCCAAGCCTTTCCTGGTCCTGGCAACTCAGAACCCCATCGAGCAGGAGGGCACTTACCCGCTTCCCGAGGCACAGGTCGATCGATTCATGCTGAAGATTCGGGTTGGCTACCCCACCCGGGACGAAGAGAAGGAAATTCTCCGCCGCTCCGTAGCCGGCTTCCCCGAACTAAGCCCTGTGATCTCCCCAGAGCATCTGGAGCAAGCACGACAAGTCTCCGGGCGCATCCGCTTCGATGACAAGCTCGTCGAGTACATCCTGGACCTCGTGGGAGCCACCCGCGACCCGAAGGCGGCAGGGATCAACGACCTGGAAGCGCTAATCGAGTTCGGCGCCTCGCCCCGCGCGACTCTCGCTCTGCAAAAGGCCGCCAGGGCCCACGCCTTCCTCGCAGGCCGTGCCTACGTCAACTCCGCCGATGTGAAGACAATGGCACCCGACGTCCTCCGGCATCGCATGGTCCTCAGCTACGAGGCAGAGGCCGAAGAGGTCGATGCGGACGAAGTCGTCGACAGGATCCTCGCAACGGTGCCCGTGCCCTAGTCAGGCTCCCGGGCTTCTCCATCTCCCGAAGCGCTGATGCCAACTGCACTCCTCGGCCCACTCCTCCTAGCCACCGCTGGCGCCGTCGCCGCGATCGCTCTTGGCTGGCGCCTCGCCCTCTGGCAGGACCGGCGGCAAGAGGAGCGCGCCCGACGGGAAGGAGGCCGGACTAGCTCGGGTAGATGGCTACCCGAAGGAACCATGGGCGGCGCTCGCGGTGGGCTCTCCGCTGAAGCTCTCGCAGAGGTCCGGCGCCTGCACATCAGTACCCGGCATCAAGTCAATGACCTCATGGCAGGTGAATACTCGTCTGTCTTCAAGGGCCGAGGCATGGAGTTCGAAGAGGTGCGGGAGTACATCCCCGGCGACGACATCCGCACCATCGACTGGAACGTCACAGCACGCATGCAGAAGCCATTCGTGAAGGAGTTCCGCGAGGAGCGAGAGCTGGTGGTGATGATCCTCGTGGACATCTCCCGGTCCGGGGATTTTGGGACCTCGGGCCGCCTAAAGAATGAGCTCGCAGCAGAGCTCGCTGCCACCCTCGCGTTTGCCGCCACCCGCAACAACGACAAGGTCGGCCTCCTCCTGTTCACCGACCGAGTCGAGCGCTTTATTCCGCCAAAGAAGGGCCGCGGCCACGTGTGGCGGGTCATCCGAGAGATCCTGGACTGCGAACGTCAGGGTCAGGGCACGGACCTGGGAGAGGCTCTCTCTTTTCTGAACCGGGTGGTGCGGCGCAAGGCCGTCGTCTTCGTGGTGAGTGACTTTCTCGTCAGCGAAGACTTCGCCCGCCCCCTGCGTGTGGCGAACCGGCGCCATGACCTCGTGGTGTTCCGCATCTCCGACCCCCGCGAACATGAGCTCCCCAACGTCGGCTTCGTCGCAGTCGAGGATGCAGAAGATGACCGACGGGCCTGGATCGACACAGCCTCCTCGGAAGTTCGGGACTCCTACCAGCGGGATGCCAAGAGACGGTCGCTGCAGCTGAAGACCGAGCTGCGCCGTCTTGATGTGGACCTCGTGGAGCTGTCCACCCGCGAGGGCGTCGCAGGTCCGGTCTCCAGATACTTCCGCATGCGGGAACGGAGGGCCCGGTGAGTCGCCTCCGCATGATGTGCGTCGCTCTGTGTCTGCTGCTCTGCTCGGGCTGCGCGACCGAGGCTGACAAAGACGTCGTGAGCGACCCCGTCATCGTCACCGCCCAGCTCGACCAGTCCCAAGTGAGTCCAGGACAGCCCTTCACACTGACCGTCGAGATCAATCAGAGAAAGGATGCCAGCTTCTCGCTCCCCGATCTGGGCGCTGAAATCAAGGGGCTGGTCATTCAGGACATCCGTGACGAAGGCCCCGAGCACGCCGGAGACCGCGTTCTGAGCCGGAAGCTCTTCAAGCTGAAGGCACCCCGCACGGGCACGTATCTGATCCCCGGGGTCGAGGCCCCCTGGGTCACGGAAGACCAACAGGTGGGAACAGCCGGTACGGGGCCCATTCTCGTCGAGGCATCGCACACGTCCGTGGACGATGGCGATGGGGCGGCCGAGCTTCGCGACATCAAGCCGCCCGCGCCTGCCGATGCCAAGCTTTCACCATGGCTTTGGGCTCTAGGCGCACTGCTCGCTGGTGCCGCCCTGATGACCCTGGTGCTCCGGCGCCGGCGTGTCCCAGTCGAGCCGCCCCCACCTCCCCCACACGAAGTCGCGCTGGCTGCGCTGGCGCAGCTACGCCAGGCGGACCGGCTCCAACAGGAAGACCAGGGGCCCTTCGCCTACGAAGTCTCGGCGATCCTGCGACGCTACCTGGAAGCTCGGTTCACCTTCCGCGCCTGGCGGATGACAACAGCCGAGGTCCTTCGAGCGCTCCCGCCAGCCCTGCTCGCCACCCGAGGCCTGGAGGTCTCGGTGCGGGAAGTCCTCGAAGCCAGTGACCGGGTGAAGTTCGCCGGGGAGCGGGTCCCGAACTCAGAACTGGAAGGCTGGGTGGAGCGCGCCACCGACGTGGTGCGTCAGACCATGTCCACCGACAGTCAGGATGGGAACCAGGGCAGCAGCGAGGCCCCCAGCGCTGGGGAGGGCGTCACGCCATGACCTCGTTTGCCGCCTGGAGGTTCGCCACCCCCATCTTTTTTGTACTCGTCCTCCTCCTGGCGCCGCTGGTCTATGCCGCACTGCTCGGTAGGAACCAGAGTCGGCTTCGCTTCTCCGACGTCTCCCTAATCCGAGCGACCCGCGGCGGTCGTCCCCAAGGATTTCGACTGGTCCCCATGGGGCTCAGAGCGGTGACTGTCTTCCTGCTGGTCGTTGCCCTCGCGCGGCCTCAGGGCGGGAATGTCAGCCGTGAGGTCACTTCCGAGGGCGTCGACATCATGCTGGTCGCGGACACCTCGGGCTCCATGGAGGCCATGGACTTCACCCTCGGCGGAGAACGAGCCACTCGACTGGATGTTTCGAAGAAGGTCATCCGCGACTTCATCTCGGGTCGGGAGAACGACCGAATCGGCCTGATCGTGTTCGGAGAAGAGGCCTTCATCCAGTGCCCCACCACCATTGACTACGGAGTCCTGACCAACTCCCTAGATGCCGTAAAGCTAAAGATGGCAGGTGACGGGACAGCTATTGGGACGGCCATAGGGAGCGGCGTGCAACGCCTAAAGGACCTACCAGGGCGCTCCCGGATCATGATCCTGCTCACGGACGGGGAGAACACCACAGGCATCTTGGATCCGCTCCAGGCAGCAAGAGCCGCAGCCACCTACGGCATCAAGGTGTACACAGTTGGGGTCGGCACACAGGGAAAGGCCCCGTTCCAGGTCCGCGGTCCCTTCGGCCTGGGTTCGCAGTTCCACTACCAAGAGGTGCGCCTCGATGAGGACACCCTCAAGGCGATCGCCAAGGCCACGGACGCCCGCTACTTCCGTGCCACCTCTACGGAGAGCCTCCAGGAGATCTACTACCTGATCGACCAACTGGAGAAGACCGAGGTGCAGGTGAAGGAGTTCACCGACTACCACGAGCTGTTCCCGGTGGCGCTCTGGCCAGCCCTCATCCTCCTGCTGCTAGAAGCAGTCCTTCGCGCGACCTGGCTGAGGACTCTGCCCTAACCATGCACTTCTCCAATCCCGAGGCTTTGTGGCTCCTTTGGCTAGTCCCGCTCCTGGCCGGTCTGTTCGCATTCGCCTCTAGGCGACGCGCAGACGCCCTGGCTCGCTTTGCCGACGATGCGCTGATCGACCACCTCATCCATCGACCTTCGCGCCTGCGAGCAGCGATCCGGCCCACCCTCCTCGGCCTCGCCCTGATCGCCATCATCACCGCCGCCGCTGGCCCTCGCTGGGGCTTTCAGTGGGAGGACGTCCGGCGGCACGGTGTGGACATCGTGGTTGCCCTGGATCTCAGTCGATCCATGTTGGCCGAGGATGCTTCACCCGACCGGCTCACTGCGGCCAAGCGAGAGATCCGCGATCTTCTCGAGCTGCTCGAAGGAGACCGCATCGGGCTCGTCGTCTTCGCTGGCGTCTCGTTCGTCCAATGTCCTCTGACCCTGGACTACGGTGCTTTCTCCGTCTTCCTCGATCCCATGGACCCCGACTGGGTGCCCGTAGGAGGAACCGACCTGGCCGCCGCCGTCCGGAGCGCGGTGGAGGCCTTCCCAAAGAACGAGCGAAGCGGGCGCGCAGTCTTGCTGATCACCGATGGAGAGGACCACAGCGGCGAGCTCCAAGACGCAGCAGCAGAGGCCAAGAAGGAAGGCGTGCACGTGTTCGTCGTGGGCATGGGTGCGCCGGAGGGAGCCCCGGTGCCCGATGGTCGGGGAGGCTTCGTCAAGGAGGGGGGCCGTGTCGTGCTCTCCAAGCTGGACGAAGCGAGCTTGAAGGAGCTAGCGCTGACCACCGGTGGGTCCTACGTGCGCAGTATCGCCGGAGACCTCGACCTGCAGAAGATCTACCTGGAGGACATCAAGGGTACCCTCGAAGCCCGCGAGCTCAGCAGCTCGCGACAGCGACGCTGGGAGGAGCGCTTCCAGCTCGCGCTTCTGCCCGCTGTACTCCTTCTCGTCCTCGAGGGGATGGTCGGGGCTCCGCGGAGGCGTCGGCCGCGGCGAGGAGGGCGAACTCTACCGCTCGGACTTCTGCTGCTGACCACAGCCGCGGTCACGCTGGCTCCTCGCCCAGGGCTGGCTGAGGTCGATCCTCAGGCTTCCTCGGACCCGGTACGAGACGGACACAAGGCCTTCGCGCAAGGCAACTTCGACGAAGCGCTGAGCCTTTGGATCCAAGCGCAGGTGGACGACCCCACAGACCCCCGACTGGACTACAACATCGGAGAAGCTCACTATCGACTGGGAAACTTCCCCGACGCCGAGTCCGCGTTTCGCGCGGCCACGGCCACGGACCGCACGGGCCTCGCCGCTGATGGGTTCTACAACGCGGGCAATGCTGCCTTTCAGCAGGGGAAGTACCTGGAGGCAGTCGCTCTCTACGAATCCTCCCTGGAGCTGAGAGCCGAGGATGAAGACGCCGAGGCCAATCGCGATCTCGCTCAGCGCAAGCACGAGGAGCTCCTGGAGCAAGCCAACCAGGACCAGGAAGAGCCACCGGAACAACAAGAGAACCCGGATCCCCAACAAGAAGAACAAGACCCCGAGTCCGACGAGCAGATGCCTGCCGAGCAAAGCGAAGACGGTGAGGGTCAGCAGAACCAACAGGAGCAACAAGAAGGCCAAGCTGCCAACGAGGAGCCGCCACCGGATCAGCAAGACCCCGCCGGCGGTGAAGAGGATCAGAACAGCCAAGACGAAGAGGAGCCGCCCCCCTCCACTGGCGGAGCTGCATCCGCTGCGGACATCGACCGCGAGCAAGATCCAGGAGATGATGGGGAGCCGGAAGATGGTGCTGTGGGAAGCACGACTGAAGAGGATGCCCCGCAAGATGGTCCACCGAGAGAAGCCATCGAGGGGGCCCTGTCACAAGAGCAAGCTGAGGCGCTGCTTCGCGCCCTGGAAGAAGATCAGGCCGCCCGACGCAGGGAACGAACCGAGCGGGAGCGTAAGCGCGGTCGACGTGGGGCGGCAAAGGACTGGTAATGGGCAACGCCAATACAGCTAGCCTTCGCCTCTCGCGGCTTCCTGTGCGCTCCACAGTCCTCTGGCTTGGTCTCGCCCTAGTGACCCTGACCCCAGCAACCGCGTCGGGAGAGGGGCGCGTGCTCCTGAGCGCGAGCCGCACCACCATCCAGCTGGGCGATGCCACCCAAGTAGAGGTCGAGATCGAGGGGCAACAGCTCGACAAGGCTCCCCGCTTCGTGGAGTCCGAAAACCTCGACGTCACCTTGGCAGGCCGAGCGTCGAGCTTCTCTATGACCAACGGCTCCGTGGAACAACGCACCACGTACAGCTTCCAGGTCACGGGACTCAAGGAAGGCCAACACACCCTCGGCCCGGCCGAGGCCATCATTGATGGGAAGCGGGTGGTGTCCGATTCCATCCGGATCGAGGTTGTACCCGCACAAACAGGCCGGCCCGGGGAGTCCCGCTTGTCACCGAGCAGCCGGGGCCCGGCTGCAGGCACCAAGAGCCAGGACTGGTATGCCCTCGCCGAGCTCTCCGACACCAAACCCTACGTGGGGCAGAGCTTGACCTACCGACTGGAGGTCGGGGTCGCAGTGGCCATCCGAGGCATGAACTGGGAGCGGCCCACGTGGGGATCACTGGCCCCCGAGCCCGGGATCGAGCCCGGGCAGTCGGAGCACCCCGAAGTGCTCGATGGCCGTCGATACAACGTCACCCAGCTGGTCGTGCCTCTGTTTGCTCTCGAAGAGGGCGCCAGCACGATCGATCCGTCCACCATGCAGATCGGTGTCGTTCGCCGTGGCGGCTCCTTCCTCCAGCCCACGACCCAGCGTTCCTTTTCGTCGAACGCCATCGACCTCCAAGTGCGCCCCCTTCCGCAAGAGGGTCGACCCAAAGGGTTTGGCGGCGCCGTGGGACGCTTTGGGCTGACAGCAACCACCGACCGCACCGAGGTTCAGGCTGGAGAGACCATCTCGCTTACCTTGAAGCTGTCCGGACGCGGCTCGCTCAGGAGTCCCGAGATCGACCTCAAGCTACCGGAGGCCTTGAAGGTCTATAGCGAAGACCCGGAGCGACGGGTCCGAATTGTGGGCTCCGAGCTGCGCTCCGAGGTGCTCTTCCGCGAAGCAGTGGTTCCACTGGAGCCTGGGAAGTACACCATCCCAAGCGTGCGGTTCCCGTACTTCGACCCCGAGGCCGGTCGTTATCGAGTAGCGACCAGCCAACCCATCGCCATCGAAGTGGGCGGGACGGCTGTCGTTGACCCCGCCATCGTGGCGCGCTCTGCAGAGCTCACCCACGCCAAGAAGACCGTCGAAGTGCTCGGCAGTGACATCTTGCCTCTACACACTGGCGAGAGGGTGTTGGGAGACACCCGCATCCGTCTGCTGTCCCCCTGGATCCTTGTGCTGCTCATCGTCCCTCTCGTGGGTTTCTCGGGAGTCTCCATCGCCCACAACCGCAAGCGATTCGAGGGAACGAGCCGGGGCCAGGAGCAGCGGCGCTTGAAGGCCGCTCGAGCCGCCATGAAGGCCGTCAGAGAGGCTGGAAGAGACAACGACCCCATCGAGGCTGAGCGGGCTGTGCGGAGCTACCTGGGGGCTCGGCTCGACCGAAGCGCCGATGCGTTCTCACCCCAGGACGGAGCCGCAGCACTCTCAGGCTCGGGGCTGTCGGAGACCACGGCTGCGGCACTGGGCCGGTTGCTGGAGCGCTGCGAGGCAGCCCGCTATGGCGGCGGGTCCACCGATGGCCTCGCCGAAGACCTCGCCGCCTGGACCACCACAGCAGACAAGGAGTGGTCATGAGGCCCCTCTGGGCCCTGCTGGGGCAACGTCTCGGTTGGGCAGACCCTCGGCCTCGACTCCGACGGATCACCTCCATGCTGCTGCTCCTGGGGCTCCTCAGCCCAGGTGCTGCTCGAGCACAGGCCGCGCCAGGTTTCGACTGCGAGGCCCTCTACGAATCAGGCGACTACACCGCGGCGATCCAATGTCTACAGACTCTCGAGTCGCAGGGGAACCACAACGGGCACCTGCTCTACAACCTGGGCAACGCCTGGCTGCGCGAGGGCAACACTGGTCAGGCCGTACTCGCATACCGGAGGGCATTGCTCTTTCTCCCCAGAGATGGGGACCTGCGCGCAAATCTGAAGACCGCACGCGAGCGTGCCCGCGACGACCTGGAGCCCGCCGACGTCCGCGGGCCCCTGGCCCGCACATTGCTCGCTCCCTACGACTCTCTGTCGTCTTCTGAGCTTCTCTTGCTCGGGGCGGCTGCCTGGGCTCTGTGCTTCCTTCTTCTGACCATCCGCCGGCTACGGCAAGCGGAGGGGTTAGGCGCTGTCGCAGCGGGTCTGGCGCTGATCGCAGTGCTGGGTCTCGCCGGCCACTTCGTTCGGTCCTATCAGCAAGAAGCCCGGCCCATCGTCGTCGTGCTCGCCGAGGAGGTCACACTCCGGTCGGGGCGCGACCTACGCTCGGTGGAGTTGGCTCGGCTTCATGCCGGCGCCGAGCTCAAAGCGCTCGAGCAGGGCAGCGACTGGATCCAAGTGCTGTTGTCGTCGGGACAGCGGGGGTGGCTTCCAGCCTCGGAGCTAGGTCTCGTCCGCCCGATCACCCAGGCAGAACAAAGGTAAAGCGCTATAGTCGCCACCGCTCAGGAGGACCCCATGCATCGACACTCGCTCTCTGTCACCGTCATCGTCACCTTGCTGTGCCTAGCGCTGGCTACCCCGGCTCTCGCCGCACAGGTCAACATGAAGAAGGTCAAGAAGTGGCCTGAACTCGACCAGGTCTGGGCCCGAAGCCTCGACGCCTGGATGACGGACGAAGAGTTGAAGCTCTTCTTGCAGATCAAGACAACCGAAGAGCGCAAGCAATTCCTGGTGGACGCTGGCTACTGGAGGCTCTGGAAGAAGATCGACAAGGACATGGTGCCCAACATCATCAAGGGCGATGTCCTCAAGGGCATGAACAAAGACGAAGTGTTCATGTGCTGGGACAAGCCGGCGAAGATCCGGAAAGACTTCCGCAAGGATGCCTATGTGGACGTTCTCAACTACGAGTTTGAGATAGACCGCAAGGGACGAGAGTTCCTGATGCGCAAGGACTCCAAGACGGCCTACCGAAACGAGATCGTCACGAAGTATGTCTACATGTACAACGGCAAGGTCTTCGATGTCGTCTACGCCGGCGAAGAAGAGGCCGGGCTCGCTACATTTTCCGTCGATCAAGAGCCTACTGACGAGCCCGCGCCAGATAGCGACGAGGAGCCAGCGCCCGCGGAAGAACCTGGCGCGACGGACGACGCTGTTGAATCCGACGGGAAGCCCTCAGAGGGCACTGAGGACGCCGAGTAAACGCGTCACCGTCACGAAAACGGCCCAGCCCTAGCCAGCCAGGACCACCAGCACCAGGTCCCACTCGGCCAGCACGCTGACTCCGTCACCAATGACCTGCATGGGAAACACAAAGACCTGATCGGTCGAGCCCTGCGGCACGGTGGGGAAGAGGGTCACCTCGAAGACGACCGTGGTTCCTAGCTCGACCGCCGGGTGCTCCGAAGGCGAGATGCCGGTCACGAAGTCGAAGGGCCCGTCGTCAATGGAGAGGCTGATGTCGAAGATCCCAGAGTCGGTCAGGGCCTCGATGCCGGCAATGACGTTGATGACGGTGTCGGAACCCGTACCCTCGAACACGAGAGGCTCGAGGCTACCGTCCCCATCGATGTCCGCGAGAGAGCTGGTGTCAGCGGCGAGCTCGTTCATCTGAGGCACCGGGTCGCTGTCCGGGTTGGAGCCCTCCACACCGATGCCAATCAGCTTGCCGGAGATGTCCAGCACAGCGTCCACCACATCACTGCTGCCGGCAGGATCGCCACACCCGGGGGGTTGCCCATTTTGGAAGTTGAAGTCGGTCGCGGGCAGGTCGGAGTCCCGCATCCACGCGTCGGTCGTGTAGACGAGAATCGGCACGGAGCCTTCTCGGAAGCCAGCGCCTCCGATATCCCCCGTGCCCACCACCGACGAGTCATAGACACCCGGGACAGTGCCTAGGAATGCATCCGTCTGAGGTCCCGATGAGGTCGCCACGAATGGGTAGACGTCGGTCTGATTGTCGTACTGGTCATCGCAGTCTTGGTCGAACCCCTTACCGGTGGCGGCCTGAAACAAGGCCTCCATGCCCGACTCCGGCAGGTCTCCACCGTTGCGGATGCCCACCGACGACAGGGCCGTCTGGGTCAGGGTGGTGCTGGTGGTCATCTGCTGAGTGAGGCGAAAGGGCTTGTCTTCGGGCGACATCAACGTACCGAAGAAGCCGTCGGTCCAGGTCCAGTAGCCCATCTCCCCGTACACGTAGTCATTGAACTCAGCGACCCCAAAGGCCACATCGGGGATCGAGATCCCGCTCACGACCTGGCTGAAGTTGCTGGCCATCGCATTGAGCACAGGCGTCATGGAGCACGTGGTGTCGAGGACAAACAGGACGTCCGCCTGGAGGATCTGCGGTGTGAATGGCACCTCGATGGTGGTCTCGACTCGCGCCGCCAGCTCCGCGTAGAAGCCATCGATACCCGAAGCGGCGTCTAAGGGATCGGTTCCTGCGGCCACCTCCGCACCATCGGTAAACCCATCGTCATCGCTGTCTCGCTCCAAGGGGTCCGTACCAGCCGCAGGCTCATCAGCGTCGAGCACCCCATCATCGTCGGAGTCCGTGTCCTCGAAGTCGTAATAGCCATCACCATCGGAGTCCAACGGATTGGAGGGGTCGTCCCCAGCCTCCTCGGTATCCGTCATCCCGTCCCCATCGGAGTCTGCGTCCAGGTAGGACGGGATGCCGTCCTCGTCGGGGTCCTGCCCTCCCTCGTAGAAGTCAGGCACACCATCACCATCGGAGTCGTCGTCTAGGTAGTCAGCCGTTCCATCCCCATCACTGTCCGGGGGGTTGTCTGGATAGCCACGGATCTCGTCCTCGTCCGAGATACCATCCCCATCGTCATCCACATCGGACGCGTCCGGGATACCGTCACCGTCGTAATCCCCGGTGCCTTCGATCTCGTCGGGGATGCCATTGTCGTCGCTGTCCAGATCCAAGAAGTCCGGCGTTCCATCCACATCCGAGTCTTGGGGTGGGGTCGTGTTGTCGTCGTCTCCGGCTTCTACCGCATCGGGAATGCCGTCCCCGTCCGAGTCCAAGTCCTCTTTGTTGGGCACCCCGTCGCCATCGGCGTCATCGTCCTCGTCGCCCTCATCCTCGTCTGAGATCGTGTCCCCGTCCGTGTCCGCATCCTGTGGGGGCAGCGAGTCGTCATCATCGTCCGACGCATCGTCGTCATCGTCACCGACGTCGTCATCGTCACCGACGAAGTCATCGGGCTCCTCTTCTTCATCGGGCACAGCCTCCCCGGTGTAGTCATAACAACCCACAATGCCCAGCCATAGAGCCAGGGTCAGGAGGGTCGCCAGTGACCGACGGGTAGAGGCGGCCTGCATTGGGTAGAGGTCAGGAATCATAGGGCAACAACCACGCTAGATGGCCCCCCTACAGACGTCAAGGATTTGCAAAGAAGGGCCTAGAAAGACCCGGTCGGAGCAGTTCATCGTTCCATCACCGACGAGGTGGCCCCTGGAGCAGCAGCGAAGGGCTCGAGAGCCTGTCGGAAGGCCTCCATGGATGGAAAACGTTCCTCAGGCTTCTTCCTGAGAGCTCGCAGCAGCACGCTGTCCAGTCCTGCTGGGAGACGAGCCTCCGGGTGGACCTTGGAGGGTGCCTCAGGCTCCACCTCAATCGTCTTGAACAGCAACTCCTCCATGGTCGTTGCCGTAAAGACGGGGCGTCCAGTGAGCAAGTGGAAGCCCGTGGCTGCCACCGAGTACTGGTCCGCTCGGTCACTGGCTGGAGCACCCGTCAAGACCTCCGGGGCCACGTACAGCGGTGTCCCCATGATCGTCCCCACCGCGGTCAGTCGGGCATCCTCGGGCAACCCCGGCCCGGGACCGTCCGACGGCGAGGAGACGACAGGCGCGCCAACGCCCTCGTCATCCAGCTTTCGAGCGATCCCAAAGTCGAGAACCTTCAGCATCTCTCGATCATCCGCCGTACGGGCCAGGAACAGGTTGGCGGGCTTGATGTCTCTGTGGATGAGCATCCGCGCGTGGGCTTCTGCGAGCGACTCACAGGTGGTCGCCATCCAACGACAGACGATGTCGAAGGGTTGGCTCCCATCGTCATCGAGCATGTCCTGGAGGCTCACGCCATCCAGATGCTCCATGACGTAGAACAACTGCCCCTTGTTGGTGATCCCAAAGTCGAACACCTGAACAGTGTGCGGAGAGCGCAGCAAAGAGGTCTCCCTCGCCTCTCGCTCGAATCGCCTTCGCAACGCGCCCGAGCTGTCCTTATCGGGGTTGATGAGCTTGATGACGCACGGACGGTCCAGATCACGGTGCCAAGCGAGGTACACAACTCCCATGGCACCGCGGCCGAGCTCCCGCTTGATCTTGTAGCGCCCCAGCGAGCGAGCCGAGATCAGGCGCTGATGCATCGCGTGAATCATGTCCGACCCCACCAGACCCACACCGGCAATGGTCATCAGGGGGAACAGGTTGGCGATCATGTGTCCCACTTGATCAACGTCCCGCATCCACCCTCCGAAGCCCGCTTGATGGTCGCCGAAGAGGACGAGGGTGAGGGGGTACGAGAGCACCAGGAACCCCACCACCGGCAAGTGAGTTCGAGCCTCACCTGGCACAAGGATTGTTCGGGCACTCACGAGCAGAATCGTCCCCGCCACATAGGAACTCTCCGCACCGCCAGTTGCTGCGGTCATGTAGCCCAGGATGAGGCCTGGGGGCGCGAAGATCAGCCAGTCCATGGCGCCCACAGGAAAGCTCTCCGCATTCCTAAGGAACACCCACAGGGCCACGAACCACAAGGTCATGGCGAAGCGAAGAATCAAGAAGGCCGCCAGAGGTGGGCTGGTGTCAGGCCACCAAGAGTTAGCGCCCAAGACGTCGATGACACCGAACAAGGGCATCAGCATCGCGCCAAACATGGAGGCCGTGAGCAAGCGCGTACGGAAGAGAGCGGTGGTCTCCCGCTCAAACCGCGCCTCTAAGTTCTCTTGAATGGTAGGCGGGCCATGCCGAATCGAAGCTGTCCCGGGCTTCTGGCTGGAGCGTTCTCGAGCCACGACTCGCTCACCTCTCACACCATCTGGAGTACCTGAGTCCGGTCCGCCTAGCCGGCCGTGTCCTCTTGAAGTGTAGCCCGGATCGCCGCCCTAAGTCCCGTCAGCGGGCGTCTCTACCCGCAGGAACAGCTTCGGGGGCGCACAATCTCAGCGTCCCCCTTGACGAAGATCCCCACAGCCACCGGGACGGGACTCGAGCCAGGCTCATCGACCACGATGCCCGCTCGGCTCAGATAGAGCTGACTGGAAGGCCCTCCGTCCAGATTGAGCGCATCGGTACACCCCTGGTCCTTCAAGAAACCAGCGAGGTCTCCCGCCCAGAGAGGAGAGCCGGCCACTAACACGTTTAGACGCCCATCGGGCAGCACACAAAGGGCGGTACGCCGTGCCGCCTGACGCTTCAGCGCAAGAGCTTCCCCAGCGACGACAAGCCGCGGTCCAACCTGAAGCGCCTGGAGCACCCCTTCCCGCTCGACCCAATCAGCAGTGTGCACGATGCTCGCACCTTGCGCGTCAATGGAGAACACCCCCCAGTCGACAGGCCTCAGCGCCCCTCTCCGCTCTCCGTCCACCACGAGCAAACCCATCGGGCTGCCGTCCACATCGAAGAAAGGGCCATTGAAGACTGCGGTCGCATCGGTTCGCTCGAGAAACTGCTGAGCCGTCAACGCACTAGCCTGGAGGTCGCGTGCGTCTAGAACCCTCAACTCCGCCTGCTTGAGGTCCACCGTCAGCATGTGGGCGGAGCCGCTTCCCGGAACGAAGACAGAGCGATAGGTCAGCCCCAATCCCCTTGCTGTCGGGTCCTCAGCAGCTGCGTGCACTCCCACCAACAAGACCAGAAACACCAGAGGCACCAGGCGCCGGTGCCGCAAGCGCACAGGGGTGGTGGCTCTGCAGCTCAACGAACGATCCTCGCGACGCTGGCCACTCAGAAACCGCGCTCACTACGGATCCAGCTACGCGCCTGAACGATGTCAGATTCGAGCGCCGCCAGCTGCTGTATGTTGGCTGACAATCGGCTCCAGCCCGCCGGATCCCGATCTCGATTGATCTCGTCACAGGCATCCTTGACCAGGTCCAACCGCCTCGTTCGCTGGAGAGCATCCTCAGCCAACGCGGCACGGACGTCCCCTGCATTCACCCCATCGAGAGCCGAGACGGCCTCCATCTCTCGGTGAAGCATCGCCAACGAGCCGCTGGCTGCATCGATGCGACTTCGATGGTTCTCCAAGAGACGTCCCAGATCCAGCCCATGGCGACTTCCCATGGGCACAACGACACTGGCCGACGCGTCCAGACTTCCTGTCGCCAGCCCCACCGCTAGCGGGAGCGGGGAATCGTGAAGAGCTCTCTCGAAGAAGTCCTCGTGAAAACGAGCTAATTCATCGGGCTCCCAGGAGCAAGAGGGCATGATGGCAGGCGGCGCACCCCGTCCCACTAAGGTTCGGCACAAGGCTAGGCGACGAGCCTCGCTGGACCGCAACGCCCCTTCGTCACCAGCGTTCGGCTCGGGATCAACCAACCAGAATCGAGCGCACAGATCGCCCAACAGTCCAAAGAGCCGATCCATGACGTGGTCCGCTGGCCGATCCTGCTCGAAGTGATCAGCAGGGAGGCTCGAGGGGCGAAGAAACACAGCATCGTATCGGCTCTCGCCCGGCTCCTGGAGCAGTTGATCCCACTTGTCGAACTGCGCGTCATGAATCACGACTCCGGCACCCACGCCCAACTCGCTACTGCGCCGCTCCAGCCGGGCGGCCAGGCCGCGGCGTGAGGGATCCTCCACTCCAACTGAGGAGAGGACTAGTATCCGAACTGGCAACTCCGGTAATCGCTCCAGAGACTCGCAGACCGACTGCGTCTGAATGATTCGGGGCTCCAGATAATCGGCGCTCGACACCAGCATCCTCCCCGACCGATTATAAGGGAAGTCTAGAATCGTGACCTTGCCCGCCACCTTGCTCTTGCTACCCCCCGCCTCAGCGGCTCCGACGCTCGTGGGTATCCTCGCTGTTCTGTTTGTTTGCGCAGGGATCTGGTGGCTGTCCAGCATCATGCTGCGCTGGGGGCAAGACCACCCCGTGCCCGGGGGCCCGCCCGTGTGGCTGGAGATGGACGCGGTCGCCATCACGGTCGCTCTTCGCGAACAGCTCCATGCTCAACTTCCCCCTGCCCTTCCCCAGCTCAGCTACGCACAGGACGTCGTCAACGAGCTGGCCCAGCACCACGCTCACGACATGGCAGAGCGCGACTTTTGCCGCGAGGTCGACCCCGAGGGAACAGGCCTGAATACACACCTGCTTCGGCGGCACCCGACCTTCATCGGTCGGCTGTCCCAATGGCAGAGCCAAGTGGACGTGCAGGTCGGGTGGGATCCGCCACGAATCGCTGCGGAACTGTTCGAACTGCTGAATCCGAAAGACGATGGCCGCGACTTCCTAGAACGTACGGGCGGCAACTGCCTGGGCATTGCAGCAGCTGTCTCCGAACACCGGGCTGTCTGCTGTGTGGTCGTGGCAAGCAGCTGGGCACGACTGCAGCGCGCCAGCCAGCGTGAGGCCGAGCCCAACACCTGGGTCGTCGGCGGACAACTGACCCAGGGAATTCAGGCAGATTCACTCGCCTTCACCCTCCAGCTCCCGAGCGGTGAGGAGTTGGAGGTCAAGGGGCCAATCCCCACGACAGAGGACGACTGGGAAGAGGGACGCTTTCGGCTGCTGCTGCCTCTCGTCGAGGACTTGTCCGAAGCGAGACTCCTGGCCGAGCGAGCCGGCGACCGCAGTCACCCAACGTCACTGCCTTGAGTGCTCGCGGGCCAGCCGCCACACGGGGGAAACCGTGCGGCCCTCTGGGCCCAACTAGCGGGAGACTTTGCCGCTCGCTGATGGCTTAGCGAGATCAACCACGAGGTTGCGATCACCCAGGACTGCGCCCGACAGGGCTCCCTTGGCATAGATCGCCGCATCGTAATCTGCCATCTCCACAAAGCCGAAGCCCTTGGACAGGCCAGTGGAGCGATCGATGATCACACGAACGTCCACAGGTTCTGTCCCCGCAGACTCGAAGATCGACCGAAGGTCGTCCTCGGTACATGAGTAGGGCAGGTTGCCGATAAAGAGCTTGGCAGTCATGGGTAGTTGCCTTCCACGCGGAAGAACCATCAAGGCGATGGAAGTCAGCGCTGACGGTAGGTGATTCGACCCCGGGTCAGGTCGTAGGGAGACACCTCCACAATGACCCGATCCCCCCGAAGAACCCGAATCCTATAGCGACGCATCTTGCCGCCCAGATGAGCAAGGATCTCGTGATCCTGGTCCGTGACAACCTTAAAGGTGCCTCCGGGGAAGACCTCCTTGACGGTGCCCTCCATTTCGATGCCGGCTTCAGAAGCCATCGAACCTCTCTCATCCCGATCGGGAGTCGTCTTACCCCCAACAATAGAAAACCCCCGGACCGAGCGGTCGGGGGGTCACCGTGCGATCGCCGCGGATGATAGGGGGCACCCCGGACTTCGTCAAGCGGGGGCAGACGACGCCCAAAAGGAGCCGCATGCGGTGCTCCTGGAAGCGAACAGAGCCGCCTAGTCTTCCAGTTCCTCTGTATCGACGGGGATAGTGCCGGTACCGGGTGGGGCTGAGGGCACCTTCGTCGTCTCAGCAGCCGACACTACGGATGGCTCCTCAGAGACCTTCGCCGACACGGCTTGCAGCCTCGGGTCGGTATCTGCAGACGCCGGATCATCGGCGACGCAGACTCGATTCCTGCCCTGCTCTTTAGCCTGATATAGCGCTGCGTCAGCCCGAGCGAACCACGCCGCACCAGACTCACTACGCAGGCGCACAGCCAGGCCAATCGACGCTGTAACTCCGAGCCCAGCCGCCACATCGGAGAAATCCAGTGAGGCGACCTTGTGCCTCAGGCGATTGGCTACTTCGAGGCCCCACTCCAAGCCGAGGTCCGGCATCAGCAGGAGGACCTCCTCGCCGCCGTATCGAACCGCATAGTCCGTACGCCGCAGGCTACCCTGAACGACACCGGCGACCCGTCGCAAGACCTCATCGCCCGCCGGATGCCCGTACTGATCATTGACTCGCTTGAAGAAGTCCAGGTCGAGCATCAGACAGCACGCATCCTGTTGCCGGATGTCCAACTCATCCAGGAGCGGCTCCAGCCGATTGTCCAGGAACGTTCGACTCAACAAGCCGGTCAGATGATCTCTGTTGCCGGCCTGAATTCGGTCAGACATCTCCAGGTGGTAGCGAACCTCGTCGTGGGTCATCCACTCGAAACGAAGTAGAACATCACCCATTCGGACCTTGTCACCACTCACCAACCACATGTGCTCCACGAGCACACCGTTGACCAACACACCGTTGGTGCTCTTGTTGTCGACGACTGAGATGCCGGGGTGACCATCGCGCTGCGCAAGGGTGACGATGGCGTGGACTCGCGACACCGAGGGAGCAGGGATCTGAACCTCAACGTCGTCTCCTCGCCCCACGCGGTGCTCCGCGGGGGCGGGGTCTAGAGCGTAGAAGGCGCCCACCTCTGGCCCTTCGAGAACCGACAGAGTCGGGATCAGCTTCTGGCGCCGACTACCCCGTCCCCCTTCTCCCAGGACAACTGTGTGCGGCTCGTCAGTCGACATCACTCCCCGTCCCGGTGGACTGGCCCGTAGCGAAAACCCGCGACGCTCCTGCGCCTAGAGCAGTCCCTTCGCCTTCAGCTCCCCATCAATGAGTTCCTTGAACGACTCAAACGGTCGTGCACCATTGAGGAACTGTCCATTGATGAAGAACGCCGGGGTGCCCGACACACCGACAGCGGCTCCAGCCTTCTTGTCTAGCTCCACTTCGGCGGTGTATCGATTGGAATCCAGGCAGCCATCGAACGTGGCCTGATCGAGACCGAGGTTCCCGGCATAGCCCTTCAGGTCCGCGATCTGCAGAGCGCGCTGGTTCTCGAAGAGCACGTCGTGATACTCCCAGAACTTGCCTTGCTCGTTGGCGCAGCTGGCAGCTTCATGGGCCTTGGGGGCCTCCTTGTGCATCGGCAACGGGAAGTCGCGGAAGACGAGCGCGATCTTGTCGCCATACTCCTTCTTCACACGATCGATCGTCGGATTGACCCGACTGCAGTAGGGGCACTGGAAGTCGGAGAACTCAATGATGGTGACAGGAGCGTCCTTGGAGCCGTAGATGGGGTCATCGTCGTCGTAACCGATCTCGAAGCGCATGGCCTTAAGCATGACCTCAACGCCTGCAGCCTCCCGCAGNGAACCGATGTACTCAACACGGCGGTCCTGCTCNCCTTTGCGCTGGAGATAGCTNATGNCCCGTGGCTTGATCTTNTCNAACTCGACCCCACCACGCGGGGGATTCTTGTCGAAGTAAGCCTTCGCCTCCTCCTCGGTNACCTCGGGAAGCTTGTCGGNNACCTCGGNCTTGATCAGTGCATCACTGGTCATGCCCCGCTTACTCGCTTCTGCCTCGAGCAACTGAGTCTCGATCAGTCGGTCCAGTGTCTGCTTGCGAATGTCGTGCGCCTGAGTCTTCAGTCGGATCAGCTGAGGAGCAGCCTCCGCCTCAAGATCAGCAAATGAGATCTCCTTCCCTTGGACAACGGCTGCGACTCCAGCGGGCGCATCAGCAGCGGGGCTGGCTGCAGGAGCCGGAGCAGGATCGGCAGCAGGCGCTGCGACGGTGGAACTGTCGGTAGCCGGCGGACATGCCGCAAGCGACAAGCCCAACAAAAGGACGACAACAGTGGGAAAAAGACGGGAGAGCAGATTGCTACGCATGGGAGGATATTCCTCAGATTAGATTCGTTCTTCAGACCGAGCAGGCAGCCCTACTGGCGTACCCTGCCGACCCCATTGGGAGTTGCATTCCGAGACTGTTCGGAACCGGGATTCCCCGCTCTTCGACCACGGTGCAGCCGAAAAGGCGCGGCATGTTAACATCGTGCGGGGCTCGGGTCACAAGGATCGAGGTTCAGGAGAGATCATGGTTCCCAATCCCCTACAAGATCACGGTCGAGCGATCATCGAAACGGCAAAGGATCACCTCGTGGCTGCACTTGAGAGCGCTCCTGATGCGGGCTGGACTGCGGTCGAGTGGGCCGAAGCCGGCGGCTTGTTGATCGACGAGGCCAACTTCCCAGCCGTGTTCGCCCACCATCTAGCCCCGGTCCTCGTCAAAGAGGGCCGAGCACTCGTGGTCGAGGAGGGCGGCCTCACCCGGTATACCCGCATCGGCGAGGGAACAGTTGACGACGAGTCCCCTGCCGGATCTGCCCGAGCAGCCGCCACGACAGCGCCGCAGGTCTGGAACAGCGCAGCACCTGAGGGGCTGCAAGTCGACAGTGCCCCCCTCTCTAACAACCGGGGGGTCGAGCCAGTGCCCGGCGGCACCGACACCGAAGAATCCTAGGGTCACGCTTCTGAACTGAATCTCAAGGCGGCACTCTCCAACAGGAGACTTTCGCTTCCTTGACCACCCTCACCCCCTTCTCTACACTCCGCCGTCGCGTCCTTGTCCCGACACTCGGGGCAACCGGGGACGCCCTATATGAGTGAGCGGCTGTAGCTCAGCTGGATAGAGCACCAGACTACGAATCTGGGGGTCGCAGGTTCGAGTCCTGCCAGCCGCGCCACTCCTTGCCACTAGCCCCATCAAGAGCCTGCTCTATAGTGCTGACGTCATGCGCATCGTCGTCTGCAATCGACTGACGGAGTACCTGGGCGTCGAGATCCTGTCGGCACTCCTCAAGGCCGCTGGACACAGCGTTGAGTTGGTGTTCGAGGCCGACCTGTTGTCAGCGACCTTTCTCGGAGCCCTTCCTCCATCCTTGAGCCAACGAGCGGACTCGGCAGGGCGGGCTGCGCGCCGAGTGCTGGCGCTCGAGCCGGATCTCGTCTTGTTTCCATCGGAGGTGAACTCCTTTGCCTGGTGTGCCCGAGTGGGGAGCCACATCAAGACCCAGAACCCACAGATTGTCCTCCTCCACGGCGGCTTCCATGTCACCAGCAACCCCGAAGACTGCATCAAGAGCTCGGGGGTCGACATGCTCTGCATTGGAGAGGGCGACCTAGCCGTCCCCGAGTTGGTCGAGGTGCTGGACCAGGGCGGAGACCCACGAAGCATTGCGAACATCTGGGTCAAAGAGCGTGACGGAACGGTGCATCGCAATGCTCCCCGACCTCTTGTGGCAGACCTCGACTCACTGCCCTGGCCCGACAAGAGCCTCTATTACGACCAACTCCCGGGGCTCTCCCGCGAGTACATGTGCGTCGCTTCAAGAGGCTGCCACTGGGCCTGCTCGTTCTGCTTCTACACCACTCTGTACGACCTCTATGAGCGAGATGGCTTCTTGCGCACTCGTTCGCCCGAGCACGTCATCGGAGAACTGGAGGCCGCCCGCGAACGCTACGACATCGAGTGTGTCGTCTTCCACGACGACATCTTCCCCACCTCCATCCGTTGGCTGCGAGAGTTCGCCCCCCTCTACAAGGAGCGCATTGGCCTGCCCTTCTCGTGCATCACTCATCCGCAGTTGATGACAGAGGAGACTGCCGAGCTGCTTGCGGACATGGGTTGTCGATACACGATCATGGGCGCCCAGACTGTCAACGAGAGCTCGCGCCGACCCGAGGGAATCAATCGCACCGAAGACTCCGAGGACATCGCGCGCGCGATTCGTCGGCTGAAGAGCCGCGGTGTGTTCGTCCTGGTGGACCACATCTTTGGCATTCCCGGCGAGACCCTGGAGGACCAGGAAGATGCCCTAGCGTTCTACGTCGCAAGCGGACCCGATGTAGTTAAGCCGTTCTTTCTCACCTACTTCGCTGGCACGGATCTGACCCGCCGCAGCCACGCTGACCAAACCGTGCCAGCGGATGCCTTGAAGCGAACCGAGAGCGGGGACTGGGATCACTTCATGTTCGAGGGCCAGCTGTCGGGCGACGACTTCCGGGCCTATAGCCTCGCTTACTCCGTGTTTCCCCTACTCAGTCAACAAGGTCGGGAGAGGATGCTTCGGTGGCACCTGCATCATCGGCTATCGGCGCTGGGGAGAATCCCAGGCCTCGGCAAAGCCACCTTTCTGCCGCGACTGGCCACAGGCGTACTGCGAGACGAGGACATCCGGCCCAGGCTGTACTTGAACTACTTGAAGACCCTGGTGACCTACCAAGTGAAGCAGCACTTACGCTCCTGAGTCGAGAAGCTGGCTCAGGATGGATAGGGCCATGGTACCTTGGGAGACTGCTTCGACCTTGAGGGGCTAGAGAGCCCACAGAATCGGGAACGAGAGACCATGCAGACAGGCCCCAGCGATGCCGCGCGCCAATTAGTTGGACTTCTGCGGGATCACCTGGGCGACTTGGTGCGTCGCAAGCCAAGGCTCCTCCCCAAGCTGGCTCTCAACTACGCCCGCATGAACTTGCTGGGCGAGGACGTCCTGCGCACCGCATCCATCTCCATTGAGTCAGGCTGCAACGCCACCTGCGGGCACTGCTCGGCTGACTTCATGATGAGCCAGACTCAACAAAACAAAGACCGGCTGACACTCGACCAGTACCGAGACGCCATTGACGGCTTCCTAAGAGCAGGGGCCGTCTCCATCAACCTCACAGGTGGTGAGCCGCTCCTGAATCCCGACATCTACGAGATCATCCGAATGGTTCCGTCACATCGCGGAGTCGTGAACATTCAGACCAATGGCCTGAACCTCACCGACCGGGTGGCCCGCAAGCTCAAGGATGCCGGCTGCTACATCGTCATGATCTCCCTGCACAGTCACCGACCGGAAGATCACGATGCACTGTTGGAGATCCCTGGCGCCTACGACAAGGTCATGCGAGCCATCGCCAACTGCCATACCTATGGCCTGCCGGTCATCCTCAACTGCACCATCACACACCAAAAGGTCCAAGACGGCACGCTCTGGAAGATGGTCCACCTGGCCCAAGACAAGAAGGTCACCGTCAACTTCGTGCAGCCCTGCACTTCGGGCAAGTGGGAGCACCAGCTGGATGTGCGCCTGACCGACGAGGACTATGTGGAGTTCGACAAGGCCATGGCCCTCCCGTGGGTGGTGTGGGAGGGCAAGTCCAACTACAAGATCAATGGTTGCCGGCCGGGCATTGAGCGCATGTACATGAGTACGTCCGGCGACATCATCCCCTGCGCCTTCATCCACTTGAACTTCGGCAATGTGAAGAATGAGCCCATCGCCGGTATCTGGGGCCGGCTGCGTGGCTTCGAGCGCTTCCGAAATGCACCAAAGCGATGCATGGCCAGCGACGACCAGAGCTTCTACGAAGACTACGTGCAGCAAATCGCCGACCACGACGAGGCGCTGCTCCCCATCGAGCTGCACCCGGCCTATCAAGAGGAGCATCCCAACGAGGCAGCCTCTATTCCGAGGTAGCCTGAGCAGCCACTTGTTTCCTGGGATTGCTTCGAGGTCCTGTCCATGAAGATCGTCTTCTGCAATCAGTTGACCGAGATGCTGGGCGTCCAGACTCTGTCGGCCTGTCTGAAGGCCGCAGGCCACGAAACAGCCCTGGTCTTCGAGCCCAACCTGTTTGCCACCGGCGCCATCAAGGAGCCGGGCCTTATCGAGTTGATGAGCAACGATGAGTTGGTCATCGAAGACATCCTCAGCGAGCAACCCGACCTGGTCGGCTTTCCCATCGAGATCAACGGGTACCACTGGGCCCTGAAGATCGCAGCGGGACTTCGGGCCCGACGTCCTGAGGTGCCCATCATCATGGGAGGCATCCACGCCACCATGTGTCCCGAGGTGGTCATCGCCAGACCCGAGGTGGACTACGTCGCCGTGGGAGAAGCCGAGCGCTCACTCGTGGAGCTCTGCGACATTCTCGACGGGCGCAAGGCTGGAGACCCCAAGAAGATCGAGGGGATCTGGGCTCGTGACCGAGACGGCACCGAGCATCACAACGGAACCCGACCCGACCACGGGAACCTCGATGACTTCCCCTTCTACGACAAGTCCCTCTACTACGAGAAGCTGCCGGGACTGGCGTCGGAGTACATGACGACCATCAGCCGCGGCTGTCCCTACAACTGCAGCTTCTGCTTCTACAACGCGGTCCACGAAATCGTCGGAAACAGGAAGGTGCGACTACGAAGCCCGGACCACGTTCTGGAGGAGCTGAAACGAGCCAAGGCTGCCTATCCACAAATGGAAGCTGTTCTCTTCCACGATGACATCTTCCCGGTCCGCACCTCTTGGCTCGCTGAGTTCGCACCCAGGTACAAGGCAGAGATCGGGCTGCCCTATTCGTGCATCACTTATCCAACCCTCGTCACCGAACAGATGGCTGACCTGCTCGCCGATTCCGGCTGCCGAACGGTCATCATGGGCGTCCAAAGCACCAATGAGGACATTCGTCGCAACGTCATGGAGCGATTCGAGAAGAACACCCAGATCTTGGCTGCCATTCGGCGGCTCCGAGAACGTGGGGTGTTCGTCACCTGTGACCACATTCTGGGGACGCCCGGCGAGACACGAGCCGATCAGGACCAGGCGCTCTTGTTCTACGCTGAGGCCGGCCCCAACATCGTCAAGCCGCTCCCCCTCACATACCTACCCAAGACCGGCATGACCCAGCTCGCCATCGAGGAAGGGATCATCAGCAAGGAGGATGAGGATGACGCAGCCCACGGCTACCTGAACTCCCTAATGTTCAAGGGACATGGCTACGACACGGAGTGGCGAGCTTATTTCTTGATGTATGGCCTCAAGCCGATCCTGTCTAGAAAACTGTTCGTGCGCATGGTCAAGGGAGGCCGTCATCATGCGCTGGCGAAGCTGCCCTCTCGCTACGGGCTGGACCCGCTCATCTTCTTCGTGCCGCGACTGATGAATGGCGTTCTCTTCGGTTACGACATGCGCGCCAAGTACTTGGCCTGGCGGTTCTTGGAGATGCTCCAGTACTCCCTCGCAAGAAAGAGTCGGTCCCGACGGTTGGGCCTCAAGGCTCTTGTGG
>PBPL01000017.1 GCA_002724675.1 Deltaproteobacteria bacterium | reverse complement strand
CATCGCCGGAGTCGTCGTCATCGCCGGAGTCGTCGTCGTCATCACCGGCGTCGTCGTCATCACCGGCGTCGTCGTCATCGCCCTCCGGCGCACCTCGGCTGAGTTGCCACACCTCACCATTGGCCAACAAGATCCAGGAGGCCCCCCTGCCATCTGTAGTCACGGACACCGCCGGCCCCAGGGAGTCGAGTTCGACCCCATCCACCAGCTCCAAATCAGGGCTCGAGCTGTCCGTTAGATCGACCACAGCGAGCCCCAGAGAGTCTTCGTCCCCGCCCACGACAATCAGCGAGTTGTCATCCAACAAGGCCGCTGATTGGGGACTAAACGAGAGACTCATAGGCCATGACGAGGAGAGGGTGTCCGCTGCCCCCGCGTCTCCATCCAACGAGATGTGCCGTAGGGAGTTGTTCAAACTGTCGACACCGAACACCGCCGTGCGAGCCTCATCCACAACCAAGTCTACGAGTAGCCCGCCCCCCGTTCCCAGACCTACCGGGGTGTCTTGACTCGGAACCGCCGCAGGTATGGCGCTGGTGTCGAATCGAAACACCCCGAGCTGCGAGCCCCCCACGACAAGGACAGCCTGTTCATCAAACGAACCCGCTGCAAGCGAAGAGACCTGCTCCATGTTCAATGAAATCATGTAGGGGCCGAGGCTCAGGTCACCCGAGTCGAGCCAGGCCAGGACTGGCTCGTCCGTATCCAACAGCACACCAACGACCCGATCCTGGGCAACGGCCACCGCCACAGGATCATCGCCCACCTCCAACTCATCACCCAGGTGCTCAGGGACCCCGGCGCTCAGGGAGACAGCGAAGACAAAGGCGGCAAGGGCCACCATGGATCGACGAAGAGACGAACGGAATCGAGTCATTTGGATCCGGTCCAACTACAGAAGTGGCGCACACGCCCCACCCAATCAATGCAAGACACGAGCAAGAACCCTGCCACTACACCCCACAGGACACCAGCCAGAACACAAATAGGTCGCAGCAACGGCTTTTTGTTCGCACACAAAGACCAAGCGCCGAACGTGGAACTAGCAACGGGAGGGATGTTTCGTGACACTTTGTCACTGCAAGCTGCAGAAGGGAGCAGGGGGTGACAATGTGTCAAACGCCGACACGTCACAACCCAGTCGGCTCCACCGGGAGCGAAGAGAGCAGGACTAGAGGCTCTCAGAAAGGAAATAAACTGCCCAGAACGAGCACGACCGGCAACTCCACCATGAAGCTACCGGTCGGCTGGCCCGAATCAGTGAAGGCTGGCACTCCCGCTCTCGCCGAAGCGAGAGGCCCTGCGAGACATCGTGCGTTTCTCCTTCAGAGTCTCTCGGTACGCAACCTGCTCGAACTAGCGAACTAGCTCGACACCTGCCGCGGAGTTGGTGGGTTCTTCGAGGTCTAAACGACCCCCGATACCGGGTTATTGGTTCCCCGACCCGACTTCGACCTATCACCTCTCGGTCTGGCCCTTGTCGTTTTCTCGGGGGTCGCTTCTCGGACCCTTTGCAGAATCCGACATGCTCCCTCCTTGAACTTCACCTCTCCCTCGCAGACGAAAATTACGTCCGGTTCGTCGCCGAGGACCACCTCCGAGGGTGGCATCCTCACACTTCGAACTCCTCTCATGGAGTTGGCTGCCCCTCCAGCGCTTACAGCGTCGAGTATTTACTATTCGCAGGTTTGCCTCACCTGCTCTGTTCCGCCTTCGACGTTTTCCACGCCCTTGACGGTTTACTCCACTCGACACCTTCCCGGATGTTTCGCCGAGTAACGCTCCTGGGGTTCTCACCCTCCAGGGTCTGTCCCGAATGTCGAGAGGGAACCATTTCTGGAATCCCCATCCCCTCCTGATGTCTTGCCACGCGCTCCGCTTCGGACGGAGGCTTGCGCCCATGAGCGTGGCTTCACCTACAGGGTCTTGCTCGAACGATTCGACCGTTGCCGCCCGGTTCCAGTTTCCCTTCACCGAGGGCCCGTTCCCCTCCTGGGTTTTCTTGTGGAGCCTCGCACTTCACGCGCCCCAATAAATTGGGTTACGCAAAGCCGTTCGGCTCCGTCACGAGTCCTGCCTGGAAAAGAGCACCAACCTTCAAGAGCGAATGTAGGCAAGGCGGAATCCCGTGGCAATAGACGAGTATATTGGTCCCGGTCAATATACGAGAAGTCCAGTAAACTCAGGTACTTCTGCGTTATTTTGATTTGAAATTCTTCCCGGCCATCTCGGACCCTTGGTCCCTGCTTGAGAACGCTCCGTCCCACGCTAGACCGGGCCTCGGTCAGCCCCGGATCAATCGCCTAGGTTCAGGGATGAGTTTCGCTGAAAATAGGTGCAACCACCCGAAAATACTCAGCGCATCAAAAAGGGGGGCTACAAGGCAAGAAGCCCCTAGGGCGAGTCCACCAAGGAGCGGTCGGAAGCTGAGCCGTCAGCTCAATCTTCGCAGTTGTTCTCTGTCCAGTGAATGGCAAAGAACTTCAGGGCAGTCAGGGCGCTCGGGCCGACAAATGGGCGCTCTCCCACCGCGAACAAGCTCGCGAACGGCCGTCCATGAACCAGAGCCTGAGCTGCCCGTGCATCCAAAGAAGCGTCCACATCCAGTTCCGTCAACGAGCCGTAGTTGACCAAAGCAAGCGTCATGGCGACCTGCTGTTCAGTGAACGGAACCCCCTCCACCTCAACCAGAGGGATGAGGTCCAGCCGTGCAGCAGCCTCACCCAACAGTTGGAGTGTGTACGGGCCCACGTAGGCCACGTCGTCCAGTTCGAGCAGCCGGTCGAATGCGTCATCATCCCAGGTTCCGTCCCGGCCGTCGGGGCCCCGGCGATGCGCGACAATGCGGAGCGCTGCGCTTCGAGCGATCAAGGCATCGTCTACCAGGAAAGGCACGTCCGTCAGATGATCGTTTACCAGCGCTAGGATGCCGTNTGCAGTGCGGTGATCNATGGTGTCGCCGTCGCCATAGTCCACGGTGGTCTCGGCATCGATTGANCCCTCGCCCAACAAGNCCATGTCCGCAGGCTCCGAGNTGATGCAGCCCATGGACNCCGACAGGAGCGCCACCAAGNCGATCGAGGACACAAGGCGTCCTNCGCAATCGTGGGGTCCCGACTGAGGCTGAATGGAGTTCATTACAGGTCCTTCGCTCCGATGAGAAGCCGCGCACTGTAAGGATTTGCGCGGTTAGCGCNAGNCTTTATTTCAAAATNTTTTNTTGCCCCTCTAAACNTCTGAAGTGCAACGAAGAATGGACTGAGNGTGACAGCCCATCGGCCCNAAACCCTTCGCTACAATGGCCATCCGGCGCNGTGCGNTCCGCATCGAGCACTCGCGCCAGGAGATCCACGCCGTGAAGTCCCTCCANCNACCCGATCTGTACGCATGGTCTGTATTCGACACAGCGCGAAACCTCGACTTCAATGGCACCTTGTGGACGCGCTCAGGCGGCAACATTGCGGTCGACCCCATGGAGCTCTCAGAACATGATCGGCAGCATGTAGCTCAACTGGGCGGATTGGACTGGATCCTGCTGACCAATGCGGACCATGTTCGCGACACAGTGGCCATCGCACAGTTTTTCGATGCTCGAATCGCCGCGCCCGCAGCTGAACGTGAAGCAGCGCCACTGGCGGCACTCGAGTTAGACCATCTGATGGAGCCAGACGAAGTCCTGGGCTGCGGCATCCGGTGCGTGCCCATGAGGGGCAGCAAGGGGTTCGCCGGGGAGCTAGCCTTCCTCCTGCCCGAGGAGGACACACTCATCTGCGGTGACCTAATCCGCGGCCAGAGGGCGGGCTCACTGAACCTCTTGCCCGACGAGAAGTTGACGGACAAAGACCTGTGCATCGCTTCAGTGAGTGAGCTCCTGCAGATCTCACGCCTCGAAGCCATACTCGTTGGAGACGGGCAGTCGATCTTCAGGAACGCTGCCCAGCGCCTGACAGAACTACTGCCTCCAGCGCACTGAGTCCCTTCAATCCACTAATGACAGGGCTGAAGCCTGTGATATATAGCGCGCCGGCGCCCACCTGAGGCCGCCTTGAACGGAACGGATCCATGTCTCAGACCCCCCACGCACTCACCACCCTCACTGATGAAGAAACAGCATTCGCGGAAGCTCTAGGAGCCTTTTTTCGCGAGCAAGTGGGCCCCCTGGTCCACAAGATGGATCAGCAGCAACAAATCGAGCCGTCCCTTCTGCCGATGTTTTTCGAGATGGGCTTGATGGGCATCGAAATTCCCGAGGAATATGGCGGAGCTGGAGGCAACTTCTTCATGGCCATCCAGTGTGTCGAAGAAGCAGCCGTAGTCGACCCCTCCGTCTCGGTCTTCATCGACGTCCAGAACACACTCGTCATCAACGCAATTAGACGTTGGGGCAACGACGAGCAGCAGGCTCGCTACCTCCCTCGGCTCGCCCGAGACCTGGTGGGTGCCTATGCGCTGAGCGAGTCGTCATCCGGCTCCGATGCGTTCGCCCTGCGTTGCCGCGCCACTCAGGATGGAGACGATTGGCTCCTCAATGGAAACAAGCTCTGGATCACCAACGCCAACGAAGCAGGGTTGTTCATCGTCTTTGCCAACACCGACTTCGACAAGGGCTACCGAGGCATCACGGCATTCCTCGTCGAGCGCGAGATGGCCGGCTTCACCGTGGGCAAGAAGGAAGACAAGTTGGGGATCCGTGCCTCGTCCACCTGCGAGCTGATCCTGGAGAATGTCCGTGTACCGGCGGCGAACATCCTCGGCCCGGTGGGCAAGGGCTACAAGACGGCTATTGAGACGCTCAATGAGGGCAGGATTGGTATTGGTGCACAGATGGTGGGGCTCACCCGCGGCGCTCTAGAGAGCGCCATGAGTTACGCAAAGGAACGTGAGCAGTTTGGTCAGCCCATCGCTAACTTCCAGGCCATCCAACACCAGATAGCTCAGGCCGCCACTGAGCTCGAGGCCTCGCGCCTCATGGTCTACAACGCTGCCCGACTGAAGGATGCGGGGCTTCCCTTCATCAAGGAGGCTGCCATGGCCAAGCTCTTTAGTAGCCAGGTGGCGGAGCGAGTGGCCAGCATCGGTGTCGAAATTCACGGCGGGAACGGCTTCACCACCGAGTACAAGGCAGAAAAGTTCTTCCGAGACAGCAAGATCGGAAAAATCTACGAGGGCACGTCCAATATGCAACTATCCACCATCGCCAAGATGATGCTGCAATAGATGCAATGATGTCCGTCTGCCCAGCCCGCCTTCGATCCGGTCCCTGCAGACGACTTGCCCCCGGTGTCCTTGCCATCTTGATTTGGTCCCTTACGGCCTGCAATGACGGCCCAGGAGTTGAAGACCAGATCATCAGCGGCACCCTGGCCACCACCATCTCCAACAGTGCCTATATGGCTGCCGCCTTAGGCTTCGATCTCGCGCTCCTGGCAGACGAGACCCCGGCGCTCGGGTCCTGCCCAGGCGTCACCCAAGACGGCAATGTACTGGCGCTGGAGTACGGCACGGGCTGCGTGCCGACCTCAGGAATCACCTCCGAGCAGATCTCGGGCCACGCAGAGATCACGTTGGCGTCGGGCATGGGTGCCTTCACAGGAACGATGGACGGCCTTGGCTTCCCCAACCTTCCAGTCTGGGGCTCGCTCAATGGCACAGTGTCTGCCGCCGGAGAGTTTGTGACTGTCAACGTTCAGCTCGAGGACGGGGTCTGGGGGGAAAACAACGAGTACGAGCTCGACATCCTCTTCGAGCTCGAGGGCGACAGCGACAGGTATCGCCTCGACGCCAGCACCGGTGTGATGCTTCCCGCAGAAATGCCGGAGGCTTTCCTTGACCTAGAAGGGGTCGAGATCACACCCGGTGGCCTCGGGTCCTGCGCTCTACCCTCAGCTGGGCGCATGCGCATTGAGAGAGGATTTGCCTCGGCAGACCTCAATTACACCCCGGAGAGCGCTGCAACAGGTAGCGTGCATATCTCCTACAACGCGGATCAGGCCGGCACGATCACACCGTGTCCATAGTCTGCTACGCCACCGAGAAGGTAATCGCCATGACAAGCGACCGACTCCAACGTATCTCACCGATTTTCATCGCCCTGTTGCTTGCCGTACCGAGCACTGCCGCCGCTCAGGCCACCGGCGGACCCAATACTTTTGGTTATTCGTGGGATGAGATCCCCGTGGACTTCGTCCCACGCGACCCAGTCCTGTTGGGGCTCGGTGTCGGGGTTGGCTCCAACCCCATGGGGATGGATGACGACGGTGAGGAGACGGTACAGCTGCCCTGGGCCTTCGAGTACTACGGCAACAGCTACACCGAGATCATCGTGGGCTCCAACGGGGGCATTAAGTTCTCGGGCTCGAACATCACCTTCGTCAATGGCTGCCTGCCCGTCACCGCCAGCGCGCCCGCCCTCGCTCCCCACTGGGACGACTTGAACCCAGCCTCTTCCATGCTCCCACTGGATGGGATCTTTGCTTGGCACGACACCACAGCTGGCAACGACCGCTTCATCGTGTCGTGGGAAAACATCGGACACTTCGGCTTCTCCCTCTTTGTGGACGGCATCACCTTCCAGGTGCACCTGTACCCGGGCGGCGACATCGAGTTTCACTACGACGATCTCAGCTTTGGTGATGTGACGATCGACAACGCCGTCAGCGCGACCATTGGGATTCAAGATGTAGAGGGCTCGGCCGACCCCGATCCCCTGGAGTACTCCTGCGAGGTGGCACAGCCAGCGTTGGAAGGCATTGGTCTGCTGTTCTCCACCTGCATCGACGACGATGGTGATGGCTATGGCGACGAAGCCTGCGGTGGTTCCGATTGCGATGATGCCGATGATCAGATCAACCCAGGCGAGCCGGAGATCTGCGACGGCGGCATCGACAACGACTGCGACCCCACCACCACCGAAGACGGCGACATCGATGAAGACGGCGTGAGCGTCTGCGACAACGACTGCGACGACCTCGACGCGCTGAACTTCCCTGGCAACAGCGAGGTCTGCGACGGGCAGGACAACGACTGCGAAGGCACCGCCGACTTTACGACCACCGACGACGATGGCGGGGGCGAGCTGGACAGCGACCTGGACCTCGTCTTGGACTGCGAGGACTGCGAGGACAACAATGCGGCGAACTTCCCCGGCAACGACGAGATCTGCGACGGGGCCGACAACAACTGTGACGGCACAGCGGCCGACGAGTACGTGGACAGCGACGGCGATGGCATTGCTGGCTGCGGAACCGATGTTTGCTTGAATCCGCTGGGGGCCGCGCCCATCGCCGACGAGTGTCTGAATCCACTGGGGCCAATACCTCCTCTAGCTGGGGACTGCCTGGAAGAGAATCCTGAGCCCTGCCTAAACATCGCGACACTGCTCGACTGCGACGACACGGACACGTCGATCAGCCCACTCTCGCCCGAGCTCTGTGACGGCGAAGACAACGACTGCAACGGCTTTGCCGACTTCGGCAACCCGGGCGTTGCTGGCAGCGAGGCCGATACGGACCTGGATGGGGTCATCGCCTGCGACGACTGCGACGACAGCGACGGGCTGAACTTCCCCGACAACACCGAGGTCTGCGATGGGCAGGACAACAACTGCGACGTCGACATCGACGAAGGCTTCGACGCTGACGAGGACGGCGTGACGAGTTGTGGCCCCGATGGCGTCCCGTCAACTATCGACGATGACTGCGACGAGACCGACAGCACCATCTACCCAGGTGCCCCCGAGAACTGTGATGGCATCGACCAAGACTGTGATGGCCTCGAAGACGGTCAGGACACGGACTCGGTCTCCCCACTCTACGAGGCCAGTTCAGCAGAACCCGACGCAACGATCGTTGACGACGCCGTCACACTGTTTGAGTTGCCTGTTCAGACCACAGGGTCCTCACTAGATGCTCTCACTGTCGGACTGAACCTCAGCCACCCCGACGTGAGCGAGCTCTCCATCGTCCTGGTGTCGCCAGCGGGCACCGAGGTCACTCTCTTCCAGGGCGACACGGGCGACGACGACGACTCCAGCGGCGACGACGACGACACAGGCGACGACGATGACGACGACGACACAGCCGACGACGACGATGACGACGACGACACAGCCGACGACGACGATGACGACGACGACACAGCC
>PBPL01000016.1 GCA_002724675.1 Deltaproteobacteria bacterium | reverse complement strand
CTGGACGAACCTTCCTCCGCCGCGACAGCCACCTGCAGAGGCAGCCACGCCAGGATGGGTAGCAAGGCAAGGGTCACAAGAGAACGCGTTGTCAGCCGGCACATGGGACCTCCTGATCCAGCCGGTCCGCCCGCGCCAACGTCTCTCATCGGCGGACAATCCTTGGACCGGACGAGACCTGGCCACTGTACATCAACTTGCAGGGCGCAAGTAAGCAAGAACTTGCTCTCAAGGTGGGACGAGAAGGCCCCAGTGAGCGACCAGAATGATCCGTGGACCCACCACAGTTCCTGTCACCCAGACCCGCGCGCGATGCAACGACTTGAGGTCAGCAAGAGCCGTACCGCGCAGGGTGAGGCGAGTCCCAGTCACGTCATCGGAGAGCGAGACCCCCGATTGGTCCACGACCAGCACACCCACCATGGGGCGCAAGCCATCGCCAGCATCCAGAATCTCAAAAGCGCGCACGCGCACTGAATCTTGCCCGGCTCGCCCGCGCACCTCGATGTAGGCGCCCGGGATTCGCTGCAGTTGATCGAGTACCGGAGACGAGGCAACGACCCCAACGACCTGACCCTGAATGTTCAGAGTGGCTTCCCCACTGTCGGTCAATTGCACCATGCCTCGCAGCGGAGAACCCACCGGCCCGACCGCGCCGCGAGAGAAGCGATTCGCCCCCGACATGCAGCCACACAGCAGGGCTAGCAGAAGGAATAGAATTCCGATCGCTGGGGTTAACCCCCGGGGTGCTTTGCGTGTCAACTTAGGTGAATCGTCGCATTTTATTCGAATGGAACGAAGGGGCGGCCCGTCCAAGGGGCAAGATACTGCGCAGGGCATCGCTGAGTTAACCTTAGGAATGTCCCGGCTGGGTAGCGATGGGCCCTGGTCCACCCGGTGTGCAGTCACTATGATCTGCGGCATCAAAGAGCCGCTTGGAGAAGCAACATGAGACTGACCCGGAACTCGACTCGCCCCCTCCTGCTCAGCCTGTTGATCGTGCTGCTCGTGGGACCGATGCTCACTCCTTCGACCGCCTCGGCGCACCAGACCATCACCATGTACGAGTACCACGGAGCCCACCCGGTCCCCGAGGAGCTGGGCACCTGGTGTCATGAGTCGGCGTTGCACGTCCACACCTATCTCTTGAACCCCTCGGAGTACGCATACTACGAGGTCGATGGCGTGATCTACTTCGTGGGAGACCCCACCTACCACGGTCACGGCACCGCCGCCTATTGGTATTACGACCCCCACCCAATCCACCATCTCGCCAATCATTGGTGCGTGCTGGAGGGGCCTCACTCACACGTGTGGGCGCCACACCGCCGAGCACGCTCAGGCCATGTGGTTTGGGTCTCTTACGACAACTACTGGGTCTACGAGGGGGCGTACGATTCTTGGTTCTGGTGGAGTTGGTCCAACTGGTACGAGCGTCATTGGCGCATTCATGTGCACCGATCGAGCCACTACCGGCACTATCATCCCTCGACGGTCTATAGGACCCGCGCTCGGGTGCGACCTCGCTATGACGGCCGACACCGCCATGTCCACCGCAGCGACCACCGCATGCAGTCTGCGCGCTCGAACCACAGCCACTGGCGCTCGGGCGACCGTCACCGTTCTTCCAGCGGTGATCGTTACCGGCAGTCCACAAGCCGCAACTCGGGATCCTCGCAAGGAGAACGCATAGCTGCTCCCCCACCGACCCGCGAAGGCGGCTCCAGCAACCGCGCCCAATCGCGAACGGGAAGTTCGTCGCCCAAGGCCACCCAACGATCGGGGACCGCGGGCACGAGCAACTCGGCAGTGGGCAACACACGCGCCACACAGAAGACGCGGAGTCGAAGCACCACGACGCAGACAAGAGAGGGTTCCTCCGGCTCCTCCAGCAGCTCACGCAGCCGGACGTACAGCAACAAGCCCGCCACCTCGACGTCCTCGGGCAGCTCACGAACCCGGAGCTACTCCAACAAGCCCTCTAGCTCCTCCACACGGTCCTCCAGCAGCTCGCGGAGCCGGAGCTCCTCGACCAAGCCATCGAGTTCGTCGTCCTCGCGGTCCTCCGGCTCCAGGAGTTCCTCCAGTTCCTCGCGCAGCAAGAGCTACTCGACCGTACCGGCCGAGCGAACGAGCAAGAAGAAGTCCTCCAGTAAGAAGACGAAGAAGAAGTCTTCGTCCAGCAAGCGTAGCTCCAGCAAGAGCGACTCCAAGAAGAAGCGCTGACCGAGTGAACCCAACCTGTCGAAGTGTTGCCGGCTCGGCCCGCCCGAGTCCTCATCGACCGGTGCGTCCCTGGCGCCGTCAGGTCGCAGCGCTGTCTCTTGGCGTGGCTCTTGCGGCACTGAGCGTGGGGGCTGCTTGGGCGGAGACCGTAACGCTCAGCCCGTTCCCGGACGACGATCCACGAGCGGCTGCAGCCAGCCGACTCAAGCTGGCGATACAACAACTAGAAGACGGCGACCCGGAAGCGGCGCTCAGCAACCTGGCGACCGACGAGAGGTCGGTAGTCTTTGCGCCGGACCTGGTGGCATGGACCCGAGGGCTCGCCTTTTCGCTCTTGGGTAGGCACCAAGAGGCCGACGAAGCATGGAAGACCATCGCGTTGGACTCCAGCTGGGCCGAAGACACCCTGCTCCGACGAGCGGAGAGCGCCCTGGATGACGACCGCCCGGGCGATGCCCTGCTCGTCCTGAAGGACGCCAACCTCCCGGGCGCAGCTGGCCACCGCGCTCATCTCTTGCGAGCGAGAGCATTCGAGCGCAGGGGCGGTGACGGCGACTTGGGGCAGGCCTACAGCTCCTGCAAGCGGATCTGGCTCGACTCGGGGAGAGTCACCGCAATCTCCACCGATGCCGAGGCGTGCATGGCCCGACTGAAGGGCTCGGTAGCCACATCGCTGCACCCGAGCTTGGAGGACGAAGTCACCCGCTCGGTCGCTCTCGGATCAGCCCACAGAAACGACGCGGTCGTCGACCTGCTGGGAGTGAGCCGAGCGAAGCTGGAAGAGGCGCTCAGCAGCGCAGGAGCTTCCGGGATGCCCAGTGCGTGCACTGGCTTGTTCCAGCTGGGCCGCGCATTCCACAAGAAGCGGCTCTACACCCAGTCAGCTCCCTTGATGGAGGTGGTCACCAACGCCTGCGAGGGCGCCCTGGCGGTCAAGTCTCAATACCTGTTGGCCGAAGGGCTTTCCCGATCGGGACAGCTCGACAGAGCCGTCGCAAGCTACACAGCCTTGGCCGATCGCTTCCCGGACCACAGCTACGCCGACGACGGGCTCTACCACGGAGGACGCCTGCTGCTGGCCGCTAACCGCGGGGAGGAGGCCCGAGAACTGTTCACGCGGATGGCTGATGAGTTCCCGCAGGGCGACATGTTGGGCAAGGGGCTCTGGGGCTTGGCCTGGGCTGCCCTGGCCGACAATCAACCAGCAGCAGCCCTCCCCTGGCTGGAGCGAGTCGCTCGGGGGGACGCACACGGAGCAAATCGCGAGCGTGTGCTGCAAGCCCGCTACTGGCAGGCCAGCACCCTGGCCACAACCAACACACAAGACCAGGGTCCAGGAATCGAAGCCCTGGCCGCCCTGGTTGAAGCCGCGCCCCTGCACTACTACGGGGTCCTGGCCCTGTGGCGACTCTCGACCCTCGATCCCAAACGAGCTTCGTCCCTCACCCAGCGCTTGAGCCGACTTCAGGGCGAGCTTCGCAGTACACGATCGACGACCGAGAACGACCACGCGAGGCTCAAGCCCACCGCCACGCCTAGCGACATATTCCTGGCCCGACCAGGCGCCAAGCAGGCGATCGAGTTGATCCGAGGAGGCCTCTCGACAGAAGCCGGCCGGGAGGTCCTCAGAGCTCTTGGGCCGAAACCCACCAAGACCTGGGATGAGAGCACCCTGGTCTTCGCCGCCCACCTCCTGGAGGCAGCTGCGGACCCGTATCGCAGCCACAACCTGCTGCGCCGGCGCTTTCGCACTCAATTCCCCAAGCTTGCCGGCGATTCCTTCGCCCTACTGCGAGCGGGCTACCCCCTCGCCTTTCACGACGAGGTTCGCGCAGCCATGGCGAACTTCCGCTGGGACCCGTTGTTGTTCCAGGGACTGATTCGAGAAGAGAGCGCGTTTGCGCCCAAGGTTGTCTCCTGGGCTGGCGCCATGGGGCTGAGCCAGCTCATGTGGCCCACGGCCAAAGAGACCGCTCGAAAGATGGGCAATAGCAACCTCCAACGTGCGGACTTGGACGACCCCACAACCAACGTGTCCATCGGCGCGACCTACTTCGACGGACTGCACCGCAGATGGAAGGGACATCTCCCGCTCGCGGTAGCCTCCTACAATGCGGGCCCCGGAGCCGTCGGTCGGTGGGTGAAGGCCCGAGGTCACCTAGAGCTCGACGCGTTTGTCGAGACAATCCCCTACGACCAGACCCGCCACTACGTGAAGCGGGTCCTCAGTTCGTTCCAGATCTACAACATGCTGTACGGCGATGGCTTGGCGGTCGTGCCGCTGCGCGTGGGCGCCGTAAGCCCAGCCATTGAGAGCCGAGATCCAGGACTCAGCGGTTCCTGAGCGACCTCAACCCGCTACCGCAGCAGCCCACTTCAGCGTCTCTCGGTGCTCGCCATCNGAGACTCCNACACACGGNCTGTCCAGCACGATGCCTTGAAGCATGTGTTCGCCACGNTCCATCACCGCCACCAATCGACCTTTNACCCGGGTTCGCAAGCCCAGATCGGGCAGCGTGACCTCNACCGTCATGTGAGTNCCGGGCAGCAGGACNANAGGGCTGCGAATGGGAAGGCTGAACGTCAACGTCCGGCGTGAGAGCTCCACGATGTGGGCATCCCCACGGGACGTCCACCGACCATGCTCGTCCATCCACGTCTCGAGCAGTGTCGAAGAGGCCGTCGAGGCCTCTGCTCCGCCGACTTGAACTCCGATTCGCACACGCGGGATCGACGGTGATGCATCGGGACGCAGCTGGTGCTCGGTAGCGAGCAGGCGATAAGGGAGTCGGACCAACGCAGCCTCCACGGGACCGGGCCCACGCCCTTCGACCACGCAGACTCCCAGGACGAAGCCCTCCAGGTGCCACGGCGAGTCCTGACGGACACTCCAAAGCCGGACGGTGTCGCCCGTACGCAACGGCCGAGTAACTGCTCTCGAGTTCAAATCCTGGGGTTGGGCAATGGCCAGTTGAGGGCGAGGCCCACCATCGCGCAGGTCTACCATGAACGAACGGCCCCAGAACTCCCGTCCGGGAAGCACCACAGCACAGGGGATGGACTCGCGACAGGCCCACCGAAGGGTCGCGCGGTCCGAGTCCACCACCAGGCTCTCCGGGGTCGCAGTAGGAAAACTCATGGGACGATCGAAGCCATCCTGGCCAGAGTGAAGTTGACCGACCCCATATTTCTGATGCCCTCGGTGTCCCAGCCAGTCCGCTCAGGCTCGACCAAAGGTCGACGGATGATCCTCAAAAGACGTCTTGCCGGGGCGCAGGATCCGCCGTCTGGCCTGCGTAATCTCACCGCCTTCAAGTTCATAGACGAAGTAGCCCGCCGTCCGATCATCCATCGGTGAAATGGCCGACGTCGTACCGCAATTGAAGATGGGAACGCTCGCGCCACCAGGCAGAGGCAAGTCGGCACGCCAGGCCTCGTGCTTGTGGCCGTGCAGCACCAGAGACGGCGGACGGCGCTCCAAGCTGCCGACGAGATCGTGGACATCCTCCAGGCAATGGCCAGGGCGGTCGTAGGGGCTGCCGTTCTTCCAAACAGGTGGATAGTGCAGCAGGTAGACCACCTGCTGGCCCCGAGCCACAGACTCCGTCACGAGCGCCTCAGCACGATCGATCGCTCCGTCTGAGAACCGGCCCGTGGAGCGCAGGCTGGGTCGACACGGGTTGGTCGCGATGACGTCCGTATCGCCCAAGGTAAACCGAACTGGCCAAGGCACTGGTTCGCCTGGAGAGCAGGCGCCGCCTTCCCATGAGCGGCTCTCCTCGGACCAGACGCCTCCCGACATGAAGGCCCCAAACCATTTCTCCATGCGCGCTGAGCGGTGCGCCCCGCGGGTGTAGACATCATGATTTCCAGGGATCACCACCGAGGGCATGGACTCCAGGAGAGGGCTAAATGACTCACGCGCTTCCTCGAACTCACTTGCGCCGGAGAGCGCCGTGACGTCTCCGGTCATGACAAAGAGGTCTGCCTGCCACTGCAGCGCATCGCCCACAGCCTGCTGCACCAGAGAAGCCGCGTCGAAGTAGTCCTTGCGCCCAGCTACGTAGAGGTTGACTAGACCCAGGGCCCGCTTGCTCAGCACACCACGGTCCCAGGTGGGACGCAGGAAGTGCACATCCGTCATGTGAACGATGCGCATCAGGACACGACCTCCGACTTGGAACTTCGCGACTCGATCGCCTGGCGCGCCAGGAGGTCACAGCGCTCGTTCAGTTCCACTCCTTCGTGACCTCGAACCCAGTGCCAGATCACGCGGGGGAGTCCGGCTAGCCTACCGCGGATTCGAGCGATCAGATCCGCATTCGCCTTTCCCTTCCATCCCCGGGCAAGCACACCGATCACGTACTTCGAGTCCGTATGCACCGCCAGAGTCCGACTCACGGGTTGCCGCAGAGCCTCGAGGCCCTGCAGTACCGCCCAAAGCTCAGCGACGTTGTTGGTCCCCTCCCCCAGAAAGGTCGAGATCTCGCGACGATGGTCGCCATACAACAAGACCGTTCCAGCCCCTGCTGGCCCAGGATTGCCAGAGCAAGCCCCGTCGCTCCAGAGGTGGATGGCCTGCGGGTCTGAGGCCTCGGCGGAGGTCCCGCCAAAGAACTCCTCGTCCTTCCCCTTCCCCTTCCCGGCGCCGGCCTTGCCAGCGGTCGACTTGGTCGGTCGTCGGGACGCAGCCCCCCCTCCAGGGTTGGCGGAGGGCGCCACCGCCGCTGCGCCCTGCTCGTGTTGTCCCCCCTCGATGACCGACAGCCGGTCGGCCGACGTGCTGTAAGTACGCTTGTCGCCCTTCTTGTAAGC
>PBPL01000015.1 GCA_002724675.1 Deltaproteobacteria bacterium | reverse complement strand
CGACGTGGGCGCCGCACCCGAGATGGTTCTCGATGACCAGGGGGAATCTCAGCGTTGGACTGTGGGCGCTTACGCCGCCCTTCGGCACGCGTTCTAGACGAGCCTGAAGCCCGCGCCCACAAGCCCCTCTGCAGCGCTCCACTCGCACTATGGCGGGCCCTTGCCCTTCACAAAAGTGCCCCACACAGCCGGATTGGCATGCGTGGCGATCGCCTCGAGACGACGGGGAGTCTTCTGCTCCCAATGACCGCCGTGCACGACGGTCAACTGCATGCCCCCCGCAAGGCTGAAGCGCATGGGAATCACACCATCTTTCGTCGGGCGATCGTAGACAACGAAGGCGTGCTCGCCGGCATCGATGGCCAGAGGAGTCCTGACTTCGAGTCGAAAAGAGAGGGGCTGCTCGAGCGCCAGAGCGGCTCCCCCAGCACTATCCGACCACAAGAGGCGGGACCGAGAGAACGCAAGCAGGTGTCCATCTACGGCTGCCGAGATGGCCTGGGCCGCGTGTTCTCGCAGCTGGGCCGAGAGACCAGCGCGCTCCTGGGGACTCAACACGCCGTCTCCGTCCCGGTCCCAAGGGGCCCAGCTGGTCATCCCCAGAGCATGAGGAGCGACGCTGGCGCGCAGCGAACCCCACAGGTGATCTTGACCCACTGAGATCTGGATGGACCGCTCCACGCGATCGAGACCAATGACGCGCTCTTCGTCTGCGGACCAGGCAAGCGAAGCGCTAGCCAACAAGCCGAGCCACACGACGCCCATGAAAGCGCAGCGACTCCAGCAGGGACTGCGGACCTGGAAGGCTCTCGAAGCACACACCACCTGTCGGACGGGACTGGATTTCTGAGCGACCATGCCCCATTGTGCTCTGGAGGCTCCTTCGGTGGAAGGCCTGTGGCCGCGAGGATGTCCCCTTCCCTGCTTGTCGTGCACTAGACGGTATAACTGCTCCATGTTCGACTTCAGGATCGAAAGCGCCTCTTCCGAACCGGGCTGCCAAGCGCGGCGAGGCTCGCTGCAGACGCCCCATGGCACGATAGAGACACCTGTGTTCATGCCCGTGGGGACCCGCGCTGCCCTGCGAGCGCTGACACCGGATCAAGTCCTGGCCACAGGTGCACAGATCGTACTGGCCAACACCTACCATCTCGCGCTGCAGCCAGGCTCCGCCATCGTCGCTCGCCTGGGCGGCCTGCACGCATTCATGGCCATGCCACTGCCCATCCTCACCGACTCTGGCGGCTTTCAGGTGTTCAGCCTGCCCAAGAAGCAGATCGACGAACAGGGGGTGACCTTCAAGTGGAAGAAGGGGGGCGAGGCCTTCTTGTTGACCCCCGAGCGCGCCGTGGCAATCCAGGAAGAACTGGGCGCTGACATCATCATGGCGTTTGATGAGTGTGTGCCCTATCCCTGCCCGCGCGACTACGCAGAGCGAGCGCTAGCGCGGACACTCCGTTGGGAGAAGCGTTGCCTGGAGGCAAAGACGCGCGACGACCAGGCTCTGTTTGGCATTGTGCAAGGCTCTACCTACGAAGACCTACGCCAGCAGTCCGCTCGGGATCTGGTCCCCCTCGACTTCCCTGGCTACGCCATCGGTGGACTATCCGTTGGCGAAGGACTCGAGGTCATGAACCGCGTGCTGAGCTGGACGACCCCGGAGCTCCCCGAGCACAAGCCCCGATACCTGATGGGAGTGGGGTTGCCAGAAGACCTGTGGTGCGGTGTGGGGCACGGAGTCGACATGTTCGACTGCGTCATCCCGACCCGTCATGCACGAGGAGCCGTGCTCTACACCTTCCAGGGCAGGATCCGAGTGACGAATCGCCGATTCAAGAAGGACCGACTCCCGCCGGACACGACCTGCCCCTGCTACACATGCCAACATTTCTCCCGCGCCTATCTCCATCATCTCTTCACCGCCGAAGAGGTCACCGGTACCGCCCTGGCCTGCATTCACAACATCACCTTCCTTCAGGAGTTGATGGCAAGAATCCGCCAGGCCATCTCCGACGACCGCTTCGAGGCCGCGAAGAGGGAATTTTTCGAGGTCTATGGGAGCAGCAGCGGGCCCCAGAGAAAGGCCAAGTGACGCTCAGCGCTTCCGCTTGTCGGTCTCCTCGAGGTCCCAACGCTTGCCGGTCTCCTCCTCACCCACGACGCCGGCCTCCTGTGCGCTGCGGCGTTCTTCTTCGAGCTTCCTCAACTCGGCCTCTTTGTCGATGTTGCCATCCACCGACTTCTTCTCGGCCACTGGCTTGCCGGTCTCCTCGAGGGGGCGTCCAGCCTCCGTGATCACCGTCCCGAGAAACCACGACACGAGCAATCCCTCTAGCCTGGGTTCCCTCGACAACATCTTCGTGCCGTGGCCCACGCCGTAATAGGTCTCCACGTGAACCGGCCCCGAGGTCTGTCCAGCCAGCACCTCGCACGACTTTCGGGAGTACGAGTCTTCGCTGGAGAACACCAAGAGCATCTGCCGGTCACTCATGGACGGCGCGACCCCGACGATATTGACACCGTCGTAGCCAAGACCCGGCGACAACATCGCCACACTCTTCACGCTGTCCGAGCTGACCGCATGCAGTAGAGCCAACGAACCACCCAGATCGGAACCAGCCAGGTGAACCGGCAGTCCATCCATTCCAGCCTGGCCCGCCACCAAGTCGACCGCAGCAGCGACGTCCTGGGACATGGCCTGAAAGTCCTCGTCCATGAAGATCTCCCGATCGAGCTCCTCCTCACCACGCATCAAGGAATCCCCGTGCCCCCGCAGATCGAAGACCATGGACGCGAAGCCATAGCGTGACATCTTCTCAGCCATGTAGGCCCAGTCACGACTGCTTCGGAACGGCTCGTGAACAAACACGATGCTGCCCTTGAGGCCCTCCTTACCCTGAGCCTTGAAGAGGTTGCCCTTCAGCTGAACGCCATCGGCCGAGTCGAAAGAGACGCGCTTGCCACCAATGGGGGTCTCTTCCGGCACATCGAGCGCTGCCGACGCCACCGATGGCTGTACCCAAAGAGCGACAGCAACAAGAGCGGCGAGAGGGATGGTTCGCAAGTGCGAAACTCCGGGCCAGATGATGGTGAAACCGGCGAGGCAGGCTGATCGAGGAAACAGCGAGACTACCAGAACGCCAGGCTAGCAGTGCAAACCTGGTCTGTATGGGACGCAAGATGCTCGGAGTCCGAGTTCATGTGGCGCCAGCGCACTCGCGAAGAGGCTGCTACCCTCGGGCCGCGACGACCAGTGCCCCTACCCCCTCAACGCATCCATGGAGGCTTGCAATGTCTCAGATCGCCGACATCCGCGCCCGAGAGATCCTCGACTCCCGCGGCAACCCTACGGTGGAGGTCGACGTACTGCTCCAGTCCGGCGTCATGGGCCGAGCGGCGGTCCCCAGCGGTGCGTCTACCGGCGAGCACGAGGCTGCTGAGCTCCGTGACGGAGACACGAAGCGATACCTTGGCAAAGGAACACAAAAGGCCGTAGGGCATGTGCGCCACGAGATCCGTGATGCCGTGTTGGGACGAGACGCCCTAGACCAAGGTGGCCTGGACCGAGCCTTGATCGCTTTGGATGGCACGCCAAACAAGTCCAACTTGGGAGCTAACGCGATCTTGGGAGTGTCGCTCGCCAACGCCAGGGCAGCCGCCAACCTGCTGGACATCCCGCTGTTCCGACACCTAGGTGGTGTCGCTGCCAATCAACTTCCCGTCCCCATGATGAACATCCTCAATGGCGGGGAACATGCGGACAACAACGTCGACATCCAAGAATTCATGGTCGTCCCCGTGGGGGCCTCCAGCTTCGGCGAAGCTCTTCGCATGGGGACTGAGGTATTCCACTCCCTCAAGGCCGTGCTCAAGTCGCAGGGCCTGGCTACCTCCGTCGGTGACGAAGGTGGTTTTGCCCCAATGCTGGACTCCAACGAAGCAGCGCTCAGCGTCATCATGGACGCCATCGCCAGCGCGGGCTTTCAGGCAGGAGCCGACATCCTGCTAGCGCTGGACGTCGCAGCGTCCTCGTTCTACAGCGAGAAGCGCTACCACCTGGAAGGCGAAGGACGCATGGGGCTCAACGCGGACGAGATGATCGACATGTACGAGGAGTTGGTCGCCAAGTACCCCATCATCTCCATCGAAGACGGTCTCGACGAGAACGATTGGCAAGGCTGGCGACGCATGACCCGGAAGCTGGGCAACAAGGTCCAGTTGGTCGGAGACGACCTGTTCGTGACGAACCCCGAGCGCCTCGCTACCGGCATCAAGACTGGAGCAGCCAACTCGATCCTGATCAAGGTCAACCAGATCGGCACACTGACCGAAACCCTCGAAGCGATGGCCATGGCGCAACGGGCGGGCTACACCTGCGTCGTATCCCATCGTTCCGGTGAAACAGAAGACACCACGATCGCGGATCTCGCCGTCGCCACCTGTGCCGGTCAGATCAAGACAGGCTCCCTGTCCCGCACCGATCGCATCTGTAAGTACAACCAGCTGCTCCGGATCGAGGAGACCCTCGGACAGGGAGCGCAGTATCTCGGTGCTGACGTTTTCGTCTCCATCGGCCGCGGCAAAGCAGCAGAGGCAGACAGCAGTGACGACGCCGCCCCCGGGGTCAAAGCTCGGACCCGAACGAAGAAGCGCGGGCGAACGACACGCAAGAAAAAGACGACAGCTACAGCCCGCCGCACTTAACGAGACGGAGCTTTCTCCAGCCAGACCACTCCTCGCCCAGCACCGAGTCCCACGCTGGAGCGGAGCCCTTCTGTGACACAGTCCTTGCCATGCTGCAGGGCTTGCTTGAGGCCGCTTCCCTCGGCGAGCGCGCAGCAAATACCCGCCGAAAAGAGACAGCCGGTGCCGTGGTTGTTGGCGGTGTCGACCCACGGCGATATGAGCTGATAGGACTCAGCCCCAGAGCCTCCCTCAAAGCCATCGAGAGCAAAGACGTGGTCGACCGCCGGGTCACCTGGGCGACCATGCCCACCGGTGACGACCACTGCAGAAGACCCCATGGCTCCCAGAGCCTGTGAAGCTTCAGCTGCACGCCGCGGACCTACCCGCTCCCAACCCAACAGCGCTGCTGCCTCAGCGAAGTTGGGCGTCACGACCGTAGCCAACGGCAACAGCCGGTCCACCAATGCCGGCAGGGCATCCTCAGCCAGCAGCGCATGACCGCTACTGGAACGAATGACTGGGTCCACAACGAGCGGAATGCTTCCCCCATAAGGCTCCAGCGCATCCGCCACCGCACACACCGTAGCAGCCGTCGCCAGCATTCCGGTCTTGATGGCCGCGATGGGGTAGTCGGCGAGGAGCTCGTCCAGTTGCTCCCGTACCATCTTGGGAGCAACTGGGCGCGCGGCGCGAACCCCGCGCCCCCCCTGGACGGTGAGGCCCGTGATGACGGCCATGCCGTAGAGCCCATGGTTGGCGAAGACGCGAAGGTCGGCCTGAACCCCTGCGCCTCCGGACGGATCGCTGCCAGCGATCGTCAGCACCAGCCTCGGTGACGGATGAACCATGCGAAGGCCACTATAGTGACTCACAGTAAACTTCACTGCCCCGTGCCCGCGTGGATGGCGCCGGGCCGAAGCCGGAGCCCCTCATGAGCGACGCCACCAGCGACCAGCCGCCCCAGTCCCCCGACGTCAGCAGAGTCGAAATGACCCAACTGGTCATGCCCGGGGATGCGAACGCACGAGGCACCGCGTTTGGCGGAAAGATCATGGCCTGGATCGACATCGCCGCCGCCATCTCCGCCGGCCGCTATGCACGAGGCCCCGTAGTGACAGCGTCGGTGGACGACGTCCACTTCATTCGACCGATCCGACAAGGCGACGTCGTTATCCTGAAAGCCCAAGTGAATTTCGTGGGCCGCTCGTCCATGGAGGTCGGCGTACGNGTCGAGGGCGAGGANTGGGGNGGCGGGGAGGCCCGCTATCACGCACTGTCCGCCTACACCACCTTTGTGGCNCTGGACGGNGAAGGNCNACCTCGACCGGTTGCNCCGCTCAAGCCCACCTCACCCGACGACGCTCGTCGATGCGAGGATGGAGGCCAACGAATGGTGGCGAGAAGGGCTCGACGACGGCACAAGGCCGAGAGGCTAGAGCAATGATGCAGCGCGGTGCTTCCGACGAGCCATCGAGCCCGAGCGCAGCCCTACCCACACCATCCCGAGCAAAGCACCGATGGCACAGACCCTAGCAAGAGCGTTGTCTGCGGCAGCCGCCCTCAGCCTCCTGGCACCCGGCTGTGCCCGCCCCGAGCGAGCGCCAGAGGGACTCGACGAGTTGGTTCTGTTCGCGTTCCGCCACTTCGACTCCGACGACCCCACCTCGGCAGCTTCGCTAGCTGACGCGCTGGTTGGTTTTGAGTCCTGGTGGGACGAGAGCCACGACGATCCGAACACGCCTTACTCAGCCGAGCTGGTGCGACTGGGGCCTGATGAACTCTCGATTCTCGATCCTGCTCCCAGTCGTGCGCAAGGCGAGGCCGCCCTGGGTGTCCTGTATGCCCGTCACACGGTGTGCACGCTCGACGAGGTCGACCGTGTCTACCTGGAGAACGACCAGCTAGCCCTGTTCCCTGACAGCTACGAGGTGTACGAGCGCCACGACACAACGGGCTTCGATTGCTACGCGAGCGGAGAGTGCGAAGAAGCCGCCTGGCAGGCAGACGTCCAGAAAGTCGAGCAGGTCGTGTTCGTGGAGGTGACCTACAACTTCACGATCGCAGCGGGAGCGCGGCGATTCCAAGCGAGGCCACCCGACGCTTCTCTGGACGCCGAAGAGCTCGAAGGGCGTCTGGCCCGCACTTGGCTGATGGAAGAGGCTCGCTTGGAGCCCGAGACCGTCGGACGTTTCCTGCAAAACTATCAGTTGGAGTTTGTGCTTCCGCGAGATCAGGGCGTCCTGCACTTCTACGCATTGTGGACCGAAGTACAGTCCACAGAGCTGAACACCGAGGCCAGCATCTTCTTGAACTCGTACATCCAGGGCATCGAGGACTACCTCGACGACTTCGAAGCCCACTGTGCCGACTGGGACTGACCTGGTCCCGGCTCTCCGGGAGCGAGTGTCCACCGCGCCCGATGCCGGCTAGAATTCGACGGGGCCCCGCTGTGGGCCCCTGGAGACTGGAGCATTGGGCACCGAACCACCCCGCGGACATACGGCCGAGAAGACCCTGCCGGGCTTCGCCCCTCCCCTCGGCAAGGTAGGCCCATACCGGATCCTGGAGCTGCTGGGCCAAGGCGGCATGGCGGCTGTCTACCGGGCCCGGGACGAGCGGGACGGCACCGAGGCCGCAGTCAAGATCCTTGCCCGCATGCGTCCGTCGTGGGTGCAACGGTTCGCTCGAGAGTTCGAATCTGCCCGCCGTGTGGACCACGTGAACGTCGTCAAGGTCCTCGAGGCTGGCGACGAAGATGGGCTCGCCTATTTCTCCATGGAGCGCGTACAAGGGGTGACGGCCTCCCGCTATGTGCTCAACCTCACTGGCGACGACCCCCTCCCACCACCACCACCGCAGGAGAGGGCTGGGCCCCTAGAACCCGTCGACCCGGATGTCCTGGGGCGCACATTGGCGGTGGCTATTCAGCTCGCGATGGCGGTGGGAGCTATCCATGGAGTTGGGCTCGTACACCGCGACCTCAAGCCAGGAAACGTCCTAGTGACCGGCGACGGCGTGGTCAAGCTGGTGGACTTCGGCGTCGCCAAGTGGCTGGAAGAGCAGACCAGCTTCACCCAAATCGGGCACGTCGTCGGCTCGTACTCCTACATGGCTCCTGAACAGATCACGGGGGCGCAGGTGGACCATCGGGCCGATCAATACGGCATGGGCGTCCTCGTCTACGAGTTGCTCTCGGGCGCACCTCCGTTCCGCGCACGTCGACCGCAGGAATACCTGTGGCTCCACTGCACAGAGCAACCCGAACCCCTCTCGAGGCGATTGACGGGGGTCCCTTCTTCGCTGGACCGGCTCTTGCTCCGCATGCTCGCCAAAGAGCCGGCAGACCGACCCGAGAACATGGCGGTGGTAGCAGAAGAACTCCGAGGCATTCAGGCCGAGGTCGAGGGTGATGAGGCCGGCGCGAGCATGGAGTTGGTGCTCGATGACGACGCTGAAGCTTGGGGCAAGCCCGAGCCGGACGATCCCCCCTGGGAGCTCGCCCCGGGAGAGCCCACCGAAGACACCACACTCAAGGGCAAAGCCCGACAGGAACAAGAAGAAGAGGAGGCGACAGAACGACACTCCAGGAGACGCCCGTGGCCAGGCTCTAAGGCTCATGGCGACGGACGCAGGTCCCTCGGAGGAGATCCGTTCGGCCCCCCCTCCGAGCTTGAGGTTCTGCGGGCGCAAGACCCCACCATGAAGGTGCCGGCTCTCCCCAAGGGAACGGCGCGACGAAAGACCGTCATCTCGGGAGAGGGGCGGCGACCCACCGGCCCACACCCCACAGCGAACGCCAGAGGGATGGCTGCCCTAGTCACACCCCGATATGTGGGACGAAAGACAGAGCTGGACGGCCTCATGGCGGACCTCAAGCAGGTTCGAAAGAAGGGCGTTCGGGCCGTGCTCATCGAGGGTGAGGCCGGAATCGGCAAGACACGGCTGGTCCACACGTTCCGCGGGCTCTCATGGGTGAAGGGGGCTCGGGTTGCCATCGGCCGGTGCCACCGTGGCGGAGGGGCTCTCTGCGCACCGTTTCACGACATCCTCCTGCGCCTCGCCGGACCCGCCCTACCCCGCAACCATCACGAGCGGATCCTCGGTCCCGACCGGGCGCTGCTCACCCGATTTTTTCCCGCTCTGGCAGCCCCCGGCGAAATGACCGAGCCTCCGGGCATCGGAAACATCGGCAATGAGAAGGAAGACCGCGACGGTCTCTATCGAGCGGTCTGCGGCGCAGTCCGTCGAGCGAGTCGAGATGCCCCGCTGGTCATTGTCCTCGAGGACATTCAGTGGGCCGACCCGGGCACAAGCCGCTTGGTCACCGTGTTGCTGCGCCGACTGACGGCACCCCAGCCGGCGCAGGTGCTCCTGGTGATGAACTACCGGGGGGAAGACATCGACAGCAGCGAAGAGAGTAGGCCCATGTTGATCCCCACGGTGGAGGCCTTACCCAACGTCCGCTCCATCGTGCTCGAGCCGCTATCTCACGAGGAAACGCTAGAAGTGATCTCCTCCGTCACGGTGGACGTGGAGGTCGCGCAGAATGTGCTCCAGCGGGTCGCCAAGGCGGCCCAGGGGAACCCTCGGTTCGCGGTGGAGGTCGCCAGAAGCCTGGTCGTTGCCGGGGGTGCTTCGAGCGGAGAGGAAGGCTGGGAGCTCCCCACCAGCCTGCTCGAGGCCTATTCGCACCGTCTCCAGACACTCGACAAGTCGGCGCGGGACGTGGCCCGTACCATCGCCGTGCTCGGCGGCCGACCTCCCAATCCCATCGTTCAGACTGCGACAGGCCTTGAGTCAGCCGTGTTCACCGAAGCGCTGGCTGAGCTAGAGCGTCGCAAGGTGATCGACGTGGACCGACGCGGTGATCAAGACACCTTAGCGCTGCACTCGGAAGTGCTCCGCGCAGCTGTCCTGGACTCCTTGTCCACGAAGCAAGCCCGGGCCCTTCATCGGCGAGCTGCTGCGTCTTGGCTCAAGGCGGGGCGGCAACAGTCGCAGGCTGCGGCCCAAGCTGCACGGCACCTCTACGCAGCGGGCGAGAATCGAGCCGCATTCCCGCACGCCCTAGAGGCTGCCTTCCAAGCTGGAGAAGGGCTCGACTACTCGTCTGTCCGCCGCTGGATGGCCCAGATCGGAAATCCGAAAGCGGCGCTGGATGAAGTGAGTGACGAGGCCGTCTACCGGTATTACATGCTGCGCTTCCTGCTGGCCTTTGGTGACGGCGTTCTGGATGCGGCGGAAGAAGCCGTGGCAAAGGCTGCCGCCGCTGCCCCCGACGTGCGCTCCCAGCTGTACACGGGCATCGCCTGCGCCCGCATTCACACCCGGACCGGAAACTATCTTCCCGCTGTGCAGGTGTGCCGACGAGGATTGCGCGAAGGCCGAGCCCAGAACTGCCTCGACCTCGCCGTTGGCTTTGCCATCCAGGGCGCCCGGGCGGCGCGGCGTTCAGGGGACAACCCCTCTGCTCTCGCGTGGCTTGCTGAAGCCGACCTCATCGTCACCAGCAACGCAGACCTGAGGAGCTTGGGCGTACGCGTAGCCTGGATTCGCTCCGCGGTGCTGTTGGAGTTGCACCGAGAAGGAGAGGCCGAGACTGAGATTCACCGAGCCGTGCAGTTGGCCTCCCGAGCCCACCAGGAGCGAGCTGAGGCCGGACTGCGGAGCAACCTATCGATCCTCTGCTGGCGGCGGGGGGAGATCACGGAGGCCGTGAGTGAGATCGAGCGGGCTCGACACATCTTCACCGAGCTCGGGGAGTGGGACCAGGTGGCGCTCACTGAGGGCACGCTCGCCCACCTTCGCTTGCTCCAGGGACGCATCGACGAGGCAGACGAGTTAGCCCGCTCCTGCTGGAACGCCTATCGGCGCCTGCGCGATCGGGAGGGAACCCTTCAGGCAGCCTGCGTTCTGCTGGCCGTGGCCAGGGCGAGGCAAGACGAGCCCGAGGCAGACGCTGTCATCGGTGTGGCGGGAGACGGTCCAGAGACTGGCCACACCCTCGAGTTGGCCTGGGTGGACTACTGGATGCAACGAGGTCGCTGGCACCGCACCCGAGACCAGCTGGACCAAGCGGCCCGCTGTGTGGAAAAGGCTGAGATTGCTCTCGGAGAGCAGCCCCCGCCATACAGACGCAGAGACCTAGACCTCCTGCGAGCGGAGTTACTCTACGACAGCGGGAAGTTCGAGCCCGCCTTGGCGCTGCTCCAGACTATTGAGGCGGAAGCCGAAGCAGAGAAACACTGGCCTGTGCATTGGTGGGCCCGTGCCGCCAGCGCCGCCGCCACAGCTCGACTAGGCAAGCCGGGAGATGCCAGTCTTCCGCCCGAAGACTTGCTCACCTCCAACGTCCCGCTTGCCCTAGCAACCCTTTGGTATCGAGCGGAAGCACACGATGCGCGCGACGAGAAGGACGAAGCAGTCAGGACCTACGCTGAAGGATTGGCCATCTCGCGAGACACCGGATTCATCGAGTGGACCAACCGATTCTTCCCGAAGCTGAACAAGAAGAGCTGAGTCTTCGCTGTCTAGAGGCGTCCTGAGAGCGGAGCGCTGAAGACGAATTCTGCATTTTCTGGGAACTCCACGGCTGAGGTCGATGTCAGACCTCCTACCAACCTGGAGTTCCCGATGACTGACTTCCGCTTCGCTCGACAAACCAACCAAACCCACACCTTCATTGCCACATTGGCAACCGCCACGGCAGTGATCTCAGCCCTGGCCGCGGTCACCCTGGCCGAGACAGCTCCGCCAACCTGTGCTGAGCCCCTGGGCCACCCCGCGGTCACCGCGACAGCCTCACCCCCACCGCCACGAACTCAGGAGAGGCCAACGGTGCAGCCGCGGCCTTACCAAGCACCCACCGAGCCCAAGGCGAAGGGTCCGAAGCCCTCGGCTGAAACCACCCCACCATCGAAGGCCGCATCGTCCACCGTCGCCGACGCCAAGCGTGTAGTTGCTGCGCCCGTCGACGGGGATCGAGAGCCAACCCAAGGAGTTCTGCAGGTCACTCTCGGCGACCAGGTGTTCGAGATGCCTCTAGTTCACACAGACGTGGTCGCCGAGATCGCTGGGTTCGTCGCGGACGTGGAGGTAACTCAGATCTTCAGCAATCCCTTCGACGAACCCGTAGAAGCCCAGTACCTCTTCCCCTTGCCCGACGACGCTGCCGTCGACGCCATGGAGTTCACCGTGGGCGACCGCACGATTATCGGCGAGATCAGAGAGCGGGCCGAGGCGCGAGCCATCTACGAGTCGGCTCGGAACGCAGGCAAGACCGCCTCTCTTCTCGACCAACAGCGCCCCAACGTCTTTCACCAGAGCGTCGCGAACATCCTGCCCGGTGATGCCGTGGAAGTAACAATCCACTTCGTCGAGACTCTGGACTACGACGATGGGGGCTACGAATGGGTCTATCCCATGGTGGTGGGCCCGCGATTCATCCCCCCGCAGGGAACTGGGCGCGACAACCCGACAGAGGACGCCCAGCGACTAGAGAGCCCGTACTCTACGAGACGCACTGGCAACGATATCCAGGTGGAAGTCGCAGTGGATGCTGGCGTACCCATTTGGGACATTCGTTCTCCATCCCACGCCATTGAAATGGACCGCCCCGACAAGCGATCTGCTGCGATCCGCCTCAAGGACAACGACCGCATCCCCAACAAAGACTTCGTGCTGCGCTACGAGGTGGCAGGCCGACAGCCTGAAGCGGCACTGCTGACCCATAGAGCGGACGAACAGGGCTACTTTCTACTGATGATCCAGCCCCAAGCGGAGAGGCACCTCAAGGCCGAAACGGTGACGCCCAAGGAGATGGTCTTTGTCGTCGACACCAGCTGTTCCATGTCCGGGTTCCCGCTCGCGAAGGCCAAAGACGTGATGTCGCTAGCAATCTCCGAGATGAACCCCCAGGACCGGTTCATGATCCTGGACTTCAATGACAGCGTCTCCGCGCTCAGCCCCATGCCGCTGCCCAACAGCGCGACCAACCGCAGGCGAGGCGAGGCGTTTGTTCGCTCCTTCCAGGGGTCCGGCGGCACCCACATGCTGCACGGTGTTCAGGCCGCCCTGGACCTACCTCAGGACCCGGCGCTGCTGCGAACCGTGCTGTTCCTGACCGACGGCTACATCGGCAACGAGAGCCAGATCCTCAGCGCTATCGAGCAGAGACTCGGGCGCAGCCGACTGTTCTCTTTGGGTATTGGGAGCTCCACCAACCGATTCCTGCTGGACCGCATGGCCAAGGTAGGACGGGGACATGCCCAGTACCTCCGGCCCGACGAGGCCAGCGACGAGGCCATCGAACGGTTCTATGACCGAATCCGCGATCCGGTCCTCACGGACATCGAGATCGAGTGGGATGGGGTCGACGTGGTCGGTGTGTACCCCGATCCGATTCCAGATCTGTTCGCTGGACAGCCCGTTGTGCTCGTTGGGCGCTACGACGCACCGGGCGAGGGAACCATTCGACTCACAGGTCGAGTGCGCGGCAAGACCCACGTCCAAGAGATCCCGGTGTTCTTCCCCGAGTCTCAAGAAGAGAACAGCGCGCTCGCCTCGCTTTGGGCGAGGACGGCCATCGAAGACCTCGAGGCTCGCCAGTATTCGGGCAACAAGGAATCCATTCGCCACGAGATCACAGAACTGGCATTGCAGCACGACCTGGTGAGCGCATACACCTCGTTCGTGGCTGTCGAGGAGCGAGTGGTCAACGAGCAGGGCTCTCTACGAACTGTCCGCGTCCCGCTGGACGGGCCCGAGTTCGTCGACCTGGCCGCGACCCTAGGTCGCCCGCACGCATCCATGTTGCCACACTCGCGTCGCGGCGCCGGCCATGGTGCGAGTGGCTATGGTCGAGGCCGAGGTTACCTGGGTAAGCGCAGCACCCGCAGTGCCCATGAAGGCGGGATGATTGGCGCATTCCGGCGAGGTGGAGGAGGCGGGGCCTCGTCCCGGGCGCCCACGCCAGCGGCTAAGGCCGAGCCCCCCTCTAAGGCACTACGAGACCGCTTGCAGGGGCTCTTCGAGACCGCGGACGCCGAGATCGACACCGTACAAGAAGGGCGCTCGCGCGTCGGCCCGCCGCCGTCGACGGCCAGCAACCCGTTTCTAGCCGATGGCCGTCAACCTGAAGCCGGATCGCAAGATGGATCTCTCCAGAACACGCGATATCGGACAGTGAGCGCAAGAAACGGGGCGGGCTTCGTCACCATCGAGCTGGGCCGGGCCGTGGCGCGCTCGGGGCTCGACAACGAAGAACTCCTCGATGCGCTGGACGACCTCCTCAGCGACGTGGTTGACGCTTGGGGACGACACGCTCAAGCGAGTTCCACCGTCACCGGAGGCAGTTGGGTCCTTCGGCTCCAGCTGGACGACTCGGGACGGGTACGAGGGCTCGAGGTGCTGTCCGACACCCTGGGCGAGTCGAGCCTACGCTCACTGCTGGAAGGCGATGCCGTCCACTGGCAGATCGCGCTGGAAGGTCAGGACAGTTCCAGGGCGATCGAGTTCAAAGTGCGCTTCAGCCGCTGAGGCCGACGGAGTGGGGCTGGGCCTGAGCAACCGCCAGGTCCAGCCTCAGCTCCCCGGACTCTTCACCGCCATCGGCTAACGGATCACAGCCTTGGCCCGGAGCGCCTGGATGGCGGCTGGGCCCATGCCCAGCGCCCCCTCCAAGATGGCGTCCGTATCGGCTCCCAGCAGAGGGGCCGATGCGTAGTCGGTCACTGGCGTTTCGCTGAAGTGATACGGCGAGCCGACACCGTGGAATGCACCCACGGTAGGGTGATTCATCGTGATCAGCATGCCCGCCGCAAGCGTCTGCGGATGCTGGAGCGCCTCATCGGGCCGCAGAATGGGTCCTGCGGGAACACGGATGCCCCTCAGCAACTCAATCCAGTCCTCGCGCGTACGGGTCTCGAAGATGGGGGCTAGCGCCTCCGCGAGCGCGGCGCGATCAGCCACTCTCTGGTTGTTCGTCGCCCACCGCTCCTGGCCACGCAGGGCCGCGAACTCAGGCAAGGCCAGCATGCGCTCCCACTGGGCATCATTGCCCGCAGCCAGCAGCACCCAACCATCGGAGGCCGGCATGGGCTCGTACGGCGCCACATTGGGG
>PBPL01000014.1 GCA_002724675.1 Deltaproteobacteria bacterium | reverse complement strand
ATGACGACGACGACGACGACGATGACGACGATGACGACGATGACGATGACGATGACGATGACGATGACGACGACGACGCACCGCCGGAGGGTCAGGAGCCGGGTGATTGCTCTGATGGTCTCGACAATGACTACGACGGGCCGCGCGATTGTTTTGATGTGGACTGTGCCGATTCGTCCGAATGTGGGGGAGGGGGAGACGGTGGATCTGGCCGAGGTCCTTGGGCTGGTTGCGGATGCAGCACTGTGCCCCCGCAGCCCTCAGCGCCCGCCCCGACAGCCTTTTCAGGTCTCGATTGGACCCTCTTGCTCTTGCTCTGGGGGATCGGCTCCGGCTTACGTCGTCGTCACCACCGTGCGGATGTTCAAGAACACCTGCGGCCAGACGAATAGGTAGAGCGTCGGGTTGTTGGAGAACTGTCCATTGGAATGGCCTGCTCTCCTACGGGTTCAGGGCTGGGAGGCTTGTGGACCAGTCCCCAGGGCGAGCGCGATCAACTCTTGACGAGTCGCCTGCCACTGAGCCTCGTCTTGTCCGGTTGCTACCTTCAGGTAGGTCTCGAACAACAGGAGCCCCAGCCCGCTGGCGAGCAGGATGGTGACGAGAGCCCTCGGGCTGAGTTGTGATCGCGAGTCTCGTCGGGCCGCCGCAAGCATGCGGCTTACTACGGGGAAGTCTTCCTGCAGCTCTCGAGGGTCTTCGCCATCGAGCAGAGAGCGGGCAAGAATGCGCCAGTGGAGCCTCTCGGAGGTTGCTCCAAAGGTGCTGATGAGCAGCTCTGACAAGCTCTCGTCCGGGTTGGGCGGGCCAATCGCCCCGGCAATCTCTTCTGCTAGCGAGGTCATGACCTGGTGGAGTAGGCCTTCCTTCGAGCCGAAGTGGCGATGGACCAGCCCATGGTTCACTCCGGCCTCCCGGGCGACTTCTCGAACAGAGATCCCGGCCTTGCCACGCTCGGCCAACAGGCGAGCCCCCGTTTGGATCAGTGCGGCTCGGACCGAATCGCGACCTCTGGGTTTTCCAGTCACGGACATGCTCTCCTTAGCGCCAGCGACATAGTGCAGACGAGCGAAGGAGTCAGTGTAGCCCGGATCGGGACGGGCACCGCTGCCTGCGGGCGACGAGTTGATCGGTTGGGCTGCAGCTTGGCATCGAGCGGATTCCAATCAGGGCGATGCACTCGCCATCTGGCTCACCATCACCATGCTGCAAGGAAAACTGGATCCCAGGAGGAACTGGACTAGGACGCACTGGGGACCCTGACACGCCAGCTCGACCGTGCTCTGGAGTTCTAGTGTGTCTGTGCTCGGGAAGGCTCCCTCGCTATTGATGGCCACCAAGATCTCTGCGTCCAGCCCGAGCGAAGAGGGGGTGTCGTCCGTGCTGTGGCTGGTCTCGCAGTCATAGTCGTGAGTCGTCGTGAGGCCGCAGTGCACGAGCTCGTTCCCCTCGTGGAACGTGAGGTCAAATGTATCGACCCCTGTGTGCACGAGGTCCATGGTGGCTCCTGGCTGGCCTCGGTTGACCGAGTCGGACAGACCACACTCGTCCACCGTCAACTCGCTCTCGATGACAATCCACTCACCTTCTCTCGCACTCAGCACCAGCTCAGTGGTCTCTTCAGCTTCGTCGTCATCCGAGCTAGTGACTTGGTCGTCTTCGTGCTGCTCGTCGTCGCTGCTGCCTTCGGGTGCCTCTCCTGGCTCACAGCCCTGTTCGCTCTCCGTACAGCCGTCGCCGCTGGAACTCGTGCCTTCTTCGCCCTCGCCGGGCGGCAGGGGGGCTTCGTCATTGTCCTCGTCGGGTTGCGATGTCTCCGTCGAGGTCTCGACGTGGACTTGGTCCGTCATGGGAACGCAGCCCTTCCAGAGGACGCTCAGAAAGAGGACCGCTGCCAGTGCTCCGAGACGAAGGGCAACCAGTCCCACGACCCAAGCCTTGGGTATGCGTGAGAGGGAGCGAAGAATCCGTCGCAGAGGCTTGAGGGAGGTGGTGGTGGCGGATGTTGCTGAGAGGTCGTGCATGGGGACTCCTGAAAAGATGTAGTCGACTGACTACATTTCGGGCAGTTGTAGTCAATTGACTACAGCGCGTCAAGCAATTCCTCTGGATGTTCTAGAACCAGAGAAGCCCGGCCCCCCGTTGGGGAACCGGGCTTCCCGAGCGAGTTCGAGTGCCTCCTCGACACTCCCACCCGCAGGGCCAGCAGCTAGGCTGCTAGCAGCGTGAGAACTCGTGGATCAGCAGCATAAAGCCCGTACGGGTGTCATACAGGGCCACTGCTGTCTCCGAGCACTCAGCCATGTCCAAATAAAGATGTTGCTCCAGAAACGCCTCAGGATGTTCAGCGATGTCCAGACTTAGCTCCTCGGCGAGCTCGTATCGGCTGGCATACAGGAGTTCTCCTTCGTCGCTGGAGCCGGAGTCCCAGCTGCCGTCTTCGATGGACTCATCAATGGCGAGCAGCGCGTCCTCCAGCATGTCCAGGAACTGGAAACCACCGGGCACGAAGCCGCCGGCTGCCCGGGAGTCGCTGTTGAGATCGGACCATCCGACCTGGAAGGTGGTGTCCCAGAGAGCTTGCGTGAAAGCCTCTGCGTCGCCTTCGTTGTTGCTCCAGCCCTCGCAGGAAGAGGTAGAGAAGGCTGCGACCTCAGCCCATGGGGTCTCGTCGGCTGACGACAACGAGAGAAGGGTGGAGAGGGCGTTGGCTGCTTCAAAGCCAGCGGACGCGATGGCGGGCGCGCAAGGCTCCCTCTCAGCATCCAACTGAGCTTGGTGCTTGAGGGTCTCGAGCGCCGAGCGTCCCACGTAGTAGAGCCCGGCAAGCTGAGCGATGGACACCACGGGTTGGGCGTTGACGATGCTGGTGGCGGCTCGACGGTTCAGACCCAACTCGATGTCGAGGTCGCCATAGTCTGAGCTGTTCACGAGCTCGAGCGTGTTGGTGGCCTCGTTCACCGTGAACTGGACGCGGTCCCAGGTGCCGAGTAGATCGTCACCCTCGGGGATCCAGCCTGCGTTCGCGGCGTACTCGCCGATGCGCTGGATCGTTCGAGTTCCTACCCAACGAACGGAGTCCAGCTCCTCAACGCTCTCGAACAGATCGTCGTCGCTGGTGCCCCACAGTCGGTCACCACCATCACGGTGGGCCACGATGTTGCCGGCCGCACGACGGTCCAGCGGTACGTCGTCATCGAGCACATCGAATGTGGTGGACTCATCGTTGACGAGGTCCAGCAGGCCGATGGCCTCTGCGCTGCCCTCGATGACCGGGTAGGTCATGATGTCGACCGGCTGTAGTTCTGGCTCGATCGTCTCTACGCATCCCACAGCCAGGCTGAGCGCAAGCGCGACCATCGTCGTATTGCAGAGCGTATTTCTTTGAAAAAGGGTGTTCATCCAGGCCTCCTTGAGTTGCTTGCGGCTGGGCCGCAATGCACTCCAAATATGTCGCCGTGGATTGAAACCAGGCAGCCCTAGGGGGCCTCCACCCATGCGCTAGCAGGGCGAAGGGAGGTCGCCACGGACCCCAGGCTGCGGCGCATAACTAAGAGGGGGCTTGTCTCTTTGCAAGCGATTGTTTTCACAAAAAACTTCTGCACAATGCCTGCATGCGGATCTACCTCTGGTCGTTTGATGTTTGTCGGGCCTTGAGTGCCTCCTGGTTTGCCGTCGCGATCGGTGGGCTTTTGTCGGCCTTGTTGCTGTCGGCCTGTACGGTGAGGCACGCAGGGCCCGTGGGTGTGGACTTGGAGGCTTCGGTGCACGAGCTCAACCCTGATGCTGTTGCAGGGGTCACAGACCCGGCCCTGCGTCAGTTGCTGCACGATCAATGGGAGGCCACCTTGCGGCGCTGGCCCACTTGGGCCTCCATGCTAGGAGACTCGCGCTTTGATGCCCTCCTGGCGGACACGGGCCCGGAAGCCTACGAGGCTGACCAGGAGCGTCGAGCGGGCTATCTCAAGCGGATTGCTGCCTTCGACCGCAGTGAGATGAGCGCTAACGATCAGTTGACCCTTGCCATGCTCGAGAGTCAGCTGGACTCGGCGAGGGAGAGGGAAGTGTGTGCAATGGAGCGCTGGGCGGTGTCTCCGTGGAGCAATGCACTGACCCGGATCAATCGCATCCCGGAACATCGCAAGGTGGAGACGCCGTCGGATGCCGACAACCTGGTGAGTCGTTATCAGGCAGTACCCGGTTACGTGGATGGGCTGCTTGCCAACCTGCGGTTGGGGCTCTCTGAGGGCCGGGTTGCCAACCGGGAGAGCATTCGCCGGATCCTCGAGATGATCGACGGGGAGCTGGCGGAGGATGTGGAGCAGTCGGTTCTGTTGGCCCCCCTTGAAGTGGTGTATGCCGAGTGGCCGTCCGGCGCCCTGGAGCGGTTCCGTGACAACTTGCGTGCCGCTGTTCTGGAGCAGGTGCGCCCATCGGTCATTCGGTACCGGGATTTTCTAGAGCAGGAGGTGCTCCCAGCAGCGCGCCCGGAGGGGCAGGGGGGCATCGATTCGCTTCCAGACGGTGGGCGGTGCTATCAGGCCGAGATCAGTCACTTCACTACGCTGCCGCGGACGGCAGAGACGATTCACCAGCAGGGCCTCGACGAGCTGACCAAGATTCACCAGGAGTTCCGGGTCCTGGGTGAGCAACTCTGGGGCCTTGCCGATCTTGGCGCTGTCTTCGAACGTCTGCGCAGTGACCCAGACCTCTACTTCTCCACCTCAGAGGAGGTGCAAGAAGCAGCAGAAGAGGCGCTCGAGCGTGCGCGGGCCGCCATGCCGTCCTACTTCGGGCGCCTGCCACAGGCTCCATGCATCGTTCGGCCCATTCCGGACTTCGAGGCGCCCTATTCCACCATTGCCTACTACAGGGGGCCTGCGCCGGACGGGTCCAAGCCGGGTGAGTATTTCGTCAACACCTACGCGCCGGAGACTCGACCTCGGCACGAGGCCGAGGTGCTTGCTTTTCATGAGTCCATCCCAGGGCATCACCTGCAGATTGCGATTGCTCAGGAACTGCCTGAGATGCCTGCTTTTCGCAGGTACCAGGGCATGACGGCCTATGTGGAGGGCTGGGCCCTCTACACCGAGCGCTTGTCGGACGAGATGGGCCTCTACAGCTCGGATGTCGGGCGGCTGGGCATGTTGAGCTTCGATGCTTGGCGGGCCAGCCGCCTGGTTGTGGACACCGGTCTGCACGCGATGGGCTGGAGCCGTGACGAGGCCGTCCGCTTCATGAGCGCCAACACGCCCTTGGCCGCCAACAACATCGACAACGAGGTCGATCGCTACATCAACTGGCCGGGTCAGGCCCTTGCCTACAAGACGGGGCAACTCGAGATCTTGGACCTACGCCGACTGGCGGAGGAGCGACTCGGGGCGCGCTTTCAGCTGTCCTCTTTTCACGACGTGGTCCTGTCGGCTGGGGCGATTTCGTTGCCGATGCTTCGACGACGAGTCCAGGACTGGATCGAGGAGACTCCCGGCCAATAGCTAAGGGAGGGCCTTGTCGCGGTCTCCGAGGTCAGGGAGTTGGAGCGTTGCCGTCAGTCGACGAGCACACACGCTTCGGGGAGATCATCGGAGGTCATGGGCGAGGCCTCTCCGAACTCATGGCGCGTGGCCCACTCAAGGCCCAGGATCCAGGTGTCGTCTGGCCAGGTCGTGTGTCCCAAGTCGTGCTTGCAGCGAGCTACGAGGTATCCATCAGACACCATGTGGGTCTGCAAATTGTCACTGGTGGACTCGAAGTTGATGAACTCCACACCACCGCCGGGCCAGATGTCAGTGGTCCCACCGGAGACGAGCAGGGTGGGGACTTCGCGCCCGGGATCCTGGTAGCTGACGAATGGGCCCCCCAGAAGAGGGATGTCGAAGTCGCTGCCTCCGGAGTACTCGGCGATGGAGGCCACCGCATTGGTGCGCCGCATCATGAGAACCGATGACCAAAGGGCTCCGCCGCTGTGTCCCATGAGTGAGAGCCGGTTGAGATCAATGTCAAAGCCCTGATCCATGCAGGTGCGGAGGTCGTCGAAGAGAATGAGATCGCGCTCAGGATCTCCCAGGAAGCCCCAGCCTAGGAACTCACCTGTCAGCCCCATTTGATAGACGAGCCCTTCCGGGGCGACGATCACGGCATTGTAGAAGTCCGCTGCTTGCTGGAGCGATTCGAGCCACAGCTCCACAGGCGTGCTGCCCGGCAGATTGAGGCCGTGGAACGCCATGATCAGCGGCATCCCTTCGCCTTGCTCCGCGGGGAAGGCGAGCCCTACCTTGCGGGTCTCTCCAGCCGACTGGAACAAGGAGATGCCGGTCTGGGACATGTCTGGACACTCCCCCTCGCTCAGCGCTTCAAGCTCGCCCAGGATTGTCGGATCAGGGGTCGGGTCCTCCTCCTCTACGGGGGGCGGAGGGTCGTCGTCATCGCTTGCGCTCCAACAGAACTCGAAACACCCCGAGAGAAGCAGGGAAGAGAGGATGAGATAGAACGAAACGTTGCGCATGGAAGACCCCTAGTGTGACGCCCCATATAGCAGGTGCAGCGGTGGGTCGGGAAAAGCGGAGCCCGACTCGCCGGGCAGAGCAATGCCCGGTGAACTCGGTCTCTACCTTGCAAACACAGCCTTCCAAGCTCGGCGTCAGCACGCGCCGCAGGAGGTCCCCATGACACACACACTGCACCGTCTCTTTCTTCTTCTACTGGCTGCCCTTTCCGTCCAGCTCGTGGCCTGTGATTTCTTTGCCCTGCACGAGGGCGAAGAGGATGACAATGGCTGGCCGGAGCCCGTGGGCGAGTTTTGGGACGACGATGACGATGTGGAGTTCGGGTCGGCGTCCTTTGCCATCGTGGGGCAGTCCACCGACTCGGCGGCGACCGGTGACATTGTCACTCTCTACACCGTGTCTGCCGATGATGCCGACGTGGAGTGGTATTCGGCCTCCGACTTCTTGGTGTGTAGCGACCCGAGTAGCTCTCCCGACGACGGAAGCTTCATGCTCGAGCACGATGTGATCGACTTCGAGCCCGACGTAGATCCCCAAGACCTCGACATTGACCCCCGTCAGGGCGGTCAGCTGGACCTCGGCCAAACCACGGGCCCGGTGTCTGCGGTGAGCTTCCAGCTCAACCCCGGCGCGGCCTCTGGCGAGACCCTATTCATCAGTCCATCGGTGTCCAACCAGTACTTCGACCTGGGCATCGAGACGAACTGAGCCTTGCCTGCCCCCGAGCCGCGTATCGGGTCGGGGGCGGGGCGCTCCTGCTGCCAGCCAGCAGTGGCTACAGCAAGGTGGTGTAGAGCAGGTAGGGGCCGGTGTCGTTGAACACGTGGCCATCGGCTTCGATCATGATGTAGTAGGTGCCCGCCACGTTGAACGTGTACTGGAAGTAGGGGTCGATGTTCCCGCTGGGCTCGTTCACCATGAGCTCGGAAGTTCCGTTGGTGTCGAACAGAGTCAACTGAGCGTCCAGGTCCGAGTTACTACCCTCGATGCCCAGAATATCGAACACCACCTGATCTCCGGCCTCGACGGTGAGCGCGAAGTAGTCTTGGTCAGCGAAGCAAAACAGGCAGTCAGTGATGATGCCGCAGGCATTGTCGCCAGGTGTCAGCCAGCCCGCGTTGCCGAAGCTGTCATTGTCGGTAGTGGGCTCAGGGGTGTCGCAGACAGACTCCCCCTGGAAGGTCATGACATAGCTGTAGGTGGGATCGTCGGCGCCGTTGGCGTCTTGGATCTGGACAGCGTAGTCGCCTTCTTCGATGAGGATGACGTTGATGGCGGCATCCGGTCCCGAGCCGCTGGGGTCGTCGTCATTGCCCCACACGTAGTCCCCGTCCTCGTCGTAGAGGATGAGCTGGGAGTCGAAGGATGTGGCTCCTGTGGTGTCGATGTCGATTGTCAGCTCGGTCCAGGGCCCGACGGTGAAGTCGAAGAAGTCGGTGTCGCTGGCGCCCGTAGCTGTGTTGACCGTTCCGCAGACTAGGTCGCCGAGACTCATGCTGTCTGCTTCATCCTGCTCGTCGTTGGGCTCGGTCTCGTTGAGGTCGCAGGTCAGGTCCACCTCGTCGATGATGCTGTCGCAGTCGTTGTCCACCGAGTCGACGATCTCTTCGGCCCCAGGATTGATGGTGGAGTCGTTGTCGTTGCAGTCGCCCGCGTTCTCTGAGTAGCCGTCACCATCGTCGTCCGTGCACTCGGAATCTTCGTCCACAGTGGAGTCGCAGTCGTTGTCGAAGCCGTCACAGACCTCGGTGGCTCCTGGGTAGATCGCGGGGTTGGTGTCGTCGCAGTCACCATCAGCGCTGTCGTAGCCGTCTCCATCCACATCGTCCGAGCAGTCCAGCCCTTCGTCGACCTTAGTGTCGCAGTCGTTGGAGACGCTATCGCAGACCTCCACGGCGCCTGAGTGCGTGGTGCTGTCGTTGTCGTCGCAGTCGCCCTCGTCTTCGGTCTCGCCGTCGCCGTCGTCGTCGAAGCAGTCGGTGCCATTGTCGGCGACGCCGTCGCAGTCATTGTCCACGCCGTTGCAGGTCTCGGGGGCTCCCAGATAGACGGCGGGATCGGCGTCGTTGCAGTCGCCGGTGCTGGTCGCGTAGCCGTCGCCATCGGCGTCGTCGTCGGCACAGGTGATGCCGTCGTCGGTCAGGCCGTTGCAGTCGTTGTCCTGAGCGTCGCAGATCTCGGACGCCGCTGGATTGGTGGCTGCGTTGTTGTCATCGCAGTCATCCTCTTCTTCGCTGTAGCCGTCGCCATCATCGTCGAAGCACTCGGTTCCATCGTCGATGACCCCATCGCAGTCCTCGTCTTCGCCATCGCAGATCTCCGTGACGCCTGGGTGCACGTAGGGGTCTGCATCGTCGCAGTCGATTGCTGCTGTGTATCCGTCGTTGTCCTCGTCCGCCGACTCGCCGCAGGCGCCGTCTTCGTCGACTGCGCCGTCCGCGTCACAGTCGTTGTCGATGCCATCACACAGCTCGGTCGCTCCGGTGTAGATGTTGGGGTTGGTGTCGTCGCAGTCGCCCTGCTGCTCGGTCTGGCCATCGAGGTCATCGTCGTAGCACTCGGTCTCTTCGTCGATCGTCTGATCACAGTCGTCATCGAGCGCATTGCAGATCTCGACGGCTCCTGGATAGACCGACGCGTTCTCATCGTTGCAGTCCACCTCGGCAGGGAAACCGTCCTGGTCTACATCGGCTGAGCCGTCGTCGTCGTCATCGGGAGGGAACCCGACGGTTTGCTCGTAGCAACCCGACAGCAGCAAAGACACGAGGACCAGCGGCAGGCAATAAGATGGCAGCGATCTGAACACGACGTTCTCCCTCTCGCAGGGAGGCCCAACTCAGGCCTCCGGTATCGAGCACGGGTACCAGCGTAGCTCAATGAGAGCAAGGAGATAAGGCTGCCCGTTCGATTGCAGTCATGCTGTTGGCCGCGAGAACTTAACCGAGACCCCAGAGGCCCGCTTGTGAGTTCGCGACCGTCTTGGTCGGATTTCGCGGTACCTGCAGCGACTAGGGGATGGATCAGGGCTTCGGTAGCCGGTCTAGGCCTAGGCCTCTACCCAGGTCGCGTGCGATGAAGCGTGCCGCCTGTCTTCCGGACAGGGCGGTGCCGATGATGCCCATGCCGTGACGCGTCGATGCCCCGCACAGGTACAGGTTGGGAACGGGCGCTCGGGCATCCATGCGGTTAAAGCTGAACTGGCTGGGTGTGACCGCGATCCCGTAGCCCGTACCTGCAATCGATCGTGTGTAGCGTCGGTGTGAGATGGGCGTGGCGGATTCCGCGAAGACGATGGACTCCTTCAGGCCAGGAAACAGCGTATCGACTCGATCGATCAGCTGGCCTTCCACTTCGCTCTTCAGCTCCTGGTAGCTCTGATTCTTTCGATATCTCCAACGATCCACGCCCGGGCCGTCGACGGACCAGTCCCTGGAGGTACCTGGAACTAGAGACATCACCTCGAGTGTGGACACCCCTTCCGGTGCGACAGGGTTGTGGGGGTCCTTCAGGCTGGCGCTGGTGATGTAGGCACCGCGCGTGGGTAGGGGCCCGAGCCGTCGACTCGCATCGTATTCACCGTCGTAGTCATAGCTGTCGAACTGCCAGTAGTTGGCGTTGTTCATACCCAGGGCCTTCAGGTCGGCCTTGACGCCTAGGAACGTGACGAAGATCCCCGCGGGCCACTCCCAGTCGGAGATCCGCTTGGCGACGTTGTTGGGTAGGTGTTCAGGGCCCAGGAGTTCAAGAAGGGTCTGTTGGATGTCTGCGTTGGAGAGGACGGCCTTGGCGCGCACCTCGTGCCCCGGGTTTCGCTGCTGCCCTTGGGTCTTCAGGCCGACTACCTTGCCGTTCTCCACCAGGAGGGACTCGACGCCCTGTCGTAAATGAACGCTGCCACCGTTGGCCTCGATGGTCTCGGCGAGCTTGTCGGAGATCGCCTGGCCACCCCCTCTTGGGTAATAGCCGCCGCGCTCGAAGTGTTGGTGGAGGCCCGCATGGAATAGGGCGGCGACCTCGCTGGGAGGGAGCGCGTAGTCTCCTTGCTGGCCTGCCATGACGGCCTTGAGCTTGGGATTCGATGTACAGGAATCAATGATCGCGCCGAGCGTGGCGTTCTGCTTGAGGATCGCTCGCCAACCCTTGAACAGCATCGAAAGGCTGTCACCGACTCCAGGTCGGAACTCCGACCGCACCATGGCCTCCCGCAGGACGCCTGCATGCCGAACAAACGTGACATAGCGGTCGATACCGGCGCGTTCTTCTGGGAAGTACTCCACCATCCGGTCCCGGAATCGGTTCAAGCCGGCTGGGATGGGAAACTGGAAGTCAGGGAAGCAGAGAATGTCGTAGCCGTCGGGGTCGAGCGGCAGGAATTCCTGCTCGATGCCCACCTCATTCAGCAGGTGAGGAAGCCAGTCGCCTGCTCCGCCCTGGCCCACATAGTGCAAGCCCACATCAAAGAGGTAGGTGCCGTCTGAGGTTGTGCGGTGGAAGCAGGTGGCGCAGCCCCCCGCGACGTAATGGCTGTCGAAGACCGCTACTCGATAGCCGGCCTGGGACAGGTAAGCGCCTGCAGTGAGGCCGCCAGTGCCCGCACCGATGATGGCGACATCGACCGCGTCGGGTAGCTGGCCGCGTGTCCGGTCGCGCGTCCGGTACGTGGGGAGCTGCGGAGTGCCCGGTGCGTCTGAGGGCTGGCTTGGTTCGGAGACATCCATTCTGGGTGCGTGGTCTTATCACGGAGGCCTCGCGCGTCAAGACGCCGAGGTCAGTTCCCCGTCATGTGCTTTAGGCCTGATCTCCGGCACGGCCTGCTCCGGCGGGCGGGTGATTGGTGTTAGGCCTGCCGGGCAGCGAAGAGCCGGGTCTGGATCGGGCAAGGTGCTGCCTGAGCTGGCCACCATGCACAACGCTCCTGCTGGTTCAAGTGCGAAGGAAGGCATGTGGATGGTGGCACGAAGCCTGCTGTACGAGAGGGGCTCTGCCGTGGCTCCTCCAGATGTGCTGGTGGGTTCTCGGCTCCACTGGAGGATCTCTGCCATGTTCGCTATGCCCTGGCCCGAGTCGAATCGGGCCCTTGTCCTGCCCACGTTGATTCCTGTTCTCCTCTTGCTCTGTCCAGAGTCGGGCCTGGCCTGTGGGGGTTTCTTCTGTGATGGCAGCTCAGCAGTCCGTCAGTCGGGAGAGCGGATCTTGTTCGAGATCAACGATGACGACACGGTGACGACGACTGTGGAGATCCAATACCAGGGCCAGCCCGACAACTTCAGCTGGGTGCTGCCAGTTCCTCCGTCCGTGGATGTGGGGGACATCACCACCACAGAGCCTGGGCTGTTCGATGACCTGGAGCGGGCCACCGCCCCGATCTTTCGCTGGATAACCGTGGATGGTGCGCCCGGTTTTCGAAGCTCCCGAACGGACTATCAGACTAGCCCGCCTCTCCGTGGATGTTTGTGGGGCTCCACGTCCAGCGTGGATCGTTCGTCAGAGTCCCAGACAACGAGCACTCCTGATGGCGACGAGGAGTCGGCCAGTCTTGGGGTATCGGGCGCCGAAGGCGCGGATGAAGTCAGCGAGGTCCGTCTGGTGGGAGAGGCTGTGGTCGGACCTTATGAGATTCAGCTGATCGCGACCGGCGGTGGTACCGGTCTGGTGGATTGGTTGGATGACAACGGGTATCAGCAACCGCCGGGCGCGGACGCTGCCATTGCGCCTTATGTGAGCGCCGGCATGTCGTTCCTAGGGCTCCGTCTCGACCCCGAGGTGTCGGAGGGGGCCATCGAGGCGATCTCGTTCACCTACCCGGGCTCTACCCCAATGATTCCGTTAGTGCTGACGTCGGTGGCTGCCATGCCGTCTATGGAGATCATTGCGTACGTCCTCGGCGACCAGCGATATGAGCCGGAGGCTCCGTATTTGCCGCTGCCCTTCGACTGGAATGACGTGGAGCCGACACCTTGGGGCAGCAACTACACGACCCTCTTGCGGACAGCCGTAGAGACGCAGCAAGGGAAGGCCTTTGTGACGGAGTATGCGGGCCCTTCAGGCGACGTGGGCGTGGAAGCCCAGACGCTTGCATCGGACATCCTGGAGCAGGGTGAGTACCTCAGTCGATTTCGCACCTTCATCGATCCTGACGAGATGACGGCTGACCCCACTTGGGCCATTGCGGATTCTGGCGAGGATGTGTCCAACGTTCACACCATCGGTGGTGAAGGAGTCGTTCTCGTGGGGGCAGGCCTCGGGCCTCTTGCGCTGCTCTTGGCGGCAACCGTGCGGAGGACGCGCAGGAAACATCGCTAGCCGCGCAACGGCATCACTCCCAGAGCACACCGTCGCTGGTCTCGACGACCTCGCACTTGGCCAGAATGTCCATGGGCGTGTGGACGAGGGCCAGGTTGCACATCTCGTCCAGGGTCGAGGTGCCATATTCGACCGGTTCGTTGCGTGGGTTGTCCCAGGTGCAGGTGTACTCGAAGCCTTGGCCCGCCGGCAGCGTCATGGGTGGGTCGTATTGGACGATCATGGGGTCGTGAAGGTCGGTGTTGCGATAGAAGACATCCCCCACCGTGGTGCCGTCGTAGGGAGCGATCGTGAACTCGATGCCCAGGTCATGGGTGTGCGAGGCTAGGAAGAGGACGTCCACCTCTCGGTTCATGAGACAGCGGGTCCACTCCGTGTGTTGCGAACTGGCGGGGATGTGGATGGTCTCGTCCCGGACCTGTCCACCCCAGATACCAGCGACGACCTCGTCCTCGGGGATGGTGTACGCGTTCACGACCGAATAGAGCTCGATGGGCTTGTCGGTTGTGTTGATGAAGTGCACCTCGTGCACGATGTCGATGTCCGCCGGCAGGCTTGCTGCGATGCCCTCGGGAAGGGTCATGTCCCCTTGTTCGGCACCTTGGCTGCCGAAGATCATCGTGAAGCTGTCCATCATCTGTTCGTAGAGGACATTGCAGTCGTGCATGCCATAAGCGACCTTTGGACCGTTGACGCCTGTGGTGGACAGGGTCATGTGGTGCATGCCGGGGTTCTGGATGAACTCAACGGAGTGCACGTCGGCAGTCTCAGTGACGGGGATGGGGTACACCGAGCACATCCATGCCTCGGTGCCTGGTTCGACGGTCGTGCTCATGGATAGCTGAAAGCCGTCTCCGGCAGCGGGTGGGTCGAGGGTCGGTAGGGGCACCTGCTCTTCGTCGTTAGAACACCCGAGCAGGCTCAGGATGGCTGCGAGGATCTGGAGTTGAGTCGTGAGGCGGAGGGGGGTGCGGAAGGCAGGGTCCATCTCAGAAAAGTCCTCCCAGGCCGAAGGAGAGGCCTGACTTGTTGGGCGCAATCCAGGGGGCAAGAGCAAGCCTGGGCGCTCGTCGCACGGGTCTGGCGACGCTGCTTTCGGTCATGGTGGAGATGCTCTCTGCGGCGGCTTGATGCACCTTCAGGGCGCCGCCAGCCGCGAGGGCATGGCCCACGACCATCAGGACGGCAGAGACGATGGGTGGGGCAATGATGGTCTCTTCGTAGTTCCTGAGGTTCTGGGTCAACATCACGTACGAGGCGATGAACCCCCCGTAGCCGATGATCCAGAGTGGGTAGCCCAGGCCGACCAGAGTGGCCGCTGCTTTAGTGCTTCGGCGCGACTTCCACGTGGAGTGCCACAGAGACTTCTTGCCCAGCTCATGGCCCACCCCCAGCATCGTCATGGAGACTCCCACGAGCGCCATCCCCGTGGAGAATGCCGGCGTGTATTGGTCACCGTAGAACGTAGGTAGATGGTCTCCGGTGACGCTCGGTGTGAAACCTCCACCCCAGAAGTTGGCCGATGCGGTGCCAAAGGTGAAGACTGCCGCGGCCGTGAAGCCACCGACGAACGAAGACACTGAGTGAATGGCTGCTCCGCTGCCCAGCGCTAAGAGGACCCGACACTTGTTCTTAGCCTGAGTGGAGCCCCAGCCATCGCTTTGGGGGGCGTCTGCGGGCTCGTCACGGGCCCAACTCTGGTCCTCGGTCGTCTGTTGTGCAGGCTGCTCATTGCTCTGTTGTGCAGGCTGCTCATCACCCTGTTGTGCAGGCTGCTCATTGCTCTGTTGTGCAGGCTGCTCATTGCTCTGTTGTGCAGGCTGCTCATTGCTCTGTTGTGCAGGCAGCTCATTGCTCTGCTGCACAGGCTCTTCGCTGGGAAGTGGGTCGGGCAGCTCGGTGACTCGTGCCACGTCTTCGTAGGGCAGGCGAATCGTCGCCCCGTCAGCGGTGCGGATGAGATAGCCGGTATCGAGCTGATCGATCTCGATGCCTACGATGGTGCTTCCATCGTTCAGTTCGAACTTCTTGGACGAGTCATTGGTGCCCGCGAGCGTGGGACTCCAGAGGGTCACCACTAGGGCTGAGATCAGCAGAGTGGAAGCCAACAAACGCATGAGCATGTCTCCAACCGACAAGTCTAGGGGAATAGCATCTGTTAATGCCCGTACAGCAGCATAAGCCATCGGAGATGTAGGGCGGGTCCCGTGTAGGATGAGCGCTTCAGGGAGAGGAACCCACACCCATGATCTCTTTGCTTGCTGCAGTTCCCGCTAGCCTTGCAACCCTCTTCGGTCTCGGGGCTGCGATCGTTGTCCTCATCGTGGGACTGGCTGCGATTGTTGCCTTTGTAGTGGGTATCTACAATCGGCTAATCCGTCTGAAGAATCGGTATGAGAACGCCTTCGCGCAGATCGATGTCCAGCTGAAGCGCCGATACGACCTCATTCCCAACTTGGTCGAGACCGTGAAGGGCTATATGGCCCACGAGAAGGACACGCTGGATGCGGTGATCTCGGCCCGAAGCGCTGCCATGAGTGCCGGAGCGGCTGCGTCTGCCAAGCCTGGCGACCCATCTGCCATGGGCGCGCTGTCTGGGGCGGAGGGCATGTTGGGCGCGGCGCTTGGCAGGCTGTTTGCCCTGTCCGAGGCCTACCCGGACCTGAAGGCCAACCAGAACGTCCTGAGTCTGCAGGAAGAGCTGGGCTCTACCGAGAACCGCATTGCCTTCGCCCGCCAGGCCTACAACGACGGGGTGACGGCCTACAACACGGCTCGGGAAATCTTTCCCAACAACATCATCGCGGGAATGTTCAGCTTTGAAGACGCAGCGTTGTTCGAGGTGAGCGACGAGGCCGAGAAGCAAGCCCCAGCGGTCTCGTTTTCCTGAGGGCAGAGCGGGAGCCGCCAGGCACTTCGATGGACTTCTTCCAGCACCAGGATGAGGCCCGGGCGAAGACGAGGAGCCTGATCCGCATCTTCATCTTGGCGGTGGTTCTGTTGATCATCGCCATCTACATACCGGTGGCATTGGTCGTGGGCTTGAACGAGTTCACAAACGATTCACTGGGTGGCATGGCGGAGCTGCCCGACGGTGTGCCCTTCGACCCAGGCGCGCTGCTGCGTTGGTACCAACCCAAGGTGTTCCTTGGCGTCACGGTGTCTGTCCTCGCGATCGTTGGGCTAGGCAGCCTGATGAAGACCTTGGCGCTCCGTGGTGGCGGTGGGGTTGTGGCTGAGAGCCTCGGTGGAAGCCCCGTCGTTGCTGCGAGCACGGCTCCTCAAGAAAGGGTGCTGCTCAACGTGGTGGAGGAGATGGCCATTGCGTCGGGGGTTCCGGTGCCAGCGGTGTACATCCTGCGGGGTGAGGCGGGGATCAATGCGTTTGCCGCGGGCTGGACTATGGACGACGCTGCTGTTGCGGTGACTGAGGGGGCACTGGAGCAACTGAGTCGGGACGAACTGCAGGGTGTTGTGGCCCACGAGTTCAGTCACATCCTCAACGGGGACATGCGCCTCAATATCAGGCTTATGGGCCTCTTGCATGGCATCTTGATGATCTCGCTGATTGGCCGGTTCATGCTTCGAGCGGTGGGTGAAGCGCTCCACACCACCAAGAACTCCAAGGACAGCGCCGCTTTCGTTGTCATCGCTGTTGGGCTGGGGATCTTCTTGGTCACTGTGGGCTCCATTGGCTGGTTCCTGGGCCAGCTGGTCAAGGCGGGAGTGTCGCGACAGCGCGAGTTCCTTGCGGATGCCTCGGCCGTGCAGTTCACTCGCAACCCAGCGGGCTTGGCAGGGGCGCTTCAGCGCATCAGTGAGCACTTCGCAGGCTCCAGGCTCAAGCATTCCCGCGCCGAAGAGGCCAGCCACATGTTGTTTGGGTCACCGCTAAAGGCGGGCTTCTGGGGCCAGATGCTGGCCAGTCACCCGCCGGTCGAGAAGCGGATTGAGCGCCTTGGTGTCGTGCCGCTCCAGACGGCAGAGTCGGACCCGGGGAGTGCCGCTGAGACTGGCCGAGCCAAGCCCTTCGGCGCATCGCAGGCCGGAGCTGCGGCAGGAAGACCCCCGCCGCTGGGGGCCGCGCTCGGGTTTGCTGGTCAGTCGAGTCAGCCGCGTAGCCTGGATGCGGATGAGGTCGTCGCTCGTATCGGAACACTGGACTCCCAACATCTGGCTGCCGGGTCTGCCCTGCTCCAATCGGTGCCCGAGTCACTGCGTGCAGAAATTGAGAGTCCGTTGGGTGCGGTGGGTGCTCTCTATGCCCTGCTGCTGGACGCAGAGTCTTCGGCACGAAGGGAGCAGATTGAAGCGGTCTTTGGCGACGCTCGCCCCGCTGTCTTCGACAGCATGATGAGCACCTACGAGACGCTGCAGGACCTGCCCCACCAGCTCCGACTTCCACTGGGCGACTTGGCCACTCTGCCTCTGCGTACCCTGCCCGAAGAGACGCTGCAGGCCGTGGTGCAGACGATGACGGGGCTGATCGAGTCGGATGGACGCGTGGAGTTGTTCGAGTTTGCCCTCTACCGAGTGCTTCGTAGGAGGCTGTCGGCGTTGTCGTCTGGAGAGCATTCTCTGGAGCCGCGCCACAAGGACCCGCTGACACTGCTGCCTGATCTTGCCCTCTTGTTGTCGGCCCTGGCGCGTGTGGGTCACTCCAGTCAGGCCGACGAGCAACGAGCGTTCGACCATGGAACGCACTGCCTGAGCTTCGGGGCACCTTTGCAGCTGGTGCCGAAGGACCAGTGCTCGTTTTCTGCGTTGGGCGTGTCGCTCGATCGGCTGGCGAGTTCTGTCCCAGGCTTACGGCATGAGGCCGTGGATGCTGCGTCGCACTGTGTCTTGGCCGATGGTGCTGTGACACCCAGAGAGGCGGAGCTGCTCCGGGTCATAGCCACCGACCTTGGATGCCCGATGCCGGTCTTCCTCGACTCCTGAGGGGCCTGGGAAGTTGGCCCGTTCGAACGGTTGGGTGTGGTCTACGATGGGTCACTCTCAGGGGGTCGGGGGGCGAGTGGGCTGGGAGCGCATGTCGTCGTTGGTCGCGACGCAGGCCCCAGGGCGCAGCCCCGGAATGCTCGCCTTGTTTCTCAGTCTCTGGGCGCTAGGCGCTCGCCGTGGTAGCCGCGTCTACGGTTAGGCTCATTGAGCGCTCAGGTGTGCCTGGGCGTGGAGGCGGTCCAGCTGCTGGACCAACTCCACCAGTGCCAGCACAGCCCGAAGCCTTGCGCGTGTCACGCGGGCCGCGAGGTCTACTTGCAAGAGTGGATCAGCAACCTCCAAGAGGGGAGCCGAGCGGCTCTGCAGGGCCGAGAGGTGCTTCTCCTCTACCATCCATCGTTCGCGTGCTGCAGCTGCACTTCGTAGTCGACGCACGACAGTGTGGGCTGATGCGCGACGTACGTCTTCCAGCTCGAGTCGGGCCCGGCTCAGCTCACTGCGAGCAGCACGCGTTCGCGCTGCTGACCAGTGATACATGGGTACGTCGACGGCAACCCCGACTTCGAAGCTCGGGTCACGCCCAGGCCGAATGACCGTGCCGCCTTGAACCCAGTCCAGCCAGGGTACTGAGCGAAGTCGAAGGCGATGTAGTCGTGCTTCAGATCGTTCAATCTGGGCCTCTGCCCGTCGCGCCTCCGGCGACCGCTGCATCAATCCATTGAGTAGGTCGTCTTCACTGGGGAGAGGTGCCTCTGCCCGTTCTTGGACCTCGGCTTCGACCAACTCCAAGGGTTCCGTATCCGGCCAGTCGAGAAGCAGTCGAAGCTCCCATTCCAGATTGTTTAGGGCCGCTTCACGACGGGCTCGGTCGTCGTCGGCGTCTCGTCGCTCTTCCTCGGCTTCGAGCCAGTCCAGGCCTGTCGCCAATCCCTCATTCCGTCGCTCCTCCACGAGGGTCAGGTGTTGTTCGCGCAGACTGCAGAGCTCTGCNGAGAGTTGGGTGGCTCGNCGCAGCAATGGCAGGGCATGGAAGCGGGAGGNGACAGCCAAGCTCAGTTCGGCNTGNAGATCCTGCAGNTCCGCNGTCTCNCGNTCNACNGTTGCGGCCCCTTGTCGTGTTGCTGCGGCCAGATCCCAGGGTCGAGGAAAGGGAAACCGTATACGAGCGACGACCTCGGGTGGAGCTGATGGATCCGTGGGGTCCCCAGTCGCCGGATAGATGTCTCGGACACCAAAGCGGATGGAGGGCGCTCCTACTCGGGGGTCGGACAGCCAAGCGGCCTCGGCAGCTTCGGAACTCAACTCCTGTAGGCGCAAGGGAGTCGAGACCTCATAGGCTCGGCTCAGCGCAGCTTCCAGGGACATGGGCTCTGCTGCGGCTGGCGCGGCTAGCAGGAGAGTAAGCCCTCCGATGACTGCCTGGCACGCCCTAGCCAGAGTCACGGCGCCCCTTCGTGAGCGACTTGGCTTTGGTCAGCGGCGGGCGATGTCCCCAGAAAGGTCACATCGAAGCGCTGCCCGGGAACCAGATTGCCATCATCGACCTCGATTCGGACCGGCCGCACCCAGCCGGTCTCGTTCGGCCGTTGCTTGCATCGCTCTGGAGCTTCGGAGACCAAGCCGACCACATCCACGATGATGCCGCTGCGACGTTCTCCTCCATCGGCAGGGAACAGCGCGACCCCGTCACCTACCTGAGTGGCAATGCCGATATGTTCGGGCAAGCAGGCCACAACAGTCGTTGTGACCAGGGGGAAGAGCTCAGCAAGAACACTCTGGGCTGGGAGCACCTCACCGGGGCGGTAGTTCACCGCACCGACTCGAGCCGCCAGGGGGGCACGAAGGGTGAGATCGGCCAGCCGCTGCTCTAGCAGTGCGAGCTCTTCCTCAGCGACGCCCAGGGCCCGGGCTTGTTCGAGTACCGCGGGTGCGGGCTCATCACCCTCGCGACTCACGCCAGCCTGAGCGTCGGCTAGCGACCCTCCCTCGTATTCCAGGCGTGTCGTGAGACGCTCCAGCTCGCCCTTGAGATTGGCGACTCGTGCTTGGGGTTCTGCCAACTCGACGCGGGTCGCCAAGCCGCGAGCTACCTGGGCCTCCAACTCAGCGGCCTGAGCACTCGCGATGGCCAGCGAGCTACGGGTAGCCCGGATCCGGGAGGCCGTGTCCTTGCGCGCTGCCTCGGCGTCGCGCAAGGTCGCTCGCGCGGTTCGCTCGCCCCCTTCGATCATCGCCCCGTGTCGATTCAACTCGGCTTGGAGAACTCGGATTCGGCCCTGAATGGGGCTGTCGTCCAGGAGGCCGATGACGTCTCCACCAGCCACGATGTCGCCCGGGTTTACGGTCACTCGCGTGAGTCGTCCGGGCTCGAGCGAGGCGACCCGGACGGGCGCCACCTCTGCGTAGCCTGGGACGGTCTTGGAGGGGCCCAGGCTGAACAGGACGGCGACGATGCCGAGGCTGAGCAGGGCCAGCACTCGGGGCCCGTGGTGAGTCAGTGCATGTTGAGTGCGCCAGTGCATCAGACCTCCAGGGTCGGGTCCTGCATGTGCAGAGACACGTCATGGAGAGGTTCGATGGCGTCGAGGGCCGCAAGGAGCTGTGCACGGGCTTCTGGGTTCGGGATACGTACCTGATAGGCCCGCTCGAACTCGTCCCCCTGTGCGACCTCGCGCATTGTCACCAGCACGAAGTGAGCGGTGTGGGCGCGGAGAGCGGTGGCGATGGACTCGCTGGTTTCGGAGTCCGCTGGACCCACGAGCCGCACGAGACCATCAAATTGCTTGCGAGCACCGTACGACACGCCGAACAGAACGATGGCTGCTAGGGAGAACAGGACGGTACCCCCGATAGCTGCCGGATAGGCTTGAAGGCCGCAGGCTATGCCAACGCCGAGCCCGGCGAAGATGAAGACCATGTCGCGGGGGTCGCGCATCGTCGTGCGGAACCGCACGATGGAGAGGCCCCCAGCCAGCCCAATGCCTGCGGCGATGGAGTCGCCGATGGCCAGCATGAGCATGGATGTGACGATCGCTCCGAGGGGGATCCCCTGTACGAACGAACGTGAATAGGACAGTCCCCGGAACGTCAGGATGTAGACACCACTGACGAGCTGGGCGAGGGCAAATGCCAGACCAATGGCGGTCGCGGCGGACAGGAGATCGGCCGCTCCGGGTTTGCTCAGTTCAGAGAGAAGATCCACGGTTTACGCCCAGGTGCTGCTCGCTCGTCGGTAGTCCCGATAGTGGTCCTCCGAGAGCGATGCCATCGAATAGCAGTACTTGCTGAAAGAGTGTCGAAGTAGGTCGAGCTGCTGTACGAGTCGAATCATCCACATGGGGGGAACCTCCGCCCACTTCAGCTCGACGACGCAGACGGAGCCGGTCGTCCAGGACAGAAGTGCGTGGTCGATGGGGCGCCAGCTGCCGCGCGGGTCGAGCGTCCACTCGTGTGTGCTCTGGCACTGGATGCGGGTGTCGATACTCACTCTGGCGTATTCGTCCCACTCGCTGACCCAGGCTTCGCGGTGGTACTCAACGAGACAGACGGGTCGCAGGTCGTGTCGCAGTACTCGAGAAGAGAATACCTCGACCGCGGGGTCTGCCTTTGCCGAGAGGCCTCCCGGAACAAAAAAGGAAGTCCAGTCGTCCTGGGGCAAGAACCCACGGATCTTGCGGATGATGTCTCCGCTGCGGTCTTTGATCTCCGAGATGACGGGCGCCTGCTTGGCATCAGGGTATGTGCGGATCCTGGCCTTGAAGCGACGGACTGCCTCACGTTCATTGGCGTGAAATAGACGCAAGTCTGGCGTGTCCAGGTACAGGGAGCGAAGGCGGTACGTGCCGTCGGGGCCGGAGTGTGGATCCCGTCGGCAGAGTCCTTGGAGTCCTGCTCTGAGGGCAGAAATTTGCTCGCGAGCCACCAGGTACTTGAACTCACGCCGAAGCGGGATCTGGAGGTTGGAGTCAGCTGCCATCGGTGGCCTCGTTCCCTGAACCGGGCGTTGGCGTAGTGGTCAGTTGCCAGTCTCCGGTGCCATCGGGGATGCGCGCCTGGGCCGTATCCGTTGCCTGCGCCTCGTAGCTGATGGAGTCGACCACTGTGAACTGTGATCGGTCGCTGTAGGTGAGCACCAGGTCCTCGCCGGCGGCACTGAGTCGAAATCCCAGGTGTTGGCCTCCGTCCTCCACATCGCCGTCGGCGTAGAAGATCAAGAAATCCCCGGCATCGATGCTGGTATCGGAGGGCAGTGCGTGGCGTGTGGGATTGTCCAGATCGTCGGATAAGAACCAACCATGCAGAGACACCGTCTGGTCGCTGGTGTTGTGCAGCTCAATCCAGTCGGGAAATGCGCCAGTCTCGTCCGCAGCCCCTGTGCTGTTGCTGGCGACAAACTCGTTCAAGACCAGGCCCGGAGCCTCGCCACAGCCTGCCACGAGGGTCGAGATCCCCAGCAGACAGAGCGACACCAGAGTTGGAGGGCTGGACAGCACGGCTCGCTCCTGTGACGAGTTTCTTACGATACGTACTATAGGTAGTTGAGGCTGCGAGCCGAAACCCTGTGCCTGGATCGCAGCGTCTACCTCGGGCCCCAGCCCCGTGCCGACGAGTTGAGCTGCCCTCTGGCTCTCGTTCATGGACGTGAGCGACAAACAGCGCTATCTCTGGCGCCATGACCGACGACAACGAGCTTCTCGGCTTCCAGCGCAAACACCTGCGTGGCCTGGCGCACCCGCTCAAGCCCGTGGTGCGGGTGGGGCGCTCTGGGCTCACCGAGCCGATGGTTCGTGAGATCCAGCGAGCCCTGGAGGACCACGAGCTGATCAAGGTCTCCATGCACAAGCCTGTGGACAAGAAGGCCCTGGCTCGAGAGTTGGCTGGGCGCTCGGGCGCACACCTAGCGGGCTTGCTCGGCCACACAGCGGTGCTGTATCGCGCTCGAGCCGAGAAGCCGACGATTCGTCTGCCGGAGCGTGCTCCTGCGCCGGAAGCAGAGACTCCTGCTGACTCCGAGCAGGCCGATGTGCATCCCGAGAACTCAACCCCTCAAGAAGCCGACTAGCGTCAGTGTGCTGGTCATCTTCGACGACCCTGGATCCGGTGGGGGAGGGGCCTGTGAGGTTAGATGCCCGCTGCTAGTCGCGTCCCCTGATCGAAGGCGCGACGAGCGTCCAGTTCCTCGGCACGATCGGCACCACCGATGAGGTGAACATCGAGCCCTCGAGCCTGTAGCGGGCCTTGAAGGTCTCGAAGGGGAGTCTGCCCCGCGCACACGATGACGTTGTCCACGGCGATGACCTGAGGCTGCCCAGCGACGGTTAGGTGCAGGCCCTGCTCGTCGATGCGGTCGTAGCTGCACTCGCTGAGCATCTTCACCTTGCGCTTGCGGAGTGCGGTGCGGTGAATCCAGCCGGTTGTCTTGCCCAGTCGGGCGCCCAGCTTCCCCTTCTTGCGCTGGCACAGGGTGATCTCGCGAGGAGCTTCGGGGCCTTCTGGTCTCTTGAGACCACCAGGGACACTCATCTCGCGATCGACCCCCCACTCATCGAGGTAAGCATCAATGGGGCTCCCAGAGTGGTCCGTGTGGGTCAAGAATTCGGCCACGTCGAAGCCAATGCCCCCCGCACCAATGACGGCGACCCGCTTGCCCACCTCCCGTTCGTGAAGCAGCACGTCGACGTAGCTCAGAACCTCGGGACGGTCGATGCCGGGCAAGGAGATGGCTCGTGGAGTCACTCCCGTCGCCAGCACCACGGAGTCGAAGCCATTGGACAGAGCCTCTTCGTCCGCTCTGCAGCCGAGCTTCACGTTCACCCCCGTCAACTCCAATTGCTTGCGGAAGTAGCGGATGGTTTCGTCAAACTCTTCCTTGCCCGGGACCCGACGGGCCATCTTGAACTGTCCGCCGATGGTGTCGCTGGCCTCGAACAGGGTCACCTGGTGACCTCGAGAGGCCGCTGTTGTCGCGAAGGCTAGGCCCGCCGGCCCGGCACCCACGACGGCGATGCGCTTGGGTGTGGGTGTCGGGGCGATCTGCACCTCGGTCTCGTAGCAGGCCAGCGGGTTGACCATGCAGCTGGCTCGCTTGTTCTGAAAGATGAGGTCCAGGCAGGCCTGGTTGCAGGCGATGCAGGTGTTGATCTCGTCGTCCCGCTCCTCTTCAGCCTTCTTGACCCAGTGGGGGTCCGCCAGCAGCGGTCGTGCCATCGACACCATGTCCGCGGCCCCGCTCGCCAGAACATCTTCGGCGACCTGCGGCATGTTGATCCGATTGGATGTGACCAGAGGGATGGACACCTCGCCGCTCAAGCGTTGGGTGACCCAGGTGTAGGCTGCCCGCGGCACCATGGTCGCGATCGTCGGGACCCTTGCCTCGTGCCACCCGATTCCGGTGTTGATGATGCTGGCGCCGGCCTCTTCAATGGCCTTGCCCAGCTGCACGATTTCCTCCCAGCTGGAGCCTTCCTTCACGAGGTCGAGCATCGACAGCCGGTAGATGATGATGAAGTCGTCGCCGACCGCCTGGCGCATGCGCCGCACGATCTCGATGGGAAATCGGATTCGGTTGGCGTAGTCCCCGCCCCACTGGTCGGTTCGCTTGTTGGTCTTGGTCACGATGAACTGGTTAATCAGGTAGCCCTCGGAGCCCATGACCTCGACACCGTCGTAGCCGGCCTCCTGCGCTTTCTGTGCACAGCGAACGTAGTCGCCGATGGTGTTCTCAACGCCCCGGCCGCTCAGCGCGCGAGGCTTGAAGGGTGTGATGGGCGACTTGACCGCGCTGGGTGCTACCGACCACGGAAGGTAGGCATAGCGGCCTGCGTGCAGGATCTGCATCGCGATTCGGCCGCCCTTCTTGTGAACCGCGTCGGTCACGGCTCGGTGCTTCCAGACCTCGTAGCGGTTGGTGAGCTTGCCCGCAAAGGGCTTCACTGCCCCTGACCGGTTGGGAGCGATGCCTCCGGTGACGATCAGACCGACGCCCCCCTCGGCTCGTGCTGCGAAGTAGGCCCCCATCTTGTCGAGTCGGCCCCGTTCTTCTTCGAGACCCACGTGCATCGACCCCATGAGGACCCGGTTGGGGAGCGTGACGCTGCCCACCTGGATGGGGGACAGCAGGTGTGGGTATTTCGGATGGGACTTGTTGGTCATTCGCAGCACTATACGCTGCTGACAGGGTCCGTCGGGATGGCCGGACGACCGTCACTGCTAGGATGGCAGGACAGCAGGGGGGACCCGCCATGACCGAGCCCGAACTCTTCGACTACACGATTGAAAACGGCCTATTCTTCGACGGCCGGGGTGGCGACCCAGTGCCTCGAAATTTGGGGGTCCGCGGGGGGCGGGTTGTGGCGATCTCTGAGGGGCCAATCCCCCACGAGAAGAGCCGCCAGGTCATCGATGCCGAGGGTCGCTGGGTGATGCCTGGCTTTGTGGACCTGCACACCCACTACGACGCCGAGTTGGAGGTGTCTCCGTCGCTGTCGGAGTCCGTGCGTCACGGGGTGACTACCGTGTTCATGGGCAGCTGCTCGCTGGGCGCGTCTCTGGGGCACCCCGAAGACATCGCGGACATCTTCTGTCGGGTCGAGGGGATCCCGCGCGACATCATGTTGCCGCTCCTGGAAGAGAGAAAGTGCTGGGAGACGCTCGGCGAATACTTCGAGCATCTCGACACGCTGCCCCTGGGCCCCAACGTGGCCTCGTTCGTTGGCCACTCCAACCTGCGCATGCACGTCATGGGTTTTGAGCGCTCCGTCCAGCCCAGCATCCGGCCGACGAGAGAGGAGCTCGAGCGGATGGAGTCGCTGCTCGTGGAGGCCCTCGACCTCGGCTATCTCGGCCTGTCCATTCAGACGCTGCCCTGGGACAAGCTGGATGGAGACCGTCTGCCGGCTCGCCCGCTACCGTCCTACTTCGCTCCCTGGTCCGAGTACCGACGCTTCACTCGCATTCTTCGTGCGCGCGACCGGGTCTTTCAGGGGGTGCCGAACGTCACTACGAAGGTCAACGTCCTGCTCTTCCTGGCCGAGAGCGTCGGTCTGTTCCGCAAGCCGCTTCGAACCACGGTGATCTCGCTGATGGACATCATTGCGGACCGCACTGTCGTCAAGATCATCCCGGTGCTCAGTCGCCTGTTCAATCGGGTGCTCCGGGCAGATTTCCGCTTCCAGGCACTGCCCAACCTGTTCGATGTCTGGTCCGACGGGATGCAGTTGGTCATCTTCGAGGAGTTTGGCGCTGGGACAGAGGCCATTAACCACGTCGATCTCGAAGAGCGGGCTCAGCTGCTCCAAGATCCGGACTACCGCAAGCGCTTTCGGAAGCAGTGGACCAACTTCCTCTTGCCGAAGGTCTACCACCGGGACTTCCAGTACAGCGAGGTGCTCGCGTGTCCCGATGAGTCGTTGGTCGGCAAGTCGTTCGTGCAGATTGCCGAAGAGCGTGATTGCCACGTGGTGGATGCCTTCCTCGATCTCGCCGCCGAGCATGGGGAGCATCTCCGGTGGTACTCCGTCATGGCCAACGATCGCAGAGGGCCGCTGGAGTTCATCTCGGCTCACCCCGACGTACTGATTGGCTTCTCCGATGCAGGGGCTCACCTTCGCAACATGGCCCACTACAACTTCCCGCTTCGCCTCCTGAAGCTGGTCCGGGATGCGGAACTTCGGGGTGAGCCCTTCATGACAATGGGGCAGGCTGTGCACCGCGTGACGGCCGAGATCGCCGACTGGTTTCACCTGGACGTCGGCGTGCTCGATATTGGCAAGCGGGCTGACCTGGTGGTGGTCAACCCCGAGCACCTGGACGAGAGTCTGGACGAGGCCCATGAGGCCGAGATGGAAAACTTCGGGGGTCTTCGTCGCCTGGTCCGGCGCAACGACGCCACCATCGATGCCGTGCTGGTGGGCGGAAAGCTGGCAGTTCAGGCGGGTATGCCCACGCCGGAGCTGGGCCGAGAGCGCGGCTTCGGCCAGGTCCTGCGGGCAGGGCAGTCCGTCTAGAACCTCTCTTCGGGTACCTTGTTTCGCTGGTGTAGGCTCAAGAATCGAAGTGAACGGACGCCGTCATCATGCACATCAACCGAGCAGGTCTCTTTGTTCGCATCGGTCTGCTCCTGTTGGCGTTCGTCCTGGGCTTTGCGGCCTTTCGCATGGGCGCTGGCGTCTCGGACCGGGCCGGGGTGGGCTCGGGCGACCTGATGGCGGACGTGTACTACACGCTCGGTCTGTTTGTTCTCGGAGGTCTGGACCTCGGTGTGCCCAACTCGGGGCCCATCGTGGCCCAGAAGATGCTCTGGGTGGCCTATTTTTTCGCCCCGTTGATTGTCACCAGCGCAGTGGTCGAGACGGCCCTCAAGCTGGTGCGACCCCAGACACTCCAGCTCATGGGACTGAGGGACCACGTGGTGATCGTGGGTATGGGCCGCACCGGCATGCTCTACCTGGAGGCTCTTCGCCTGGCTGAGCCCAAGCGGAAGGTGGTAGTCGTGGGGCGGGAAGTGGGCGAGGCCAACCTGGTCGAAGCCAGGGAGCGCTTCGGTGCCGTCGTGCTTCAAGGCGATATATCGCGTCGAGAGACTCGCGAGGCCCTCAAGCTTCACCGGTCTGTGGGGGTGGCGTTGTTGACCGACGACGACCTGGTCAACCTGGAGGCAGCCTGGGACATTGCCGAAGAGGAGGGTGATGGGACCGTGCCCCTACTTGCCCACGTCGCAGAGGTCGGGACGAGAAGGCGTGCCGCTCAGCTGCTGGAACAGAGCGAGCACAGCTCCATTGAGTTGTTCAACTCCCACGAGGCGGCGGCCGTCGGTCTCTACCAGGAGCACCTGGAGCAGCTACGACAGACCCCTGGCGAGTCGGTTGTTGTGCTGGCTGGCTTTGGTCGCTTTGGGCAGACCATCCTGGCGCACCTGGAGGACGAGTTCTCTTCGCCCCGCGAGATTCGTCGGGTGGTCATTGTGGATCGCAACGCATCCCTGCTGTTCAAGGTGTTCCGGAAGCAGGTTGGCCGTGACGAGACACATTATCTTCCGACCCAGGTGATCGATGGAGATCTGGCCGATCCCGAGCTGTGGGAAGCGATTGAGAGAGATCTCACGCTGGAAGACGACCCGGTCTACGTGCTGGGTACCGACGACGATTGGCTGAACATTCGCACCGGGATCATGCTCCGAGCAGCAGGCAAGGTGTCCCGTCAGGCGACGATCCTGGTCCGTTGTTTCCACGACTCCGACTTCATCGGTGACATGTCGGGTCGACTGGGCCTGGGGCTCGTCCTGCTTCCCGTCGAGAAGAAGATGCGCTCGGTGCTTGCCGAGCGACACGGGGCCTGGGTGGCGCGCAGCCGGGGCCTGTTCCATCGCAAGCCGCGTTGAACTGGAGACCCTGACAGTCGCTCAGGGCCCAGAACCAGAGAGCCCCGGAGCCGTTGGTGAACGGGCTCCGGGGCTCTCGAGAGCTACAAGAACGACTACTTACATGTCGCCCATGTCGGCGGAATCGTCGTCGTCGCCCATGCCCATGCCCATGCAGTGGGGGTCGACGCCATCTTCGATGTGGCATTCCATTCCGTCATCGCAGTCAGCGTCGGTCTCGCAGTGAGCTTCTTCGCCACCACAGCCGGGCGCGAGCAGCGCGAACGATGCGAGCAGACAGAGCGAGCAGAAAACAGCAGAAAACTTCATCGGATACCTCAAGAAAAGAAGGGGATTGTTTAGGTGATCAGTCAACTCAGTGGGTCGCATATAGCAGGGTCGGGGCTCTTTAGGCTACTTCGTTGCGGACCGGTGCTGGTCGACTCCGATGGATGGCGTGGAGCAGGCAGCGCAACGGGTCAGCGAGATGCCGCGGGCGCGGCCTTGGTCTCGTGGGACCGGCTGGCCTGCAACTCCTGGCGAACGGCACGTTCGGCGCGCTTGTCGGCGATCAACTCGATGAGCCCCGGCTGCCCCGCCCGTCCGGACAGCTTGACTCCGAACATGGCATGGAAAGGCCTCCCTGGCCGCGCTCCGTAGGGTCGTCGAGACACCATGTAGGCAGTGTTGGTGATGTTGTGTAGTGACGTGTAGAGGCGTATGTGGTCGCTGATGCGAAACTCTGCGGAGAGATCGACGATGACGTGTGCTGGGATCTTGTCGGCCTCCTCGAGTTCTCCTTGTCCTGGGAGGTCCCTCATGGGGCTCTGAGCATGGGCTGCGACTTCTACGGCGCCCACAGGGGAGAGGAAGCCAAAGGCGCCACCGCCACGATGTTCGGGCACATAGGGGAGGTGGTCGCCCTCTCGCACACTCCCGAACTGTGGGCTCGCCGACTGGAAGGTGCTCAGGAAGCGAGAGCCTGTCCATGTGTACGAGCCGGACAGCTCGATAACGAGGGAGGCCGGCAATCGTATGGCCTGTCGGGCGGCGGCCTCCAGTCCGTAGACGTGCACCTGCCCTGCGTTGAATTGGCGATCGACGAGCTGCTCTCCACACCCTGAACTGAAGGTGCAGGTGCCCGAGAGGTTCTCGTAATCACTGAAGAATCCGACCACTTCAGCGGAAGTGTCGCGCAGGGTCAGCCGCGCGCCACCTTCCAGATTCCAGCTCACCTCGGCCTTGACCGCATCGTCTTGTCCCGGTGCGACCGGGCTAAAGCCCCGATGTACCCCAGCAAACACCGCGAGCCAGGGACGTGCCTGAACGTACAGGCCCAAGCCAGGAAGCAGCTGGGCCCTGGTCGCGCTGCTCTCCGATGCGTTCAATTGGTCCCGGAAGTCCGTCTTGACCACCTCGAGCCGGAGGCCTGGCAGGAACCGAACGGGCCCGATCCCGAGGTCGTCGTGAACGTGTGCAGCGAACGCGAGGGCTTTCCCAGTGTTGATCGTGGTGTCGACCTCTTCGCCGTCGCCGGACAACAGAGCCCCGTCAGTCATGAGGAAGGCTTCTTCACTGTGATTGCGCTGGATCTGGTCTCCGTGGAGGCGAAGGCCGATCTCCAGAGACTGAGAGAACAGCCCCCTCTCCATCGACCACTCGCCTGTGATGAGTCCGCCGTAGGAGTGGAACTCCCGAGCGTTGGTTCCGATGAGTAACTCTTGGTCCGAGGAGATGGTGTCTTCGTCTCCTCGGAGGATGGCAAAGTAAACCGAGGCCTGGCCCGCATTGGGGTTGGCGACTAGGTTGCTCAGGCTTGGGCCCCCGCGGAACTTGTTGAGCTTCCGCCAGGAGCGCTGCTGCCAGTGGTGATAGCCGACGGCTCGTACCCGGAGATCCTTGCCCACCTGCAATCGCCAACCGAGTTCGGCTTGTGTTCTGTTCCAGTGCATTTCGCCCAGGCCACTGGCCGGGTAGCGAAGATATGGCGTCTTCTCGAAGTCCTCGTCGCTGAGTCCTAGGTAGGTCTCACGGGAGTCCTCCCGGGCCCAGCCTAGCTTCAGTGACCAGGCCGACTGGGCCCGCTGTCCCTTGGGGGTGTTGAGTAGAGCCTTGACCATGACCTCGGTCTTGTCGAAGCCCGTGTCTTCGCCCTCGCCCAGCACCTTGAATCCATCGGTTGCCAAGTGCACGGCCTCCGCAACGAAGCCGCCCCAAGGAGCTCTGGTGCCTCCCCAGCCATGGAGCTTCCAGGTGCGGTTCAGCCCCAGACTGGCGTCGATGCCTGCGTCGGCGCGTTCGGGGATCGGTCGGGTCTGTAGATTGATGGCCCCGCCAATCGTGTTGGGGCCATGGCGGATTGCAGCGGGCCCCTTGAACACCTCGACCCCCACCATGCGCGTGGACAAGGGGAAGTAATAGGCGGCGGGAGCCGAGTAGGGGGCAGGCGCAAGCAAGATGCCGTCCTCGAGCAGCGTTACTTTCGAGCTACGATCGGAGCTGGCACCGCGGATCCCGATGTTGGGTCGCAGCCCGTAGCCGTCTTCCTCCCGCACGTAGACCCCTGGGAGTGGTGCGAGAATGCGGTGGATGTCGTCGTGCTCTTTGCGCTCCAACTGCTCCTCGTCGACCTTGTGGGCCGAGCCGGCGACGCGTGAGAGTCGGGCCCGCTCCCCGAAGACCGAGATGGTCTCATCCACTGCCGAGGCCGAGTCCACCGAGGAACTCCTGTCCGCAGGAATTTCGCTGGTGGTGTCGGTGGGGTTTCCAGCAGCTTCGCCACCGATGGGGTCCATGTCAGCGGAGTCGTCATCGTCGCCCGAGTCGTCATCGTCGCCCGAGTCGTCATCGTCACCGGAGTCGTCATCGTCACCGG
>PBPL01000013.1 GCA_002724675.1 Deltaproteobacteria bacterium | reverse complement strand
CCAGGGTCGCGTCACTACGATGGGGAGGGCATCTCTGCCAAGCCGCTGACCATCCTCTCAGAGGGGGTGCTTCAGTCGTACTTCGTCGATACCTACTATGGACGCAAGCTCGGCTGGCAGCCCACCACAGGCAGCGCGTCGAACTTGGTGCTCGACCTGGGCGAGCAGGACCTGGCCGGAATTCTCAAGTCGGTGGGTCAGGGCATCTACGTGACCTCTTGGTTGGGTGGGAACGCCAACGCGACCACCGGTGACTTCTCCTTTGGGGTGCGCGGTCACCTGATCGAAGACGGTGAGCCGGGCAAGCCGATCTCGGAGATGAATGTCACGGGGAACTATATGGAGTTGCTCGATCGGTTGGTGGAGGTCGGCAACGATCCAGTGCCCTGGTCAGGCTTCCGGACTCCGACCCTCGTCTTCGACGGCATCCAGTTCAGCGGCGGTTGATCCCCGAGAACCTTCTGGTCGCGCACCAGGCATTCGCCACGAAGCGACAGCCAACACGCCCCAGCCGGCGCACAGTGCGAGGCCTCCCAGTGGAGTAATGGCTCCAAGCCAGCGCACGCCAGTCAAGACCAACAGGTAGAGCGAGCCGGAGAATACGCAGGTCCCCAAGACGAACAGACGGCCAGACCATCGGGGCGATCTCGGGTGGGCCGCCACCGCCAGAAGCGCCAGCGAATGCACCAGCTGGTATCGCGCTGCTGTCTCCCAGGTGTCGAGCAGGCCTGGGTCGGCGATGACGGTGGGGCTGCTCTTTAGACCGTGCGCGCCGAACGCGCCAAGGAGAACACCGACTCCGCCGAACACGCTTCCCCAGATCCACCACCGTCGACTCTGCTGGCAACGCGCTCGTTCCATGGGGTTCAGGCTAACTGAAAGCCACGGCGATGGGTGGCTCGCTCCCTCGGGGCTCGGCGCGCTGGTACCCTGTCGGGCCGTGCGCGTTCTCCTTCAGCGATGTAGTCGGTCTGTCGTTCGTGTGGATGGCGATGTGACCGGTGCCACTGGAGTGGGCCTCGTGGCCTTGGTGGGCACCACCCACGGTGACACCGATGCCGTGGCCAGCCGTCTTGCAGAGCAGACCGCCAAGCTGCGGGTCTTCCCCGATGAGACGGGCCGGACAGGACGGTCGGTGATGGATCTCGGTGGCTCGGTGCTCGTCGTCTCCCAGTTCACCCTCTACGCGGACACCCGCAAGGGAACCCGACCCTCGTTTGTGAGGGCTGGTGAGCCCGGCGAGGCGAAGCGCTTGATCGAGTGTTACCGGGTTGCTCTGGAGGGGCTGGGCGTGCCTACGGCCAGTGGTGTCTTTGGTGCCACGATGGAGGTCGAGCTCGTCAATGACGGCCCCTTTACCGTTCTGCTAGAGCGGGAGGGTTGAGGCGATGCTGGGCCGGTCACGGACGCTGGACGATGAGTTCCTCGTCGATCAACTCGCCGACTCCCGCGTCCTCGATCGCACTGGCGACGTTCCTGAGGAGCTGGTCGATGGGGAGTCTGTCGGGCCCCACGGCCGCCACACCGAGCGACAGAAAGTCCCAGCTGTCCTGGTCGGCTACCTCGGCCACCGCGACCTTGAAGCGGTTGCGAATTCGATCTCGAAGCATCTGCCTCGGTCGTCGTTTTTCCTTCAGAGAGCGGCATCCATGAAGCCGGATCCGAAGGCGAAGGCTCCCCACGTACATGCTGTCGATCGTCGCAGGATGCGGGCACCCACCGCAACCCCGAAGAGAACACGGGCGTGACTATGGGGCTGGAACTCCGGGTTCTGGGGCCTGGCGATGAGGCAGAGGTCCAGCAGTTCCTGCTGCAACACCCATTCACCACGATGTTTCTCCGGTCCAATCTCCGAGCGGCAGGTCTGGTGGACCGGGGACAGATCTACGGAGCGACTTGGATGGCAGCCACGGTGGCTGGGGACATAGTCGGTGTCGCCGCCCTCTGCTGGAACGGGGTGATCCTCGTGCAGAGCGGGGACTACACCGCCGAACTCGTCCGAGCAGTGGCCCGGTCGCATTCCCGAAAGGTGCTCGGGCTGATTGGTCCGTGGTCGATGGTCACTGAGGGGCTGAATACACTTGGTCTGAACCCAAGCCAGCTCCAGATCGAGAGCCGCGAGGATCTGTTCGTCCTGGACCTCGCTGAGCTGCGTGTTCCTGTGCTTCTTCAGTCGGGTGAGGCCTCTTGTCTGCCAGCGCAGGCGGAGCACTTTGGTCTGCTGAGCGAGTGGAGCGCCGACTTCGGTATCGAGACCATGGGAGAGTCGGACACGCCCGAGTATCGGCGCCGATGCCGCGAAGGGGTGGTTCGCAGCGGTACCGAGGGGCACTTGTGGGAGCTGTTGGTGAATGAGCAGCCGGTGTCGACCTCCAACTTCAACGCCTGTCTTCCGGACTGTGTTCAGATAGGTGGCGTGTGGACCCCTGAAGCAGAAAGGGGCAAGGGCTATGCCCGCTCGGTGGTGGCGGGGTCCCTGCTGGCCGCACGATCTCAGGGTGTCCGGTCATCGGTGTTGTTTACTCCCGAGACGAATGAGGCTGCTCGCCGTGCCTACGAGAGTCTCGGCTATCGGAAGGCCGGGGACTACGGGATCCTCCTGTTTCGGGAAGGCCACTCGTGTTGACCCGATCTCCNGCCCGGATCANCAACCGAGCGTCTTTGCTCGNNNCCAGNTTGNCCGNACCGGTCTCNGCTCGGCGTGCCTTNGCNCTGGATGTTCTCGAGGCAGGCCTGCGTGCGGTCGAGCCCGCGNGTTGCACAGCCAAGAGTCTGGGCCGGCTGGGGACCGTCGGGTTCGAGCCAGGGCCACAGCTGTGGGTGTTGGCCTTTGGTAAGGCGGCGATCCCCATGGCCCAGGCAGTGCTGGACCAGCTGCCGGTTCAGGGAGGCTTTGTCCTGGGACTGGCCGACCCGGACTTGGATGTTGTGTCCCTGGAGCCGCTTCGCTTTTTGCCTGCCGTCCATCCATTGCCTTCGCCCGATGCTGCGGAGCACGGACAGCTGGTGCTGGACTGGGCCCGAGGCTTGGGTGCCAACGACCAGATCTTGTGTCTCGTATCTGGCGGGGGGTCCTCCATGCTGGAGCTTCCAGCCCATGGCCTCAGCCTGGATGACCTAAGGGACGTCGGTCAGGTCTTGCTCGAGAGTGGGCTGCCGATCGAGGTGGTGAACCCGCTCCGTTCGTCCCTGTCCCAGCTCAAGGGCGGCAAGCTTCTGGCAGCGCTGGCACCAGCGCAGGTCGCCAATATCGTGCTGTCGGATGTTGTCACCGGCTCTCTGGCGACGGTGGCCTCTGGGCCAACCCTGCCTCGGCCGCCGGCCCCAGCGATGCTCCAAGACATCGTTGACGGGCGACTTGAGGAACGCTTGCCTTCCACTGCCTTGGCCCTACTGCGTGCTGCTGAGGCCGGTGCGGCAGCCAACCCAGCTTTGTCAGAACCAGGGACAGTGGTGGCTGCTGACAATCAAATGGCGTGTGAGGCGATGGCACGTGAGGCGCGAAGGAGGGGCCGCTCGGTAGTCGTCTTGCCCGACGTCATCACAGGACTTGCGTCCGAGTCCGGTGCGGAGTTCGTTGGTCGGGCTCGTGAGCGCGGCGCGGACGTGGTGATCGGGGGAGGGGAGACGACGGTTCAGGTGCGTGGCTCCGGTCGTGGCGGCAGGAACCACGAGTTCGTGTTGGGCGCCCTCGACAACTGGCCGGGTGGGCTGCTTGCGTCGATGGGCACCGATGGGGTGGATGGAACGAGTGGCGCAGCAGGAGCGTTCTTGGATGAGGGGGTGATTCACTCGCTGGAAGGCCGCCCGCATCGAGATGCCCAGGAGGCCCTTCTGGACAACGATTCGGGTTCTCTCCTTCAGAGCCTGTGTGCTCAACTACACACCGGCCCGACGGGAACGAATGTGGCCGATGTGTGCCTCTATGTGGCCGGCGACAACAACAGCTGACAGGCCACGTTGGCCAGGTGCTCTGCAATGGCTTGCTCTGGATCCTTCGAGTCGGTGAAGCCGCTGAGATCGTTCAAGTCGCTGATTGCGTAGCGGGCGATCAGGTGGTTGAGGCTGAGTAGATCCAGTCGACGGTCCCGGTCCTGGGGCAGCTCCAGTTCGGCGATGATGGCGGCCGCTCTCCGTAGCAGTTCCGGGTTCCACCGGTCCCGTACATCCCGGGGCAACGAGCCATGACCTACCACGTGGCGCAGGAGTAGACGGACTTCGGTTCGGTGACTGCGGGCAAAGCGGTACAGATGGGCGACGATTCTGCGTAGACGCTCTCGCGGGTGGGCAGGTAGAGATGCCGGCAACTGGAACGCCAGTAGGCTCTCGTACAGTTGGTTGAGTGCCGCCTCATACAGGCCATCCTTGCCGCCGAAGTGGTAAGCCAGGGTCGCTACGTTGACCTGGGCCTCGGCGGCGACACTGCGGGTGGAGGCCCCCGCGAAGCCGGTCTCCGCGAAGCGTCGGGTGGCAGCGGCGAGGATCCTGGCGCGAGTCACGTCGGAGCGGCTGCTGCTGGCCCTCATGTCATCGGGCGCATGTCCCGCGCTGGCCGAGCGGCTCATCCGACCATTCCCTGCAGGCGATGGTAGATGGGGGTCGGGCTGTCTTCTGTCTTCGGGGCCAGTGGACCGACGATATAGGGCATGTACATGTTGCGCCGACGGCTGGCGTCGCCGTCTACTGTTGCTTGGGCGGTGCGATGCCAGAGTCGGCCGTCATGGATCGTGAGATCGCCTTTCTCGGCAGTGAGCGAGACCTCCGCCGGGTCCGGTCGGTTGTCGAAGAAGTAGAACTTACGGAACATCATGGGCAGGAGCCCCTGGCGATGCGTGCCTGGGAGGATGCGGACGCCGCCCTTCTCCAGGGGTGAGTCATCCAGGTACAGGCCCACGTTCAGCATGGGCCCGGGAAGTCGGAGAAAGGCGAGATCCCGAAGCCCGTCGGTGTGCCAGCCCAGTCGCCGATAGCGACTGCCTACCTCGTTGATCCAGTGGTTGACGACCACTCCGTCCTTTTCGATCTCGGCCAGGCGGGCATCGTTGCTGATGAAGCGTCGGACCGGCTCGAACCGAGGGTCGGACACAAAGCGGTGGACCGTGGACGAGTAATGGGAGGCAAAGGCGAAGCGCTGGATGAAGTCGTTGCCGTCGGGCGTCTTTCCCCACTTCAGCGGAGTTCCCATCACCTTTTGCCGCTTCTCGGCCACGAAGCGCGCCTGAAGAGCCTCCAGCGCTTCCAAGAGCAGGTCTACCTCGTCGTGGGTTGCCACCTTGGCGAATCGGATGAAGCCGAACTCATCGAAGTAGTCCCGTTGCTCGGTAGTGATCGTGTCGCCCAGGATGAAGCTGGGTATTTCCATCGGCTC
>PBPL01000012.1 GCA_002724675.1 Deltaproteobacteria bacterium | reverse complement strand
GAGTGGGCGCTGGACAACTCGGGCTACCTGTCTCTGGATGGGCTCGAGTTCATCGCATCGGACATGGACACAATCTTCCTGGGGCGGATCCAGCCCGGCTACAGGGCTCCTGCGCTCAACCTGATGGATCGCCGTCATCACTTCGCCCTCGATGGTGGAGGGGACCAGGAGACCCTGACGATTCGTATGAGTAATGGGAGTCGTGAGGTGCTCTCCGTGGATCTCCGGAAGGACCCCCACATTCAGGGGAGCGGGGCTCGTGTGCTGGTTCCACCTGGCCAGACCACTCAGGTGTCAGTGACCGCTCTTGCCGATGCAGGGGGGGCGTTCCCTCAGACGCTGTGGCTCGACTCTGCCGATCCGCTGCGCCCCTCTCGGAGAGCCACCCTGCTGGGGATCGAGAGTGGCTTGGTGTTGGGAGAGGTTGTCCCGGACTTCCGATTGCCGATGACCAATCAATGCGAGGGCTCCTCCTGCTCCACGGATACGGAGTGCTTCCAGCTCTACGACGCGATGTGGGAGGGCTTGCCGATCCTCATTGCGTTCTACACATCGTGGTGACCCATCTGCGGTCTGGAGGTTCCAGACCTTGCGGCTTCCGTGTCGGCGACCTTCTCGTCAGACCAGGTGGTTGTCCTCGCCGTTGCCTGGGAGGAGGGGCCTGTCCGAGTGAGTCAGTACGTTGCAGACACCGGGCTCCGGGTCCCGGTGGTGATGGATCACCCCGGTGTGGATGCCAACTGCTGGGATGTTCCCGAGGGCGAGGAGTCGCTGTACTTCTTCTTCAACAACCGCCTTCCGCTCTCGATGCTCGATAGCCCGTTCCCGTTGCAGATACTGGTAGCGCCCGACCGGACCCTCGCGCACGCGAGCCGGCAGCATCAACCGGACGTGATTCTTCAGAAGCTTGGGTCAATGGTTCCCTGAGCTACGGCTGCTTTTTGGAGTCTTTGTCGAACACGAAGGCTGCGGGGTCGAACGCATCGAGCACGGCCTGGGGCATGCGCTGAGGCTTGCCAGACTGGCTGTCCACAAACGCCCAGACGTTGATGCCCCGCGCAATGACGGCCCCATCACGAGGTCGCACGATCTCGTGATGGCGATGGGATGTGGCGGCCTTCATGAAGGTCGTCCAGGTGGTCAGGAGCAGCTCGTCGCCCAGCAATGCGGAGCGGTGGTAGTCGATCTCGTGCCTTCGCACGACGAACATGGCTCCCAGCTTTCGGTATGCGACCCAGTCGTAGCCGGCCGCCACGGAGTGGGCCACGGACGCACGGATCATCCATCCCAGTATGGAGACATTGTTGGCGATCCCCTGGTCGTCGATGTCATCGGCGATCACCGTCATGGGAAGGACGTAGGGATTGGATGGGCTCTGCCAGCGCATAGGGGTTCGACTAGCATGGTTGACCCGGCCTTGTCTTGTGTCGCTTGGGGGCCGCCCTGGCCGAAGCATGGAGCCGGCCTGGCTGGTTCTTGGTTGCTCGGTGTGTGGTGGGGCGACGATCGCTCTAGAGACACTTCCGCCTGCATCAGGGCGGGTGGATTGCCAGGCGAGCGGTCGTCTGCAACACTGAACATACAAACAGTTGTTGTCGGGACAATGGAACAGAAAAATCTAAGTGCATTGCAGGGTCGGGGTGCCGTAGCCAACCCCACGGGGCGGTTCGAGTCGGCGAGCCTTGAAGCCTTTGATGATGGCTGGGGCAGCCTCGGTCTGTCGTCTGAGGTTCCGACCACGCGGGTCTTGGCCGAGAACACTCGTCGCATCCTCTCTCAGAACGACTCGCCCGACCTCCCATTTCGGCAGACAATCAATCCCTACAAGGGCTGCGAGCATGGCTGCATCTATTGCTATGCCCGGCCTACCCACGCCTATCTCGGCCTGTCTCCAGGACTCGATTTCGAGACACGCCTGTACTCCAAGCCCGCTGCTGCAAAGCTCCTGAGGAGGGAGCTGTCCAGACGAGCGTATCGGCCCAGCTTGATCGTGCTGGGGGCCAATACCGATCCTTACCAGCCGATCGAACGACGCTTGGGCATTACACGCGAGCTGCTGGAGGTGTTGCAGGAGTTTCGGCATCCAGTGGCGATCACGACCAAGTCTGCGGGTGTGCTCCGGGATCTTGACCTCTTGGCGCCCATGGCTTCCGAGGGGCTTGCCCAGGTGTTCGTCTCGGTTACGACGCTCGATCCAAAGCTGTCGCGCCGCATGGAACCTCGAGCTGCCGCTCCAGCCCGACGCATTCATGCGATGAGCGCCTTGGCAGAGGCAGGCGTGCCTGTGGGAGTGCTGGCCTCTCCCATGATTCCTGGCCTGAACGACATGGAACTGGAGGGAATTCTGGCTGCTTCTCGGGAAGCGGGCGCTGTGGCCGCAGGCTACATCCTGCTGCGGCTACCTGGTGAGGTTCAGTCCTTGTTCCAGGACTGGTTGGAGACCCACTATCCGCTCAAGGCGGCGGCTGTCTTGGAGCGGGTGCGGCAGACGCGCTCGGGCGCGCTCAACGAGAGCGCATTTGGAACCCGTATGCGTGGTACCGGCACGGATGCGGAGCTGCTCGCCAGTCGATATCGGCTGGCTCTGAGGCGGTTGCGCTATCGGGACCGTATGCCTTCGCCAGACTTCAGTCGATTTCGCGTGCCCGGCCGTGCTGGACCCCAGTTGGCTCTCGCCTTCTAGGGTTCAGGGGCTCAGATCGCCGGCAACCTCGATGTGCCCGGCTTCGTTCCCTTGAAATCGGAGTTCTGCGCCGACCTGCCAGCGAAGGCCGGCGTGTAGCTCTGCGCCCTCCAGATAGAGGTGACGGTGCTCTCTCGGTGGGCGACCACAGGTGCAGTGCTCGGAACGAACTCGGGCGGCCCACGGCTGGCCCTCGTGCCAGAGGTCGAAGAGCTGGTTCGGCTTGGGAAACAAGCCGGAGGCTCCTGAAGGTATACGAATCACCCGCTGCTGGACTTCGTCGGCTGTGAGCTGCCGTACCAGTGTCGCTGTCGCCGAGTCCGTCACGCCGAGTGAAGGAAGCTCGGGGGTGCGCTGCGCTCCAGCCAGGACACGTCATGCCAGCCTTCGCGGAGCAGCCAGGCCGAGGGGTCGTCGGGCGTGGGTCCTTCTGGGATGGCGTGCAAGAGTCCCGGGGAGCGTCCAGGTTCTAGGGCTCCCACCATGTGAAGCCCGAGGGCATCTGCGCCACCTTCTGTTGCGGCATGGACGAGAACCAACGGGGGTACTTCCGGAAACGATGCGTGAAGCTCCGCGGCCTCTCGTAGGACGGACTGATCGGGGGACGTGGTCGCTGTCGCCGTACCCAGGGCGACGCGGCACCCCTCCTCTAGGAAAGACACCAGGGGGGGGAGCTTGCCGGCCACCTGTTGGTCAGCCCGAGGGCAGAGCACCAGCGGCGCTCCCGCACGGCTGACTTTTTGAGCCATCTCTCGGGTCGCCGTCGTCATGTGTACGAGCATCACCCCTTCGTTGAGGGCTCCCAAGTCGTCCATGTACGAGACAGGATCCGTTCCAGGGGGGCGAAACTCGTCCCACCACGCCTCCATGGTCTCCACCAGGGAGCGCGCGGCGCCAACGCCGCTGTCGAGAAGATCCCACTCCTCTTCGGCTTCAGCGAGTCGGATCGTCGTGACGGCGCCCTTCTCGATGGCTCGACGGCAAAGATCACGCACGGTGCCGCTCGATGTGGAGTAGAGCGAGTGGGGCGCGAGGCGATAGCGGATCCCCTCTGGCCAGGGGACGATACCTGCCTTAGCCACGGCCGCTGCTGCCAGAGTCTTTGCAGCTCGCCTGGGAGAGAACCCCGTGATTTCGTGAAAGACAATGCCGTAGAGCCCCTCCCGACTCATGGCCGGGACGGCCCGCAGTGTATTGCTCACATCTCCCACGGCCGCAGTACCCGCCCCAACCGATCGACGAACGCCCTCCCTGATGCGTGCCTCTCGCGATTCGGGGTCCAGGTCTTCCGTCTCTCTTCGGACCTCTCGAAGCTTGTGAATGAAGCGAGTCAGTCCAATGCCACCGGGAAGCTGCTCGCCGTGAAATCCGCCCAGCTCCAGTTGCGCGTGAGCATCTACGAGGCCTGGGAGCAGGACCCCGCCCATATCGGCTCGCTGGGCCCAACCAAACTCATCCAACACGGTGTCCCGGGGCCCACAGGCCAGGACTCGTCCCGACACATCGAAGACCACGGCTCCGTCTCGAATTGGGGGCGTGCCTCCGGCGATTACCCAAGGTGCGGTGTAGACACGCACCTGGGACGAGTCTTGTTCTTCTTGGATCGCCGCTAGGGCCTCGTGGGCCCAGCGCTTGAGTCGGTCGCGGATCATTTCGGTCAGCCTCAGCGGTACAAACTGGCCAGAGGATAACTGCAAAGTACTGCATTTTCACTCCTGTACACTGATTCCGACCTGTAGACCCCCGGCCAGGTTCGAGTCAGGCGGTTCGGAGGAGGTCGGTGGCAAGCATGGTCTCAGGGAAGATCTGTCCTGTGAGCCGAGCCTGGATCATCGTCGCGTGCGCGGCCTGGCTGCAGTTGGCTTGGGGTCCTGCAGCTCATGCCAACGGTCAGACAACACATCTTTGGATTACCGAAGATGCGCTCGAACGACTCCCTGACGGCGACCTGGCCACGCTGCTTCGCCAGCCGGACCTGCGAGACCCTCTGCTCAACGGGACGATGTTTCCTGACGGTGGCTACGCCGTGGGTGACGACTATGGCGAGATAGCCCACTGGGAGCCGTTTCAGCAGGCCTATCTGCGTTGGATCCGCTCCAACTTCGAGCCGCCCTTTGATGGGGGCGAGTCCGCAGCCCATGTGGCCTTCCTCATGGGCCTGGCTTCCCATGGCATGGCAGACGAGGTGTTCGACTCCCTCTTCATGGAGCGTTCTCGTTGCTACGACGAGGGCTGGCAGAGTGGGACGACCCACTTGGACACCGCAAGTGACGTTCTTTTCGCGGCTGCCGTGGGTGGGGTTCCGACTCCGGAGGCCTGGCTGCCCACAGGGGTGTTGCTCCCATTGTTTCACGATGATTTGGACTACCCCGTTGCTTTGGAGACGATGGAAGAGGGGCACGAGCGGCTCTTTGTCGCCCTCGCCTTCACGGAGTGGGCTCGCACGGACCAGGAGCGGCTGGACAGCTTTGCGCTCGAGTACGCATGGTCGTCAGCTCACCTGTTGGACGAGTCCGTTCCGGGGAGCCCGCCCCGGGAAGCGGCGGTGGTGGCGGGCTATTGGCAGGACCTGTGGGAGCGCTTGAACGACCCCTCGATCTGGACCGAGCCCATCTTGGAATTTGTTCCTGGGGATGGAGCTCTGGGGCACCCCTTGACCGCCAATGCGGTGGAGTCCCGGCTACACCTGACCTTCTCGCGCGGCGTGGATGCCGCGAGCCTGGACCAGGTACGGGTTGTGGACTCCGAGGGTAGCGAGGTAGCCGTTTTGGTGGAGCATCATTACGGCAACTTCAGCCACACGGTTCATGTGAAGCCGGAGGCCGACTGGAGGCGCGAGGCTGACTATCGAGTCTTGGTAGATGGCCCGGTTACAAACTACGACGAGGTGGTGTTCGAGGGGCCATGGACTGCAGAGTTCTCCACCCGACTCCCACAAGCTCAGGGGGCTGACGGTCCGAGCTCCGGTTGCGCATGCGGCCTCTACCCCGGCCTCGGTGAGGCGGGGGGTGGGCTGGCCCTGTTGTTCCTCTGCTGTGTGGTGCGATGGCGATCTCGATGGCGAGCTGGGTCTCGCCCCGGAGTCTGTGGACTCACAGTTCTGAGCCTGGCGGTTCTTCTGGCCTCGTGTACTGGCCCCAAGTCGGAGCTGATTGAGGAGCCGGCAGAGAAGGCCCAGCTACCAGCCGCACCAACACCCGCGTCCCAGGCATCGCCTAGGGCCTCTCGGCCTACCACAGACTCGCCGTCCGCCACAGAGGCGTCCTCTGTGCGGGGTTCCGGGATGGGGCTGGGCTGTCAGGACTTTATCGACTGTGTGTGCAAGATGGCGGAGCGAACCCGTGGCCTCGGGGTTGGCCCCGACGACCACGATGAGCGATGTGCAGAGGCTCAGGGGCTGCGCCAAGGAGGGTCGGACAAGGAGTGCAATAGTCAACTCGACCACTTCAAGACGACCCTCAAGCAGTTCGAGAAGAGCTACCTGGCACAAGGGCTGACCCTTCCTGCGGTCTGTCAGTAACTGGATCACCATGTCTGCGAAGGTAATGACGACTGCGCTGTGCACTCTCGGGCTGTGTCGTCCTCGACGGATGCTTCCAGCCTTGATGTTTCTTCTCTCCAGCCTGGCTCTGTCCGGAGTGGCTGTAGCTGCGTGTCCAGATGCTGAGCACATCGGGGACGTTGAGATCACCGACTTGTCGCAATTGGTAGCTATCAGCGACGTGTTCCGGACCATTCGTGGCAGCCTGACTATTGGAGGCGATGGCATTGCTGACCTCAATGGCCTCGCCTGCCTTGAGCGAGTCTCTGAGGCACTCAAGGTCGTGAATGCGCCCGACTTGCGCGCGCTGTCCCTTCCTCGTCTCAGCTTCATTGGAGGAGGACTCAGCTTGGTGGACAACGCCGGTCTGGAGACCGTGGACCTTCCGAGCTTGTCGACCTTGGAGGAGGGGGACCTGACGGTTCGTGGCAACCCTGCTCTTCGGTCCATAGAGTTGCCTCGATTGGCTGATACGCCCAGGGTGATGACCGTGACGGGCAATGCTGTGCTCGAGAATCTGGAGCTGTCTGCGCTGTCGACCGCTCCCTGGGGGATTGCGGTGGAGGACAACCCAGTCTTGAGGAGACTCGAGCTTCCCGCCTTGATTCAAGTGGGTGGCAATGGACTGGTGCTGGTAGGGAACCAGGGCTTACAGGCTGCCCTTCTGCCTGAGCTCCTGGACGTTGACGGAGTGCAACTTCGGGTGGTTGGCAACGACTCGCTCGAGCGCTTGGAATTGCCGCAATTGCGTGGGACGCAGGAGCACGTCGAGGTCTCCGGCAACCCTCGACTCGTTGAGCTCCTCTTTCCGCAATTGATGCGCGTGGGGGGACACCTTCGAGTGGCCAGGAACGTTGGCCTTCTCCGGTTGGCTCTTCCCGTCCTGAACTCGGTGATGCAAGACCTCCAAGTGCAGGACCACGGGGCCTTGTCCGAGTTCTCTGCGCCCGAGCTCTCGCGTGTCGGTCGGGTCGTCTTCCGTCTGGACCGAAACAACGCGCTTGTCTCCTTGTTCCTACCCTCACTTCGTCATGTGGAAGGCGACATGGAGGTGACGGCCAATAGGGTCCTGACTGAGATCTCGCTTCCGAGCCTGACTGATGTGGAAGGTGAGGTTCGGGTAGCGCAGAATCCCGTGTTGCCTCATCTGTTGATTCCCGGTTTGCAGAGCATTGGACGCAAGTTGTGGCTCTACGAGAATCGTGATCTGTCGGAACTGAGGATGCCCCGGCTAGAGCGGGTTGGTGAACTCTGGGTTTCTGAGCTGCTCCCCGACTCGAAGCTGAGCTCTGTGCTTCTCCCAGAGTTGAAGACGGTGGATTGGTCGATGTGGGTGAAGAACAATCCTGTTCTTGAGGTGCTCGCCTTGCCCAAGCTCAGCGAGGTGGGGGAAGTGCTTAGGATCTTCGAGAACGGGAAGATGCCAGAGTTGCTCCTGCCCGAACTCAAGACCGTTGGTGGGGAGCTGGAGGTGCGGGGAAACAAGACCTTGCAGCGGGTCCGCTTGCCGCAACTGCAGACGCTAAGGGGTGGGCTCGACGTGCTGAGTAACCCAGCCTTGCTCGAGTTCTCCGTCCCTCAGCTACGCGTGGTGAGCTGGACGCTGTGGATTCGTAAGAATCCATCTCTGTCCACGCGGGCCATCCTGCCCCTAGAGGCCCGAACCCAAGGCAGCTTCATTGCTTGTGGCAATCGGGGAGGCGAGCCCTGCCCCTGAGTCCCAGAGGGATTCCCCAGAACCGGAGAAGCCCGAGAGCGTGTTGCTCTCGGGCTTCTCGATATGGCGGGATGGACGGGACTCGAACCCGCGGCCTCCGGCGTGACAGGCCGGCGTTATAACCAACTTAACTACCACCCCGTTCTTGATGCTCTGGCTCCAATTCCTGGGGGAAGGAAACGCAGCCGGAGGAGATTTGTAGGTTAGGCCCGCGCCTGTGTCAATACGCCACCTTTACCAGGGCCACTTCCCGTGGCTGTTCGAAGGGTGTGGTTAGTGGTGGGCGGGACAGGATTCGAACCTGCGACCTTTGCCTTGTAAGGGCACTGCTCTACCAACTGAGCTACCCGCCCGCTGGGCCGTTTTTGTCCCCCAATTGGGGCTAGCTACTCTGCACAGCTCCGGGTGCTTGGAGTTGTCGATCTGGCCGCTGTGTTGCCTCGATACCGGCGAACAGGAGTTCGGGGTCTTCGAGAGCTAATGCTTCCTGGAGTACTTGGTCCATGTGGTCAACGGTGACCAACTCTACGGCGTCCCGGATCCGCTCAGGGATGTCTGGGATGTCCTTCGCATTCTCCATGGGCACTAGAACCTTGCGGATCGTGCCCCGGTGGGCTGCGAGGACTTTTTCTTTCAGGCCACCGATGGGTCGGACCCGCCCGCGAAGGGTGACTTCTCCGGTCATCGCGACGTCTCGTCGGACGGGAATCCGCAGGAGGGCGGAGGCGATGGCGGTGCACATGGTGATGCCGGCAGAGGGTCCGTCTACAGGGCCAATTTCGGGCACGTGCACGTGAATGTCGATGTCCTGATAGAAGTTTCGCTTGAGCCCGAAGACTGTGGAGCGAGAACGAATGTAAGAGAGCGCAGCCTGCCCGCTCTCCTGCATCACATCGCCCAATTGCCCCGTGAGGATTAGCTTGCCCTTGCCGGGCATGATCGCCGCCTCGATGGGCACCAGCTCGCCCCCAACCTGGGTCCAGGCCAGGCCGTTGGCAAAACCAACCTCGTCGCCTTGTTCCGCGACACCAAACCGGAACCGAGGAACGCCCAGCAGCTTGTGGATCCGCTGGGGAGTGATGACTTCGTGCGTCTCCTCACCGACGGCCTTATCAGCGACCAGTTTCTTGGCCACCTTTCGGCACACGGATCCGATCTCCCGCTCGAGGTTGCGGACGCCGCTCTCTTTGGTGAAGCGGCGAATGATCTCTTGAACGGCTGTGTTGCGGATCTCGGCGTGACTCTCGTCGAGTCCGTGCGCCTCAAGCTGTCGAGGTACCAAGAACTTCTTCGCGATCGCGAGCTTGTCGAGCTCGGTGTACCCAGAGAGTCGAATGATCTCGAGGCGGTCTTGAAGGGGTAAGGGAATGCCCCGCAGGGTGTTGGCTGTCGTGATGAAGAACACGCGGCTTAGGTCGTAGTCCAGGTCCAGGTAGTGGTCGTTGAAGCTCGTGTTCTGTTCGGGGTCGAGCACTTCCAGCAGGGCAGAAGCAGGATCGCCCCGAAAGTCCGAGCTCATCTTGTCCACTTCATCCAAGAGGAACACAGGATTGTTGGACGAACACTTCTTCAGGCGCTGAATGATGCGTCCCGGAAGTGCCCCAATGTAGGTGCGGCGGTGCCCCCGAATTTCGGCCTCATCGCGCCCCCCACCCAACGACATGCGGACGAAGTCACGTCCCGTCGCTCGAGCAATGGAGCGAGCCAGTGAGGTCTTGCCCACACCGGGGGGCCCGACAAAGCACAAGATGGGCCCCTTCATGCGTTCTACGAGGCTCTGAACGGCCAGGTACTCAAGGATTCGTTCTTTGACCTTCAGCAGCCCGTAGTGGTCCTCATCCAGGATCCCGCCGGCCTCGTCAATGTCGAGCTTCTCGTCCTTGTACTCGTTCCAGGGTAGGTCGAGGATCCAGTCGATGTAGGTGCGTACGACGGAAGCTTCGGCGCTCATGGGCGACATCTGCTTCAGCTTGCGGAGCTCGCGGTCTACCTTGAGTCGGGCAGCCTCAGGCAGATCTTTTTCGCTGATCTTGGCTTCCAGCTCCTGCTGCTCGGACTTGAGGTCGTCCTTCTCTCCCAGCTCGCGCTGAATCGCCTGCATCTGCTCGTTCAGGTAGTACTCGCGCTGGGTCTTCTCCATCTGTTTCTTGACCCGCGAGCGGATGCGCTTTTGCACCTGCAGGATCTCGATTTCGGACTGGATGTGCTTGAGCAGGGTCTCGAGTCGGTCCCTGGGGCTCAGGGTCTCCAGTTCATTCTGCTTGTCCGTCAACTTGAGGTTCAGCTGAGCTGCTAGGACGTCGGTGAGCTTTGCTGGATCCTCGATGTTGGAGATCGTGAGCAGCATCTCGGGCGGAATGCGCTTTTCCAACTTCACGTAGCTCTCGAAGGTCGTCTTGATGCTGCGCATGAGGGCCGTGAGCCCTTCGTCTTCCTCCGGCTTCAAGACGGGCAGCTCGACCTCGACCTCGAAGTAGTGGTCGTTGGGGAGGTAGCGCATGACGCGGCCACGGCTCTTGCCCTCGACCAGGACCTTCACCGTACCGTCGGGGAGGCGCAGCATCTGCATGATGGTGGACAGCGTGCCCACCTCGTAGATGTCGTCGGGCTCGGGATCGTTTGTCTTCGCGGAGCGCTGCGCAACCAGGAAGATTTGTTTGTCGGTTGCCATCGCCTCCTGGAGCGCTGCGATGGACTTCTCGCGCCCCACGAACAGTGGGATCACCATATAGGGGAAGACGACAATGTCCCGAAGTGGGAGCAGAGGAAGGACGCGGCACTCAGCGCTGGAGGGCACGTCGCCGTCTCCGTCGTTCTCGTTTTTTTTCCAGATCACAGCCGAGCTACTCCGAGGTCTTCTCTACTCTGGTGGACGATAGCCTGTTTGAAGCGTCGACTTGGGTCAGGCCAACTCAGCCTCATTCTCGTAGACGAGAATAGGCTGTTTCTTCTGGGACACCACCTCTTCAGAGACGATGCACTCCTTGACGTTCTCGGCGCTGGGTACGTCGTACATTACGTCGAGCATCAAGTTTTCCAGAATCGCGCGAAGACCGCGGGCTCCCGACTTGCGCCCCACGGCTTCACGCGCAATGGCGGCAATGGAGCCGTCGGTGAACTTCAGCTTGACGTTCTCGAACTCGAAGAGCTTCTGATACTGCTTCACGAGGGCATTCTTTGGTTTCTTCAAGATCTCGATGAGGGCCTCTTCATCCAGCTCGTGCAGCGTGGCCAGCACGGGCACGCGGCCAACAAACTCGGGGATCAGGCCGAAGCGCAGGAGGTCCTCAGAGAGAACATGACGGAGCACGTCCTCGTTCATGTCGGGAGAGATGTCCGGGGTGGGGCTGCCGAATCCTAGGGAGTTGCGGCCGATGCGTCGCTCAATGATGCGGTCGATGCCCACGAAGGCGCCACCACAGATGAACAAGATGTTGGTCGTGTCGATCTGAAGGAAGTCTTGCTGCGGGTGCTTCCGGCCACCTTTGGGAGGAACGTTGGCGACCGTGCCCTCGATGAGCTTCAGCAGAGCCTGCTGCACGCCTTCACCGCTCACATCACGAGTGATGGATGGGTTCTCGGACTTGCGGGAGATCTTATCGATCTCATCAATGTAGATGATGCCCTTTTGGCAGCGCTCCACATTGTAATCGGAGGCCTGGAAGAGAGACAGAATGATGTTCTCGACGTCTTCACCCACGTAGCCGGCTTCGGTCAGGGAGGTGGCGTCCGCAATGGTGAAGGGAACATTCAGGAACTTGGCGAGGGTCTGCGCCAGCAGTGTCTTTCCGGTTCCGGTGGGGCCCAAGAGGAGGATGTTGCTCTTTTGGAGTTCCACGTCATCGTGGACACTCTGTCGCCCCTCAATGCGCTTGTAGTGGTTGTAGACAGCCACCGAGAGGACACGCTTTGCTCGCTCCTGACCAATGACGTATTCGTCGAGGTGGTCTTTGATCTCTCGCGGCTTGGGAAGGTTGCCCTTGGAACTGTAGTAGTCCTCTTGGTCGTACTCTTCAGCGATGATGTCGTTACACAGCTCGATGCACTCATCGCAGATGTAGACCGTGGGACCCGCAATGAGCTTGCGTACCTCCTTCTGCGACTTGCCACAGAAGGAGCAACACAGGTTGCTGCTCTCGGGTCCTCGTTTCGCCACAGTTCGTTACTCCTCTTTGTCCCTAGTCGTTACTATGCGGTCAATAATGCCATATTCAAGGGCTTCCTCTGCGGTCATAAAGAAGTCTCGGTCAGAGTCTGCCTTCACTCGGTCCACATCCTGGCCGGTGTGACTCACGAGGATCTGACTCAGAACATCCTTGAGGCGCACGATCTCACGGGCGTGAATCTCAATATCGCTAGCCTGCCCTCGAGCACCACCTAGGGGTTGATGAATCAGAATGCTGGCGTGGGGAAGGGCCGCCCGCTGGCCCTCTGCTCCTGCTGCGAGCAACACAGCCCCCATGCTCATGGCCCGGCCCGCGCACAGAGTTGCTACGGGAGCCTTGATGTAGTTCATGGTGTCGTAAATGGCGAGTCCGGCCGCGACGTCGCCCCCTGGGCTGTTGATGTACAGGTTGATGGCCTTGTCTGGATCTTCCGACTCCAGGAACAACAGCTGGGCGATGATGGCGTTCGCGACTTCTGATGTGACTTCGGTCCCCAGAAACACGATGCGGTCTAGGAGGAGCCTCGACCACACATCAAGCGCACGCTCGCCACGGTGGGTCTGTTCATAGACATGAGGCAGGGGGAGGAGAGCGTGGGGTTCGAGGCGGTGCATCAGCTTCCAATTCCGTGTGGTGGGCCGCAGTTCGGGTCCCAGGACACCATTCTAGTCACGCCGGCGTGGACTTGCAGGGTCTGCCATCGCCCTGTTCCTCTCTATCGGTACGCCAGTCGGGGTTCTTGAGTGAGGATTCTGTCTCTAGTTTCGGCAGTGGACCTGTCGAGCAGTTGTTCGTCTGACAGAAGAGGGCCATCTGTTGATAGCTCTGTCGTGATGGACTCGGCTCGTGCGGTTCGTCCGTCTAGTGGTCGTGATTGCAGTTGCTGTGATCGTGATCATGGTCCTCGGAGTGGTCATGATCGTGCCCTACGTTCTCGGGGTCGACGGCAATGCTCTTGGGCTCCTCGGGAGGTCGAGGGTCGACTTCGGTGACGTTGGCCTTTTCGAGCATCAACTCTTCGGCCTGGTCTTCTCGCAAGCGACCTCGGAGGTCATCCATCCCACCTTGTCTCTGCAGCAAGCTGCGAATGGCCGCTGGCTGCTGGCCCAGTTGTTCGGCCATGGTCTCAATGTGATTGTCCACCTGTTCATCGCTGACCTCGATGTTCGCGCTGTCAGCGATGGCCTCCAGGATGAGCGCCCGGCGAACCGCAAAGGCTGCCTGGTCCAAGATCTCGTTCTGATGCTCCTCGTTTAGGTCTGCCAGTCGCGCTTGGGGGGCTGGAAGACCCTGCCGGGCCATCATGCGCAGATTTTCCTGGAGTAGGGCTTCTCCCTGACCCCGAACGAGCCCTTGCGGGATTTCGAATGGGTTGAGCTCAATCAGCTTTTCAATGGCAAAGCGTGATGCGCGCCGCTTGGTGTGGTCCTTGAGGTGCCCTTCCATGCGGGACTGGGTGTCCTCACGAAGCGCCTCTAGGGAGTCAAAGCCCACGTCGGCCGCGAACTCATCGTCGAGCTCGGGTCGCTTGTGAGTCTTGATCTCGTTTACCTCAAGATGGAGTGTGGGTTGGACCTTCTCCCAGACCTCCCCCACTGTGCCAGGAGGAACCTCCACCCCTTCGTCGGTTCGGCTGTCGCCTACCTTCATTCCGTTGACCAGCGAGCCCAACCAGTCAGCAACCGGAATCCCCATGGGTTGTCCCACGGCGACCATCAAGCTCTCGAGGCTGTACGGGTCCTGGCCGTCGGCCTCCAAGCGTGCGTTGAGGAGCACGAGGTCGCCATTGGCGGCGACGTGCCCTTCCTCGGCAGCTTCTACGATGGCGTTCTGATCGAGCATGGCTTCGATCTGTTGGTCGATCTGCTCGTCGGGTACTTCGGCGCGCTCCCACTCGACGTCGATGCCTTCCCAGGTGTCTAGCTCTACCTTCGGCTGGATCTCGATGGTGACCGAGAAGCTGTACTCCTCGCCTGGTCGCAAGGTGGTCTTCTCGATGATGGGCTGGCTGACCGGTGAGAGCTCGTGCTCCTTGATGGCCTCTTCAAAGGCCTCGGAGATCAGCTGGCCCGAGACCTCGCCCTCCACATGTCGGCTGTAGCGCTTCTCCAGAAGCTTCCGTGGCACTTTGCCTGGCCGGAAGCCCTTCATGCGTACTTCGCGGCTTAGATTGCGATAGGCCTCGTCGAGTGACGCTGTGACGCGCTCGCTCTCAACGACAACCGAGATCTTCTTTTGGACCGTGTTGAGGTCTTCGACCTGAAATTCCATGGGCCTGGCCTCCTGGGAGCCGCGTTGGTGCTGGTGCGAGAAGGGGGACTCGAACCCCCACGGGTTTCCCCACCAGATCCTAAGTCTGGCGCGTCTACCAATTCCGCCATTCTCGCTGGAATCCGCTTCTGGACGGCTTCCGGGTTCTGTAGACAGCGAACCGCTGACCGGAGAGTGTCCAGTCAGCGGTTCACGTCGGTTTGGTGAGCCCAGGAGGAATCGAACCTCCAACCTGCGGATTAAGAGTCCGATGCTCTGCCAGTTGAGCTATGGGCCCAGTTCGATGCTTTTGTTCTATCGAAGAGCGAAGTCTCCCCGGACGTGTCTTGTTGGCGCGCCCGGCAGGATTCGAACCTGCGACCAACGGGTTCGAAGCCCGGTACTCTATCCAGCTGAGCTACGGGCGCTCAGTTTCCGGGCCCGAAAGTACTCATGCCCCGTAGGGGTGTCAAGAGGGCACTGAGGCCGCATTTGCGCTGGTTGGTCGAAGCCCCATGTCGTCGGCAACCGTTCCAGGGGTGGAATGGGGTGAGTGAGGGGACTTGAACCCCCGACAGCCGGAACCACAATCCGGTGCTCTACCAACTGAGCTACACCCACCATGTCACTCCGCAGTAACCCGGAGAGAGCCTGGCGCGCCAGGCAGGACTCGAACCTGCGGCCCACGGCTTAGAAGGCCGTTGCTCTATCCAGCTGAGCTACTGGCGCCAAGCTTCGAACCCACCTCCTAAAGGAATGGTCGGGGCGAGAGGATTCGAACCTCCGACACCCTGCTCCCAAAGCAGGTGCGCTACCAGACTGCGCTACGCCCCGCAGGTTCAACCTCTCTCCGCTTCCCAGGTGGCCATCGCCTCCACGAAGCTTGATGACGCTGGCCCGCGGGAGCAGGAGGTATACAGCCTGCTCCTGCGGGCCGCAAGGATCGACACGCGGACCGGTGAGAGTCCGCCGTGTAGCGAGCTACGTGATTCGTAAGAAGCCTTCTACTGCGGAGAACTGGGGGCGATGATCTGTTCCAGCATGGGCACTAGGGCGCGCAGTGCACGACCCCGGTGGCTGATGGCGTTCTTCGCGTCCTCACTGAGCTCTGCCATTGTCCGTGATTGCTCGTCCCCCGCGACGAGAAACAGCGGGTCGTAGCCAAAGCCACCCTCTCCGCGTGGGCAACGGGCTATTCGCCCCTCGACGACGCCGTCGGTGTAGACAGCCTCACCATCGGGCCGCACGATGGCAAGCGAGCAGCGGAAGCGGGCTGTGCGTTCCTCGTCCGGCGTGGTCTCGAGTCGCTCCAACAGCAGCCGGTTGTTGGCTTCGTCAGCCTCGGCGCCACTGATGCCAGCGAAGCGTGCCGAGTACACCCCAGGAGCGCCGTCGAGAGCATCGACCTCGATCCCCGAGTCGTCGGCAATGGTGACGCGGCCCAGGCGCATGGCGAGCGTCCGTGCCTTCTTGTCGGCATTGGCTTGGAAGGTGTCCCCGTCTTCCACGACCTCGGGCATGGGGGGNAGGTCNGCCAGNGANAGCACTCGAAAGCGGGTGCCATCGAGCATCCGNCGGATCTCACGGAGCTTGTGCTGGTTNGTTGTNGCGAGGACGACTTCGACCGGGTCTGANNCCAGGCATCTCAGCCCTCTAGGGCACTGTGTTGGNCGGTCTTCAGCTGTGCACACCCAGCGAGGGCGAGNTCGGTCAGCGTGTTCAGNTCGGTGGCTGAGAAGGGTCGCCCTTCTGCTGTTCCTTGGACCTCTACCAGGTTGCCCTGGCCCGTGACCACGAAGTTCATGTCCACCTCGGCGCGTGAGTCCTCTTCATAGGGTAGGTCGAGCACGGCCCGATTATCGACGATCCCGGCGGAGATGGCCGCGATGGTGTCGGTCAGTGGCTTCTCGGGAAGAGTCCCTTCGTCTACCAGGCGTTGGAGAGCGAGGCTCATGGCGACAAAGCCTCCAGTGATCGAGGCGGTGCGAGTGCCGCCATCTGCCTGGAGGCAGTCGCAGTCAATCCATAAGGTGCGGGGCCCCAGGGCGGCGAGGTCGACGACCGCACGCATGGATCGCCCGATGAGTCGCTGGATCTCCATGGTTCGTCCGCCGGGCCTACCACGAGCGACCTCGCGAGAGGTGCGCGTCGGTGTGGAGCCGGGAAGCATGGAGTACTCGGCTGTGACCCACCCGGTTCCCTCGTGTTGTTTCCAGCGGGGGACTCGCTCCTCGATCATCGCCGTGCAGAGCACTCGGGTGCTTCCCACTTCGATCAGCGCGGAGCCGTGTGCGAACTGCAGGAAGTTGGGCCGAATGCGCACGGGCCGAAGTTCGTTGTCTGTGCGGCCGTCGTTGCGCATGACAGGGCTCCTCTCCGACTCAGCGGTCCGCTGAATCATCGTCTCCGGCGGAGTCATCATCTCCTGCCGAGTCGTCATCGTCCCCCGACTCCTGAACAGCAATGGCGCAGTCGATCCATTGCACCAGCAGCTGCAGTTCTTCGGTACTAGGGGTTCGCCCCATGGGGGGCATGTTGCGTGTACTTACCCGGCTCCACGTGCCGAAGTTCAGCGACGTGGAGTTCCATCGAATGGCTGAGTCATAGTCATCGTAGTTGAGACCCGGGGTGGCTCCGCGGCGCTCTTCGGGCGTTGTCTTGTCGGACCAGTGACACAGCGCGCAGTAGGGTTCGAACAACTCTGGCACCATCACCTCTTGGAAGTACTCGGGCTCGCCCATGTAGAGGTCTTCCGGCGCGCACTGCCCTGTGGGGCTCACGTCCGGCACAGGTTGATCACAGGCTGCCAAGGCAAGAAAGCCCGCCAGGAGAACTCCGAGGGTAAGACAAGAGCGTTGCCGGCAGGTCATTAGAGCGTCCCAATCACGATGCCAGCTCCGATGACCCCGGAGGCGGCGGTGATGCCAGCGATGCCATGGACGGCGACCAGAGCCTCCCAGGCCTCTCCAGTGGCTACGTTCGCCTGCAATAGACCGGTGGCGACGACCGTACCCATCGCGATCCCATGCAGCACCGACAGGGCCACGTGGATGTCGCCAGAGTCCGCCTTTTTCTTCTGCTTTGTGACCGTTGCCCGTTGGTAGGCCTTGGGCATGGTCCAGGCCAGGATACCCGCGCTCAGGTAGGAACTAACAGCGGTTGTTACTAGAACCCGGTGAGCGATGAGACTTCCTTCCAGCTGTTCTCGATTGGGGGTCCCCTTCTCGAACGCGGTCTCGTTAATGAGGCCCAGGACGTCGGCTGCCACGATGGAGCCAGCCGTCACAAAGGCCAGCACTTGGTGCGCTTGCACCATCTTGCGCCGGAGCTTCAACTGAGCCTGAATGGCTCGCCGTTCCTCGAGGCTGAGTTCTGCCGTGGCCTCCTGTCGGGTTTCTTGGGCCCCATCGGCGCCAGTGGGCAAGGTGGTCGTATTGGTTGCTCCCCACCACTCCAAGTGCGGCTTGGGTGCCTCAAAGCCTGCTCCGAGAGCAGGTGTGGCCATGAGCAGGACGGCCGCTGCCACGGCCATTGAGCTCCACTCAGGAGCTCGCACACTCTCAACCTGTGTTGTCATTGGGCGGTCTCCGATGGGGCCGTATCTGTGGGTTGATTGGCCGCTTCCCCCTCTTCGCCGCCCTTGGGGGCCGTGTCGGAGCCGGCGGTCTCGGAGGGGCTGGCTTCCGTTGTCTTGGGGAACAGATCCATGCCCGCGCGGAAGTTCATGTGGACTCGGATGGGCACATCGTCAGCGATGGGAACGAACACTAGGGTAGGCCGATCGATGCCGAAGGACTCGAGGGAAATGGAGAACTCGGCGCGCACATCTACATTGCCGTTGGCAGCCACAGCCATTGTGATGGGTACCTTGAGGTTCTGAGTGACACCGTGGACGGTCAGGGGACCCTCGGCCTGCAGCTTGTACTGGCCGGCAGCAATCGCGCCCTCTGCGCCGGACACGCCTTGGACCTTCCATGTGATGGTGGGGAACAGAAAGCCCTCGAGTGTCTCGAGCATGTGACTGTCCCGTCGCGTGTTGTCCGAGTTGAACGACTCGACTCGAATGGTGACATCGACTCCCGTGTTCGCGATGTTGTTGGGATCGAATTGAGCGACCACATCCGCGCCTCCGTCGAGCAATTGGGCGTCATACTCTTTTGCTGGATGCGCGATGTGAAAGGTGATTCGGGAGAGACTGGCCTTCGTATCTAGGGCGAGCGCGTCTCCAGCGGGGGCAACCAGCCAAGTGAGGGTGATGAGTAAGGCCAGACATCGATGGGACATGAGCGCGTCCTTTGATTGGGCTATCCGAGGCAGTGAAGATCGAATCACAAGCAGGATCCCCGGTCAACGAGTGTTGTTGGCCGGCCGGTATGGCTGACGGGTAGGAGGTAGAGGGGAAGGGCTGTCGCTGGACGCAGGCGCTTCCCCTTTGTTATGACCGTTCACGCGCTCTCTACGGAGCAGCGTCACGCAGGTCTCCAGGATCTCTCCTGGGAACGCGATAGGAGTCTGATTCCATGCCACGTTGGTTTCTCTGGACGCACCTCACCATCCTCTCCCTACTGCTCGGTGGTTGTCTGAACCTGGAGCAGGAGGACCAGTACGCCAAGTGCGAACTGGACATCTCGAACCTCGAGGGAACCTACATCAGCCTCAAGGGCGGAGGCTCAGGCAGCGATGTGCCGGACCCCTATGCTCGAGTGAAGTTCTATACAGAGGACGGCAAGAAGAAGGCGATGTACACGGCCGGGCGACTCGCTCCCAACAATCCGGCGACGAACAAGTACGAGTATGAGCATCGCAGCACTTCAGAGGATGGGGAGGCCATGTATGTCATCAACATGTTCGCCGACAAGAGTCGCCAGCGAATCGAGCGCCTAAAGAAGGACAATCGCCGGCTGGATGTGAAGTTCGAAGGGCGCATCTACGTCAAGGTCAACAAGAAGCGATGTTCGCTCACAATTGGCGACTTCTATGTGACCTATGTGAAGGGTGAAGAGACGATCGACTCCAACCCAACAGGGACCCGAACCTACCTGCGCTCCAAGGAGGAGCTGGGCTTCGTGCACTGTGACGAGGTGCGCCAGCTGATGCCCTTTGCGATGGACGACCCCAATTGGGACAAGGACGCGCCCTTGGACGTCAAGACGGGTCTTTTTGCGAAGGAGCCCGCTTGGTTCCACTACATCGAGAAGAACTACGACGGCAGTAAGTCAGAGATTCGCGAGAAGCAGCACAAAGCGGGCGTCATGGCCGAAGATGGCTGCTCCTACGACTTTGAGCTGTGGGCAAAAGATCGACGGGTTGCTGCATCGCAAAAGGTCGCCGTAGAGCCCAAGGAGAATGGCTTCTTGCACTGGAAGGTTCAGCACGCCTTCGACAAGTCGAGTGCTGACGGCATCTTCGTTGAGATGCATCGCTACAAGACCTGTGCAGAAGGTGGACGCACCCTGGTAGGCAACGCCTGTACCGTGGTGTGGCCGGAGCCCGAGCGCACGGCTGAGGAGAAGGCGGAAGCGGAATCCGAGGCGGCGAAGAAGAAGTAGCGAGCCTCAGCTCGGGTCCGATAGGGACAGGCCGCGTTGGACGACCCAGGTCGTTCCAGCTGCTCCATCTTTCAGGCCCACGCCTCGCTCGATGAGTTCGTCTCGGATGGCATCTGCTGCAGGGAAGTCTCGGGCTTCACGTGCCTCGATACGACGTTGGATTGCGTCCTCGATCTCGGCTTCGTCGATGCCCAGAAAGCGCAATCGCCTGTCCCGCAGTCCGTCGAAGAATTCAGCTGCCGGCTCGTGGAAGATTCCGAGCGATGCCCCTACTTGGAGGAGCCGGTCTCGAGCTGCTTCAGCCAGCTTCTGTTGGGGACCCTGAGTCAACTCCGGCTCACTGGCTAACCAGCGATTGACCTTGCGCACGAAGTCGAACACGTGCCCGAGCGCGCCAGCGGTGTTGAAGTCGTCGTCCATTGCGCTGTCAAACTTGTTCAGCAGGCCCTCACACTGGTGGAATAGACCCCGCTCGGCCCCCTCAAAGGCCTCGGCCGGCGCATCGGAGAGTGGATCTGAGGTCGGCTGGTAGAGCTGCTCTCGAGTCCAGAAGCCTTCAGAACTCGGCTGAGGATGGTAGATCGACCCTCCCAGCCGCTCGTCGAGCAGCCCAAGGCAGCCATAGAGCCTCTCAAGTCGTTGTTCTGCCTCGTCGATGGCCTCTTCGCTGAAATCGATCGGTCCACGGTAGTGGGTCGATAGGAAGAACAATCGGAGTGACTCGGGGTGGTAGCGGACGATGATGTCGCTGACCCGGAAGAAGTTGCCGAGGGACTTGGACATCTTCTCTTGGTTGACGCCCAGGTGACCGTTGTGCAGCCAATGTCTGACGCAGGGAGTCTGGCCCGTCGCCCCCTCAGTCTGGGCGATCTCATTTTCGTGGTGTGGAAAGACCAGGTCGATGCCACCGCCATGGATGTCGAACTGAGGACCGAGCAGGCTCGTGGACATGGCGGAGCACTCAATGTGCCAGCCTGGACGCCCCGGGCCCCAGGGTGAGTCCCAGGCGGGCTCTCCAGGCTTGGTGCTCTTCCACAAGGCGAAGTCAAAGGGGTGTCGCTTGCGTTCGTCCACCTCGACCCGTGCGCCCTCTTCTTGGTCCTCAAGCTTACGGCGACTGAGTCGACCATAGTCGGCCTTACTCTTGACGTCGTAGTACACGTCCCCATCCACCGCGTAGGCGTGCCCATTCTCGATCAGCTTGGCGACGAGCTCGAGGATTTGGTCCATGTAGCCCGAGACGCGAGGCTCGTCATCGGGTCTAAGCAGGAAGATTCCATCCGTTGCCAGGTAGAAGTCTTCGATGTAGCGCTCGGCAATCTCGGTGAACTCCACACCTTCGGCGATGGCCTTGTCGATGATCTTGTCATCTACGTCGGTGAAGTTTCGGACGTAGTGGACCTCTAAGTTCCGTCTCAGCAGATGCCGGTAGACGATGTCGAAGGTGAGCGCGGCTCGGGCGTGGCCGACGTGCGTCGGTGCGTAGACGGTGACGCCGCAGACGTACATCCGGACCCGGCCCGGCTCGAGTAACTCGAGGGGCTCTTTCTTACGAGTCTCAGTGTTGTAGACGCGAATCGAAGGCTCGACAGGTGCCACGACGCCTTCCCGGTTTTGTTGGCGCGAGTCAGTCGGAGAAGATCTCGCCGATGCGCTTCTCGATCACCGACTCATCTTGCTTCTTAGCTACGGCCAACTCCTTGAGGAGGAGTCCCTTGGCCGTATCGAACATCTTTCGCTCGCCAAAGGAGAGATTCTTGTCTCCTTTGAGGATGTACAGATCCCGAAGTACCCGGGCCACCTCGAATGGAGAGCCGGTCTTGATCTTCGCCATGTACTCACGGTACCGGCGGTTCCAGGTTTGCTTGTCCAGCTCGACATCCCGCTGAGCCAAGACCTCGTAGATCTCATCGACCTCTTTGGCCTCGATGACGTCACGCATGCCAATGGCATCCGCATTAGCCGTCGGAACCATCACGGTCATGCCGTTCTCTAGGATCTTTAGGACGTAGAATTTCTGGCTAGTTCCGCCGAACTCGCGGGTCTCCACGCCCTCGACGACCCCGACCCCGTGGCCAGGATAAACAGCCATGTCACCGACCTTGAATGCCATCGGTTACCCTCACACTAGTTGAACCGCCTCGACCCATCTCCTCAAGGTATTGGGCCGAAAGGCGGCGAAGTCTAACACATTTGAGCTTGGTTCAGTGCTGTTGTCGTCGGTTCCATCTCCACTGCGGCGCTCTCTGACGACTCTGCTGGCTCGTGTGGGCCTCGCCCTTGGGCTGGTGGCGGTGGGTGGTCTCGCCCTCTTGGCCGTTGCGGTGACCGTCGCGCGCCCGGAGGCTCTCGCCCTGGGCTTCGTGCCGATGTGCCGAGCGTCGCTCGCCTTTGCCGTGACGACACTGCAGGGGTTGATGCCACTGTTGATTCTAGCTGTTGCTTTTGTCACAACTCGACGCCTAACGGTTCGGGGAGAATCTGGGGCCTGGGCGGCGCTGGGGCTAGGGTCCATGGATGCCTGGTGGTCTGTCCGCTATGTCTGGCTTGTCTTCACGCTCATCGTCTTGGTCGTTGGTTTTTCTGCGGAGCCCTGGGCTTGGTCCACTCTGCACGGTGTGCGGGGAAGCCCTGCGGCGTCTAGTGCCGCCTGGGCTCGCCTGACGCGAGGGGAGGCTCTTGTCCTGGAGGGGGGAGGTGCGGCGATCTTGGCGGACGACCAGTTGCACTTCGCGGCGATGCAGGGCGCGTTGCAGGGTGCCGTTGAGGACCCACAACCCGAGCCTAGAATTGCGGGCTGGAGCTTTGGCTCCAGCGAGGTGCGCATCGTGCCGAGCCAAGACGTGGCTGGGGCCGGCCTTTGGAGGGCTAAGCGCCTCAAGGTCCACTTGTCCGAGGCTCGCCGCGAGCGCTATCTGCAACCGCCGATGAACCCTAGGGCGCAGTCGGTCTCGGGTGTCTTGAGGTTGCTGGGGGCGCAGGAGATAGACGAGGGTAGGCGGGACCGTGCCAACTTGGTCGTTCATCGACGACTGGCGCTTGCTGCGGGAGTTCCGCTGTTGGCTTTGCTGGGTTGGTTTCTGGGTTGGTCGTCGCAGGCGCGGGGCCGAGGTGGTGGCATGGCTAGGCCTGTGCTGCTCATCGTGCTGGCTCTGGGTCTCTACGGAATGACGAGGATCTGTGACCACTTGGCTCTGCGTGGAACTCTCTCCAGCAGTTTGGCTGGGTGGGCTCCCTGGTGGTCAGTGCTGGGCATGCTTGGCCTGATGTTGCTCCTTCGCGGAAGGCTGGAGCGATGAAGGTTGCTGGTTGGCACCTGGCCTCTCGCGCCGTTCGGCTTTGGGTGCTCCTGGTCGTCCTTGTGGTGCCGCTAGCCATGGGGATCTCTGCGGCAGAGGTGGGGGGCAGCCCTGCCCTCTCGTGGCAGGGTCTGCTCCAGCTCCTCGGGCCCGGGATTGCAGCGGTCTCGGTGGCTCTGACGATTGCTAGGAGTCGCGTAGAGGGCAGCTGGGACGGCTGGACGGCCTTGGGCCTATCTGCTGGGGCTCGACTAGTCCCCATGGTGTTGTGCGCTCTCGTAGGCTTGGTCTGTTTGTCGGGTCTAGTGGTTCGCCCCCTCGCCCCCAGTGCGATGCACGGTGCGCTCACATTTCCGGCGCCTGTTGCTGAAGAGGGGCGGTTGTGGTTTCAACGCAGTACCTGGGCCACGCCGGACCTCGACTACTGGAAGGCGAGGCCCGCGACGTTGAGTACTCCCGACCTGATGGTTCGCCTGTGGCGACCTGTGCCGCAGGGCGCGCGCCAGGGAGTGGATAGGGCTGAGTTGTTGCTGCGGTGTAGCTGGGCCAGCCTGTGGCTCCTTGCTGTTCCTCTGGGGGCAGTGGCAGGCCTGCGGTGGACTCAACCGCGCAATCGCAGGGGCGGAGCTCCTGGAGTGGCGGCGTCTCTGGAGGCGGTGGGGTGGGTCCTGATCTTTCAGGTCTCCGCCTTTGTCGCTGCGGCCTATGCGTCCTCGATGACGTAGTAGTCGATCTTGCCGAGCGGCAAGAAGAGTCGCTTGAAGGGGGCCTCAACCTTCTGGTCCCGCTCATCACGCAGCTCGTTGATCGTGATGTCGAGTCCACCATCGCGGGCCTCTGCCTTGCCACGGATCGAGATCACGTTTCCTTCTAGGCCACCGTCTTTGGCGTGACGGCTTCTGTAGAGGGGGGTCTTGAGGTAGGCGAGTACCTTCATGATGGCTTCTCGCCACGATGAATGTTGACGGTCTCTAGGAGTACATCGACGGCGGGCTTGGAGCCTCGGGGGCCATCTTTCTTCGGTACCTGGGCAATCGTCTTGATGAGGGATACGGGCTCGCAGTAGCCGAATACCGAGTGCTTGTTGTCGAGCCAGGGCGTGGCTACTTCAGTAATGAAGAACTGGCTTCCGTTGGTGTTGGGGCCGGAGTTCGCCATGGACAACGTTCCGGGCTTATGGATGAGGTCTGGATGGAACTCGTCCTCAAATCGATATCCGGGTCCGCCGGTGCCTCGACCCAGGGGATCACCACCTTGCAGCATGAACTTGGGGATCACTCGGTGGAACTTGGTGCCGTTGTAGAGGGGCTCGTTCTTCTTCTTCTTGTCTCGCGGGTCCGTCCAAGTCTTGGTTCCCTCGGCCAGTCCCACGAAGTTGGCGACCGTTCGAGGGGCTCGCGTGGCCTCCAGTTGACAGAGAATGGTGCCCATGGAGGTCTTGAACTCAGCCCACATCATCTCTTCGAGTCCGCTGTTCGTCGCGAGCCGAGCTTTGTTGAGGTCACCCTCTAGGTCTGAAACCTTCAGCTTCAAGCTGGCATTTTCCTGCTGCGTCTTTGCCAACTGCCCCTCGAGTCCATCGATCTGCTCTTGCAGCTGGTTGTTGTCTTCTTTCAGCTCGGCGGTACAGCCCCAGGTGAGGAGCAGTAGAAGGAATGGGACAGACAAGGTGAATAGACGCAAGATAGCCTCCAAAGGTGGCTTCTGAGGGCGAAGCGGGCCGGACTATACCAGGACTGCTACCCGCTACTCGTTGGGAACGGAAGCAACACAGACGTACAGCGCACTGGTGCTGGCTCGGCGGTGACTTCGCTCGGCGAGTTGGTCCTTCTGCCTCTGTCGTACGAAGCCCTCACGGCGCTGCAACTCGTCCCACAGTTCTGGTTCGCCTCCGCCAGCATCGAACAGTGCACGCCATGTTTCGAGCTCTCCATCGCATCGTTGGGGCTCCAAGGATCTCCGTAGGAAGTCGGCGTAGTGCTGATCACCTAGATCGTAGGGCGGTGTGCACGAATGGACGCGAGGGTTGAGCCAGAGTTGAGGTTCTTTGAGTCCAGCGGCAGCGAACAAGCCTGGTAGGCGCGGACCGATGCGATAGTCGCCGGCTCCACTGGCGCGGGCGCCTGCCATTACGTGCAGATCCACTTCCGCACGCAGCTGGAGGAGCTCGCCATCCATGTCGCACTCCACGACGCTTTGTCGGGCCGTGAACAGGTCGGGCTCGATCGCTGCGACTCGTCCTCCGGGGCGCACGACACGCTTCATCTCGGCGATGGCCTTCTCGGGATGGTTCAGGTGCATGAGGACGGTCTGACAGATGGCCAGGTCGTATCGATTGTCGGGAACGTCTTCCAGAGCGGTGACGTCCGCCTCCGTGAAGCGAAGGCGGCCCTTTCGTGACGCTTCTGTTGCACGAGCCCGGCCCTTCTCGAGGAGACTCTGATGGAGGTCGAAGCCGTCGACCCGTCCACCTGGGGAGATCGCCGGCAGGAGGAGATGTCCCAGGTAGCCCCAGCCACACCCGAAGTCGGTCACCTGAAGCCCAGGGCGAAGGCCCAACAACTGAAACAGACGGGGAAGATCGTCGGGAGACCAAAGAAAGCGACGACTCTCGTCGAGGTTCCGGAACCAGTGCCCGTGTCCGAAGTCTATGGACTGGTTGTCTGGCGGAGCCATGCGGACGAGCTACTGAGCGACGGTCCCTAGAATGCCCAGCCTGCACTGACGCGGACTGTGTGGCACTGCTCGTTCAAGTTGCCTCGCTGTAGCGTCTCATTCTCATTGAAGAACTTCAGCCCCAGGGCCCGGGTTAGGAGATCGTAGGACACGTCCAGCAGGAGCCCATTCCATGGAAGGAAGCTGACACCAACCGCCAGATGGTGATTGGTGACTCCTGGCACGGCGAATGACTCGTTCAGCAGAGTTGCCATTCCGCCCAAGGACAGGTCGTAGTCAAGGTGGGGTCGCACTTGAGGGGTCGCTGTAAAGCGGAGGCCCAGCCCCAGACGCACACCGTGGAGCCCGATGCTCTGAAAGCATGGCACCTTCGAGGCGGCGATCGGATTGCCGTCGGCATCGACGCCGTCACCAACATCCTCTCCGCACTGAGTACCGTCGGGGACGACGAGGCGTCGAAAGAGGACCAGGTCCTGAAACTGGTAGCCAACTCTGGCAAGGATATCGAGTGGCCCCACGTTCTTGAGCAGCGGGAGCCGCCCCTGGAAGTCGATGTTGACGAAGTTCATGCTGTCGCAGAAGTGGGTGTCGCAATAAGCGTCGCCGGGGCCGGATGCTGCCTCGAAGTTCGTCGTGTAGGAAAGGCGTGCGTAGGAGGCTCGAATGCCGGCATAGTCTTGGAAGGGGAACCACTCTCCTCCAACGGCAAAGGAAGCAGGCGTCCCCGCTTGGATCTCAGTCTGAAGGAAGTCGTAGTCCTTGAGTTCACTCTCGTCCGGCGTATCGCAGTTTCCATCGGCTGAGATGCAGGGCGTGCTCTGGTACTGATATCCGCCTGGCACCCAGCTGAGGTAGAGCTGGGCACTTCGTCGTGCAAGGCGTGCCGAGCTAGCTGCCCCCTTGCCACCGGCCCGTGCTCGCGCTCGGGCCTTGGCGCGAGCTTGTTGCTTGGACTCAGGCTGACCCTTGTTCGCTTCTGCTTCGTCCCTGTTGCTTTGTTTCTCAGCGGCAGGCGTCGAGCTCGAGGCAGCCCGAGCAGCGCCTCGACGCCCCTTCTTGCCCCGCTCGGCCTTGTCGCTGCCTATCGGGATAGCGGTGAACGATGCCAGGTCTCCTTGGGGTCGAGTCGCAGTGACTTGGACGCTGCGCTGGGGCACGTCTGGCGGGACCGTCAACAGGGCTGAGAAGGTGCCATCGCCGTTGTCGATCTTGTTCGTGATCATCCCAGCATCAGCCAGAAGGATTACCTTCTCGCCAGGAGTCAGGGTGCCTGCCCCATCCACTACCCGGACGAGTAGGTTGACGGTGCCACCTGTCTTAGGAACCGAGGTGGGCAGTGCAGAGACCTCGATCTGGGTCGGTACGCCGGCGGGTCCCACCGAGCCCTTGTCGGCTACCACGGGTGTCGCAGTTTCTGCTGTGCCAGCCCCCCAGGGATTGGATACATCGGCAACGCCAGCAGCTGCCGTGGGCGTTGTCCCCCCAAAGGTTCGCGCAGCTCGTAGCTTCTTCCAATGCTTGAGGATTCGGCCTTGGCTCTGGCCACCGGCAATGGGGAACTCGAAGTTCTCGATGGGGTCCAGCGCCTGCCAGAGAGGGGCTGTGTAGTTGGCTTCCTCGGTATCGAAACGCACCGTGGCCAAGCCCGAGAGTTGACCTGCGCTGTACAGGACCGTTCCCATGCCGCGTAGGTCGGTCTCCACAGAGCCCGTCACTGATCCGCCTCCAGCCAGCACTCGTACGTTGATAGGCACTCTGGCTACGGGGTTCCCGTACCGGTCTAGGCTCAACACGGTGATGGGCACCTTTTGCCCAGTGATCACCTGGTCCGAAAGGGGAAGAGCCACCAGGTGGGCGACTCGCTGGCGATTGCCTCGCATGCCTACGATGGCTTGCACACGAGTCTTGATGTTCCACTTGACCGGCACCTCGACTGACAGCACGCCCGGGGAGACCACCTTGGGCTTCTTGATCGGCCCCTCTGCGGTTCGAAATTCGACCGTGTGTGCTCCCTGGGCCGGGAGCCCTTGCTCATCCAACAGGCGGGCGGTGAGCTTCACCTTGTTGACGTTGGGTGTGACCACCTCGGGCTCGGCCTTCATCTCAAGGCGGGCGGGTCCGCCGCCAGGTTCGAGACCTACTTCCACCGAGTCCGTGCTGGCTGCTTCCTCACCCACGAGGGACGCGGTGATGGTTGCGCGACTGGCTGTACCCAGCCCCGGGGAGGTGTAGATCGATTGATAGAGCCCGTTCCCGAGGAACTTTGGTGCTCCCAACGTTCCTTGTGTGGCCGTGAGGCTCAGCTCGGCGCCGTCAGCGGGTCGACCACGTGGGTCCACCACGAAGAAGTGGACCGGCGACTTGTGTTCTCCATCACTGGGGAGAAAGTCGGGCACTCCCCCGACCGCGATTCGGTTGAAGGCTGGAACCTGAAGGTCAATCTTCTGAGTGCTGCGAGCGCCATCTGGTTGGATCATCTCCACCGTCGCCGAGCGAATGCCGGGCGGTACCGTGATGGGCACACTGGCCTGCCCAGTTGCATCGGAGACCACAGGTGGAAACGTCGTGTTACCCACCTTGAAGATCAGCGTCACCCCAGCCCCTCGAGCATTCACCGGGTAGTTGACCTTGCCGATCAACGGAATTCGGAAAAAACCGAACACTCGATTGGGTCGGTTTCCGTCCCAGACCGAGATCGTGGCTACCTGAGGGAAGGGGGTCGATGGGGGGACATACACTGCGGAGTAGCTGCCAGGACCGACTCGATTGAGAGCCTGCACCTCTCCGACGTTGGCAGAGGCCTTGAGCGAGAGCCCATCGACTGGGTTGCCATCGGGATCTACGACATTGATCACAAGCGAACTGGAGGGGTCTTGTGTGAGGACGATGCGCTCGGGGGTGGCGTTGAGGGTCAGCCTTGCCCGACCGTCGCTGACAAGATCTAGGTTGAAGCTGGCTTCGACAGAGCTGCCCGATGGCAGGCGGGCGCGCAATCGCAACTCTGCCTTTCCCTTGGGGCGACGCTCAGGGGTGGTGTAGCTGCAGTTGTACAGTCCGGCTCCAACCTGAGGGCAGTCAGAGTCCAATCGACCGATTGACGCGCCCGAACCGCGGAACTTCACACCATTGGCCAGGCCGCCGTTCTCGTCAGTTACCAGGATCGTCAGACTTAGACGCTTTCCGTCGGCGACTAATTTCCCTGGAGGCAAGAGATTGACGGTGGCGTTCGTTCCCAGAGTCAGTGTGGGGACGCCCTGAGCGCCTGCCCCGACGGGCAGCAATAAGCTGATACACAAGAGGAGCCAGAATGTGCGGCGGAGCATGTGGTTCCTCTCGGGGGCGAGCAGCGACCTATCGGTTCTGAGCAAGCAGGCGCGCGAATAGAGCAGCGCTGGCAGGCTCAATACCTATTGCGAACGTGGAATCTTATGGATGCGATTGAAGTGCTGTCAACGTTTCAGAGGGACCGTTGACCCGGTACGCGAGGCCTCGGCTACCAGCCCAGCAGTTCCTCTAGGGCGGCGATAACGTCTGGCGTCTGTGGCGTGGTGACCTTTTCGAGTTCCTTGTGCGAAGGCGTGGGAACGTCTGCTCCGGTTACGCGTCGCACTGGGGCGTCGAGCCACTCGAACAGCTCTTCGGCTGCCCATGCTGCGATCTCGGAGCCAAATCCACAGGTGTTGCGCGCCTCGTGGACCACGAGAAGGCGCGAGGTCTGACGGACGGACTGGGAGATGGCCTCTTTGTCCCAGGGGACGATGCTCCGAAGATCAAGCACCTCGACGTCACCAACGCCACGGGCCGCGAGGGAATCGGCGGCCTCAAGGCTTCGGTCTAGCCCAACGCCCCAAGTGACCACAGTGGCATCCTTACCGGCCCGGGCTTTTCGGGCGCAGCCGAGAGGTACTCGGTGTTCCGGGTCTGGCAGGGGGCCCTTTGCCCGACGGTAGTAGTACTTCTGCTCGAGGAACAAAACGGGGTCTTCGTCGTCGATGGCTGTGTTCAGCAGCCCCCATGCGTCTTCCACGGTGGAGGGAACGACGACCTTGAGCCCTGGGCTGTGTGCGAACCATGCCTCCGGGTTGAGGGAGTGGAAGGGACCAGCGCCAATGCCACCAGCGGAGGGGAGCCGCACGACCATGGGCACGCCCACGCCGATGCGGTAGCGGAACGTACCGGCGTTGTTCACCAACTCATTGAAGGTAGAGCAGACGAAGTCTGCGAACTGCATTTCAGCGACGGGCCGGAGCCCACGGATCGCGAGTCCAATGCAGCCACCAATGATGGCTCCCTCTGAGATGGGTGTATCGACGACCCGCTGGGGGCCGAACTGCTCGGAGAGGCCTCGGGTAGCTCGGAAGGCACCACCCATGAGCCCGATGTCTTGCCCAAGTAGCACCGTCCTGGGATCGCTCTGCAGGTGATGGTGGAGGCAATGACGTATGGCGTCGATGTAGCTCACCTCGGTGCCGGGTGTTGGAATGGGCTCGACGGTGCGGCCCTCACCCAAGCGGCTCGCGGTTTCAGCAGCGCGCTCCCCGACCACTTCTGACGTCGGCGCAACCGAGACGGACGAGTTGGAGCGATCTGGCTTCTTTCCGTCTGCTGTTTCGTGGAAGACGCCCGTCAGAGCTGAGGCTGGGTTGGGGTCACTGGCGGCGCGGGCTCGGTCCGATGCCTCCAAGACCTCTTGCTCAATAGAGGCGCGCAGGGCGTCGACGTCCAGCTCTGGGAGGTGATTCCCGTCCCTTAGCCACTGGAGATACTGTGTGACCGGATCCCGCTGACCCCACTCGTCGACCATTTCGTCCGGGACGTAGGCCATGTCGTCGTGTTCGGCATGGCCCCGCATGCGCATGGTCAGGGACTCGATCAAGGCCGGGCCCTGGCCGGCTCGAGCGCGATGCACGGCTTCCTTTGTGGCTTCGTAGACAGCTCGGACATCGGTTCCGTCGATGCGTACTGATGGCATCCCGTAGGCGGGACCTCTGTCCGCCAGAGTCTCGCAGCCGAACTGCAACTCATTGGGCGTGCCAAAGGCCCATTGATTGTTCTCGATGACAGTGACCACAGGAAGTTGGCGAACACCGATGAAGTTCATGGCTTCATGGAAGACGCCGGTAGAGGTACCTCCGTCTCCGATGTAGGCCAGAACGACGGTCTCCTGCCCCATGAGTTGTTCGGCCATTGCAATGCCCGCAGCGACTGTGTTCATGGAGCCTAGCGGGCTGATCATGCCGATGATGTTGGTCCCGGCCGCGCCAAGGTGAAGGCCCGTATCTCGCCCGCGGGTGTGGCTGTCGTCCTTGAGGAATGCCTGGAGAAAGATCTCGTCCAGCGAGTGTCCTCGGACTAGGTGGGCGCCTAACGATCGATGCATGGGCACCAAGACATCGTCTCTGTCCAGAGCCGCGGCGGTCCCCACGGCAGTGGCTTCATTCCCCCAGGCTGAAAAGAACTTCGGTTGAATGCCCTGCTTCACCATGCGGATGCATCGCTCCTCGACAGCGCGGGCCGTAAGGAGGTGGCGCAAGAGGTGCTCGAGAAGGACGGGGTCTTGGACTTCGTGCACGGCTACGGAGCTCCCGGTACCTGGCCGGAGGGAAGGCAGGGTGACCTCGGCGGCGAATGATAAAGGGAAGTGCCCAACCCGCAAGTCTCTAGCGTAGTCGGGGCTGTTATCTCAGCAGATGCATGGAGCATACCGAGCCGTCAGATTGGTTGACACGGTCACTCGTACCCCTATCTTCTGGCATGCTCACAGTCGAGAGTGAGCCGGGTGACTGTTGGCTGACGGGGTTTCGTTGAGAAGAGGCGCTCCCTGATTTGCTGTGTTCAGAACGAGGTGTCATGACCTGGAAGGATCCGATTCTCGCGGCGCTTGTCGTCTTCTTGTCGGCGCAGCTGCCTCTGCAGTTGCGTGCTGACGAGGACGAAGATCCGTTTGATGAGGAGGAAGAGGGCGAAGACGAGGGCGACGGAGACCCGGACATCAAGCGTCAAGACGAGGACGATGTAGATAGCTGGTCGTTCGAGGGCGAGGTCGAGAAGAAACAAGAAGAGAAAAAAGAGGTCAAGAAGAAGGAACTAGCGCCGGAACCCAGGCGGTACGGTAATTCGGGGAATTGGTATGAGGTTCCGGTGGAGTGCCCCAGCTGCGACAGCCTACTAGGCCAGACATTCGGTATCGAAGACCCCTTGGTGATGCGCGAGTTCTTCGACTTCATTCAGATCTCGTCGGATCGCACCGACGGGAAGTTCTATCTGCCGTCGGAGGGCGAGAGCCGGCCTCTGGGCATTAAGGACCGCGGGAGTCGAGTGACCATCTGGGGCTACGTCACGGAGAAGGGCACTCGCTTGACGGATACCTACGCGACGCTCTGGCAGGTCCACAGAAAGGCTGAGAATGGACTGCTGTACGGCCGCAAGTATGAGGTACAGGTGTGGACATCCGATGCCTACACCGAGACGAAGGATGGCTATGAGGCCAAGCAGTCCTTCTTGTCTAGTTCGAAGCTCCTCTCTTACGTGGATCTAGCGCCGGTGAAGGCCCTCACGGTCGAGGACAATCGTTTTCAGGTGGGCGAGAGCGCGCGCGTGAACTTTGTAGGCTATGCGGCGTTCGTGCGCAGCGACATCGACAAAGAGGCTGTCGCCAAGGCTCAAGAAGCCTTGCGGGCACAGGCGGAAGCGGACGCCAAGCGGCTACGCGACCAGCAGGAATGGTTCAAGAAGGGCGAGCGCTATCTGGACGATCGAGAGTGGGACGACGCTCGCACGGCCTTCTTGAAGGCTCGGGACCTCGGCCTGGAGACGCTCGATCTTCGCTTCTATCTCGGCTTCACCTATCAAAAGGGTGGTGACTTCGCCAGCGCGATCAAAGAGTACCGGGCTATCTTGGAGTCCGATCCGCGAGACACCGACGTGCGCTACAACCTCGCTAGGATTTACGAGAAGCAGAAGAGCTGGGACGAGGCCATCAAGGAGTATCAAGCCATTCTCAAGTTCAACCCTGATGATCAGGGGGCTCGAGACCGGCTTGAACTTCTGCGTGCTGCCCGCGAGATGGTTGGCGGCTGACTCTCGGCTTCGAGTCCCCCCTGTCTTCACTCCAAATTCGAGGTCTGACCCGTCGATTCGGCGGTCTTGTCGCCCTGGACCATGTGGATCTGGATGTCCCCGAGGGCACGATCGTTTCGATCATTGGGCCGAACGGGAGTGGAAAGACAACCCTGTTCAACTGTATCTCGGGGCTGTATCGCCCGGACTCTGGGCAAGTAGTCCTGGAGCGGGCCGGGGTGCGCACGGACCTCGTGGGCCTCAGTCCGGACCAGATCTGTCGCAGCGGCGTTTCCCGTACGTTTCAGACCATTCGATTGTTTGCCCAGATGACGGTTCTGGAGAACGTGTTGGTCGGAATGCACGCGCAGACAAGCGCATCTGTGGTGGCCTCTGTTTTGCAGCGGGCCAGCTTCCGTGTGGAGGAGGCGGAGGCGCGGGACAGGGCGATGCGGTTGCTGCAGCTTTTCGGAGATCACCTAGAGCCCCGGGCCGGTGCCTTTGCCAATAGCTTGTCGTATGCCAACAAGCGGAGGCTGGAGATTGTGCGCGCTCTGGCGACTGGGGCCTCGGTCTTGCTACTGGATGAGCCCGCAGCAGGTATGAATCCCAGCGAGACAGAGGAGTTGATGCAGGACATCGTGCGCATTCGGGACGACGGGCGCACCGTACTGTTGATCGAGCACGACATGGTCGTCATCTCGCGGATCTCGGACCGAGTGGTAGCTCTCGAGAATGGGTCCAAGATCGCCGAGGGGTCCTTCGAGGAAGTGCGCTCCAGTCCACGTGTGATTGAGGCCTATTTGGGTCGCGGTGCTGCTGGGCGGGCCGGTGATTCGAGGCCCGTGGCTGGAGCGTCGGAGCCGGAGCCGAGGGGGGCCGTGTGAGCCTCCAGCTGTCGGGTGTTGTCGCCGCTTATGACGCCGCCCCCGTGTTGCATGGCATCGATCTGGAGGTTGGCGGCGATGAAATCGTCTGTCTGTTGGGTGGCAACGCAGCGGGCAAGAGCAGCACGATGCGGGCCATCGTGGGTGTTCTGCCCCTACGAGCAGGCGAGATCCGTTTCGGTGGGCGCACGATCTCCGGGCGTGCGCCCGCTGAGGTGATCGCCTCTGGGATTGCGATTGTGCCCGAAGGCAGGCGAATTTTTCCGCGTCTCACGGTCCTCGAGAATCTCGACTTGGGCGCCTACGGGCGACGAGATGGGCGAGCGGCCGTTGCTGCCGACCTGGATGAGGTTCTCTCCTTGTTTCCTCGTCTCGGGGAGAGGGCCAGCCAGCTGGGGGGTACGCTCAGCGGCGGCGAGCAGCAGATGTTGGCCATCGGGCGCGCCATGATGAGTCGTCCGTCGCTGTTGTTGATGGACGAACCATCCATGGGCTTGGCGCCTGTGTTGGTGGATCAAGTGTTCGAGATTATTCGAGCCATTCATGCTCGGGGGACGGCGGTGTTTCTGGTGGAGCAGAACGCCCGAATGGCGCTGGAGGTCTCTTTTCGTGGCTATGTGCTCCAGCAGGGACGGATTGTCGCTTCAGGGAGTCGAGAGGAGTTGTTGGCGTCGAACGAGGTGCGGAAGGCTTACCTGGGTGCATGAGTTGGCTGTGCCTCGGCTCGGGCACTTCGTGACTCCGTGACCTACTGTGTCCCTGTGCTACATTCACCGGCGATTGGGAGTTGTGTGTGCGTACCTTCTTCACACTGCTGACAGTTTGCCTGCTGACCTCACTGGGGGCTTGCCGCTACGCGCCTCAGGACTACGTGGAGAGCCGCCCCGAGTTGGAGGATTCAGTGCGGGACCTGGACATCTATGTCTATGGCGAGGGCGCAGTGAACTACTTCGTGAATGTGGGCTCCTCTGACGATCCGGATTATCAGTTGGAGTGCCAGGTCCTGGTGGACGTAGTGGGCTGGTTCGACGAGGAGTTCGATGGTTCAGGTTGCTCGCGCTGCAGTGAGATCATCAACCTGGGCTTCACCCGAACTGATGAGTCGACCTGTGACTTTGGAATCGAGTCGACGCCCGCGGTTGGTATCGCTTCGCTGGACACCCTCGACCCCGATAGTTGGTTCTACGAATGGGTGCAGGGCACTGAGCCCGAGGGAGCGGCGGGCCCAGCCATTGGCTACCTGAGCACCAACTGGAATCCTGCGGGCTACGCCGACTGGTCTCCCCGCATGGGGCTCTGGGAGAAAGAGGACACGACCGGGATCGACTTCGTGCGCGAGTACATGGCTGTGTACCCCTGGCTCTTGAGCCATCCCGATCGGGGCGCGGGCACCTGGAGCGTTGATCTCCGGTTCACCCGCTAAAGGCGAGGGTGCCGACGTGTTGTTTGCTGCTCGGGCTGTCCTACCGGCCCTGCTCTTGCTCTTGTCGCTCTTGTACGGCTGTTCACAGACCATAGGGGGCGTGGACGCCGATCCCAATGCTCGCAACTTTCTACGGCTGGATGGCTATACCCTCGTGACTGACGAGCGGCTCCGCGGCTACTTGCAGTGGATCTACTTCGCTGATGACCCTCTGGGTGGCGGTGATGCACGAGTGGCATGTGAGCTCTGGGAGGAGCTGGACATGGAGGCTGTGGAGGTCGCCGATGGTTGTGCCGGCTGTACGCTTCAGTTCGAAGGCACCGCTCTCCAGCACGAGGACACCACCTGCGATGCCATTGACTGGACCTATCGGACCCTGTCTATGTCGTATGGCCCGATTACCGAGGCTCCTGAGTCCGTCTCGGACTATGCCTCTGAGGGCTACAGCCACGTCGTAGGGAGTCGCTGGAGCCCGGACCTGGGCGAGGGGGATGTGTTCGAGCCTCTTTTCGTGGCCCGGCCCGAGCTCTGGGATCCTGCCGAGGGAGAGCTAGGTAGCGGTGATATTGAACTCTCTCCGAACGGTCAGTACCGCCTCTCAGGCCTCTATGCCTGGGACCTCTGAGCCTCTCATCGGGCTACAAGGCTCTCCGTCGCCGGCCACACGGGGTATTGTGGACCCGTGCGTCACACCAAGATCGTCGCAACCTTAGGTCCGGCTTCTTCGAGCCCAGAGGTCCTGGGATTGTTGATCAAGGCGGGCATGGACGTGGCCCGCTTGAACTGCAGCCACGCCAGTCACGGAGACTTGGCGATTCAGGTGGAAAACCTGCGCCGAGTTGCCCGGTTGTGCCAGCGAAGCGTAGCGGTTCTGCTCGACCTCTCAGGCCCGAAGGTTCGCACCCTGGAGCTCGAAGGTGGCGAGATGCTGCTTGAGCAGGGGCAGGTCCTCCGGATTGTCCCTGGAGAGGCTCCGGGCACGGATGATTGGATCACCTGTAATCATCCGGGCTTGGCGCAAGACGTGGCTCCGGGCGACCGCATTCTCCTGGACGATGGTCTGATGGAGTTGAAGGTGGTCTCGGTGGGCGATGAGGTGACCACCGAGGTCTTGACTGGAGGGGTGCTGCTCTCTCGGAAGGGCTTGAACCTTCCCGACAATGTCGTGTCGATCCCTGCGTTGACGGAAAAGGATCGAGATGATCTGCGGGCGGGTCTCGAGCTGGGTGTGGACTATGTCGCCCTCTCCTTTGTCCAGACCGCGGACGACATCGTGCAACTGAAGGCGCTCATGGAGGAACTTCGGCGCCCTGTTCCCATCATCGCCAAGATCGAAAAACCTCAGGCGATAGCTAACCTGGACGCCATCCTGGCCGAAGTCGACGGGATCATGGTCGCCCGGGGTGATTTGGCAGTAGAGGTCGGCAACCACCGAGTGCCCATCCTGCAGAAGGAGATCTTGGAGAAGTCCAACCACTACGGAACCCTGGATATCGTCGCAACGCAGATGCTCGACTCCATGACTCATAGTCCGAGGCCGACCCGCGCAGAAGCCTCGGATGTGGCCAACGCGGTCTTGGACGGATGCGATGCCGTCATGCTTTCGGCCGAGACTGCAACCGGCAGCTACGCCGTGCAGGCAGTCGAGGTGATGGACCGCATCGCGCGTGAGGTCGAGCCGTGGATGGCTGAGAACGCCAACATGCACATGGAGGACGGTACCGACCGGTATCCAGCGATCACGATAGCCATCGTGCGGGCCGCCACCCAGATTGCAGCTTCGGGCCAGTTCAAGGCGATCATTGTGTTCACACTGTCGGGGAGAACCGCACGCCTGCTAGGCGGTTTCTATCCAAAGGTTCCCATCTTGGCGATCACACCCAGCAAGGAGTGTTGTCGTGCCATGAACCTCTACCGCGGTGTGTACCCGGTTCAGATGCCATTTCCGGGAGACTCGGACCAGATGCTCATCGAGGCTGAGCGAATCCTCGTGGAGCGAGGACTGCTTCAGGTGGGCGACGAAGTGGTTGTTGTGGCCGGCTTCACGGAACTGCGAGGTGTGGCAAACATGGTGAAAGTGGTTCGAGTTTGACCGGACAGGTGCGGGCGCGAGTTGGATTAGCTGCTGCGTCGCCTGCAGCCTAGGAGCGCCACGAGCCAGCTGAGGCCCAACGCGAACGAGAGCCCCGGTGTGGTGCCGGCTTTGGCTGAGCCCGTGCTGCAATGGCAGCCGTTGACATCATGGGTGTCGGAGGACCCCTGGAGTGTTCCGCTGCCGCCTCCGTTGCCCGAGCCGCCGTCTCCCCAAGTGCTCGGATCGCAGGGGTCGGCCTCCTCGGGAGTTCCGTCAGGCAGCAGGTCGGGATCTCCTTCTGTGCGCCAACTCAGCACGCCCTCTTCTTCAGCCACGTTGTCTACAGAGTCTGTGACACCAATGGAGGCGGTGTACTCCGCACAGGGTTCTAGGCCGTTGGCCCACACCTCGTGCTCCACTCCGATAGCCTCGGTCGTATTGCCGTAGTCGTTCCCGGCTTCATCGGTCCAAATGACCCATCCGTCCGCCGCCTCGTCCGTTTGCCATTGGATCCGAGCGTCGTGGGCGCCGATGACCAGGACATTGGGCTCGATGATCTCCGGAGCTCTGCAGTCCACGTCGATCTCGGCGTCGTCTTCCACCTCAGTAGAACTGATGGAGACGAGATCTCCATGGCTGACACTCAAGCGATCGTCGCCCTCGACTGGGTCGTCCTCCACTAGCGGGATGACACCGAAGTAGCTGCCGGCTTCGTCCTCTTGGAGCATGAAGAGGTCGGGCGTCTGTTCGGTGTCTGAGCTTGCGAGGACCGGGAGGGTCCCGAGCCCCGCTTTGTTGGGCAGAAGGAGTGATGCAGTCAGCTGGCTACTGCAGTTGGCCATGAGCGGTGTCACGCTGAGCACGGATGGGGTGGCAGACAGTGCGGCGCCGGCATCGATACGACCGTAGCCGTAGGCATTGGAGCGCCCGGCATCGTTGTAGAAGGCGTCTCCGGGATCGATTTTTTGGGCGGTCTCCTGGAGCAGAGAGCGCAAGCCATCCCAGGTCAACTCGGGAAAGGCCGACAAGGCGAGGCCCCCGACTCCCGAGGCGACCGGAGCTGCACCCGAGGTGCCACCAAATGAGCTCGTGTACCCGTCGTCATTGATGGTGGTGGTTGTCAGACCAATCGTTCCCCCACTGGACGGCGCCGAGAAGTCGAGTTCTGGGCAGAGCTCGCTGTATCCATCTCCGTGCTCACCCTCGTTGGTGCTTCCCCCGATAGCGATGGTGGAGGGGTAAGCGACGTAGCCGTCGTCACTGCAGGTGTCAGTGGGGTGCCCGTTGCCCGCGGCCCAGAAGATGGGGATCCCGCGTCCCTCCCTTCCTGAGTCCGTGGCGTAGTCGATGGCGGTGGCTACGACTGCGGGTAGAGCCGTGGGCTCGCCTGTTCCGTCCACCGGGCCCCATGAGTTGTTGATGACCCAGGCGCCATGGGCGACTGCGAAGTCGTGAGCATCGGCCTCTCCTTGATGGGAGATGCCCAACATGCGGATGGGCATGATGCTGCAGCCAGGGCAGGTTCCCACAACGCCCACACCTTGGGCTGGCGCTGCCGAAGTGCCGGCGACCTTGGTGCCGTGCGAGTCAGTCGAACTAGGATCATCATCCCCGTCGACAAAGTCGTAGCCTGGCACCAAGTCACTGGCCAGGTCGGGATGATCGAGGTCAATGCCGCTGTCGAGCACCGCGATGATCACTTCGGGGTTGCCCAGGGTGGTCTCCCAGGCTTCTGGACTGTTGACGTCGTTGTCCGCAATACCGTTGGCTTGGCCCGTGTTGTCATGGTGCCACTGGTCTTCAAAGCGCTCGTCACTGGGCACGAAGCGCGCCGCGCGGGGTTCCAGCCAATCCACCTGGGCCCAGCGAGTGAACGGTGCGTCTTGAAGTGTCATGGCGGCTTCGACCGGGTCTACTGGCGCGCGTGGTGGGAGGGCGAAGCGATACTGGTGTGGAGCGAGCCCACGAGGCTCGATTGTCTGCACTCCAAGGGTCGCGGCTAGCCGCTGCAGTGCGGGGAGGTCCTCCCTGGAGTTGAGTTGAAGCAACACAGTTGGAGTCATGGCTCGCCAGGGTGCTGCGGGTCGGTGGCTTCGTCGATACAGAGGTCCGGCAACGATGACCTCGGGCAAGGTCATGAGGGCGCGGGCTACTTCACCGGCCGCTGCGCGCGTTCCGTTTCTCTGGGGCTCGAGTCGATACAGGTCCGTGCGATAGCGAGGAGCGCCCAGCGCTTGTTGGTGGATGAGGACGTAGGGGCCGGCCTCAAGCGTAGACGGAGCGGCGGCGCTCTCTTGGGTGGGGTCCCAGGAGTCTGATACCCCGGGTGCTCGGGTGACTGTGAACTTGTCTGGGACCGCAAAGAGTGGGAGTTGCTCGCCCTCGATGGTGTGGGCCACGCGTGGGCCGTCGTAGGGCTTGGCCTCCGCAAATCCCGTGGTCATGAGCGATGCGGCAACGGCGCTGATGGCCAGAAGCCGCCAGTGCGACGGGGTCGAGAGCGTGGGATAGCAAGGTGGTAGTGGACTCATGAGTCGCAGTCTTCTTCTGTTGCAGATCATGGGGTGCTAGCGCCTTCGCATCAAGGGCCCTGGCCTGGAAGATTAGATGGGCCCGACTGGAATACTGCTCTGGACCCCACGCTTCTCAGTGGCCGATGCAACGTTGAGTAACCCTGCGGCAATGTGCTATTGGCTGCGAAACTTTCGGCCCAGGACATCCATGAGCTATGTGCTGACACATCTGAAGGCTCTTGAGAGCGAGTCAATCCACATCTTTCGGGAGGTGGTGGCAGAGTTCCAGAACCCGGTGATGCTCTGGTCCATGGGCAAGGACTCTTCAGTCCTGCTGCGTTTGGCTCAGAAGGCGTTTCATCCAGGGCCGATTCCATTTCCCCTGATGCATGTGGACACGGGGGTGAAGTTCCCCGAGATGTATGAGTTTCGGTCTCGGCTGGCGGAAGAGTTGGGCTTTCGGTTGTTGGTGGAGACCAACGAAGAGGCGCGGGCAGGTTGCCCGCCTCTGTCTCAGAGTGGTCGCTTTTGTGACTACTGCTCGCGGCACCTCAAGACCGAGGGCCTGTTAGGTGGCCTTCAGAAACATGGATTTGATGCGGCCATTGGTGGCGCTCGTCGTGAAGAGGAGCGCTCGCGGGCCAAGGAGCGAGTGTTCTCGTTCCGAGATGACTTTGGGGCTTGGGACCCCAAGAACCAGCGGCCGGAGCTCTGGAACCTCTACAACGCTCGGGTTCACGACGGCGAGAGCATTCGCGTCTTCCCCTTGTCCAACTGGACCGAGGCCGACATCTGGCGTTACATCCAGGAAGAACAGATTGAGATCGTGCCGCTCTATTACGCCAAGGAGCACCCGGTGGTGAATCGGGGTGGAGTGCTCCTGAGGGCTGACAATCCGGAGATGCTACGAGATGGAGAGGAGCCGGAGCTCCTCTGGTGCCGGTATAGAACGCTGGGCTGCATGCCTTGCACGGGAGCGGTTCCATCGCGTGCAACGACGATCGAGGAGATCGTCGCCGAGGCACTGACAGCAACCCATAGCGAGCGAGAGAATCGCATCGTGGATCAAGGAACGGACACCATGGAGGACAAGAAGCGTGACGGATACTTCTAGTCCATTGAGTGCTGTGGGTGTGGATGCTGCGCGTGAGCTCCTGAGCCAGCGCATGCAGTTGCTCCGGTTCACGACCGCGGGCAGCGTCGACGACGGCAAGTCCACGCTCATCGGGCGGCTGCTCGTCGACACCAAGCAGGTATACGAGGATCAGCTGAAAGAGGCTGAGTTGACCACCTCGCGGCGAGGTCAAGAGGGTATGGACCTGGCCCTGATCACCGACGGGCTGAAGGCGGAGCGTGAGCAGGGCATCACCATTGATGTGGCCTACCGCTATTTTTCGACGCGTAACCGCTCATTCATCATCGCGGACACGCCGGGACACGTGCAGTACACGCGGAATATGGTGACCGGGGCCAGCACAGCGGACGCGGCCGTGGTGCTGATCGATGCTCGGCTTGGCGTCCTGAGCCAGAGCCGACGCCACGCTTTCATCGCCAGCTTGCTCGGAATCCCCCATGTGATCGTCGCGGTCAACAAGATGGACCTCGTCGACTACTCCGAAGAGGTGTACGAGCGGATTCGCCGAGATTTTCGAGACTGGGCTGCGAAGCTCGACATTCGCGATGTGCGGTTTATTCCCATCTCAGCATTGCACGGGGACATGGTGGTCGAGCGCGGTGAGAAGATGCCGTGGTACACCGGCTACACCCTGCTCAACATGCTCGAGAATCTGGAGATCAGCTCCGACCGCAACCTGTTGGATTTTCGCTTTCCGGTGCAGCTCGTGTGTCGCCCACAGACCGAAGACCTCCATGACTTTCGGGGCTATCAGGGGCGCATCGAGTCTGGCTCGATCAGTGTGGGGGACGAGGTGGTCGTGCTCCCCTCTGGGGTGCGGTCCTCCGTGTCCGAGATCCACACGTTCGACGGCAAGCTACAAGATGCCTTTGCTCCCATGTCGGTCACTGTCTGTCTTACAGAAGACGTCGATGTGTCCCGTGGGGACATGTTGGTTCGCCCCCAGAATCTTCCCCGCACCGAGAACGAGTTCGAGGCGGCCATCTGCTGGATGCACGACGAGCCCATGGAGGAGCGAAAGAAGTACCTGATCCGCCACACGACGCGGACAGTCCGCGGCTTCGTCAAACAGCTCCGCTATTCCATCGATGTGGACAGCCTCCATCGGGACACCACGGTCAGTCAGTTGGGCATCAACGAGATCGGGCGCGCCATTGTCCGGGTGCAAAAGCCTCTGTTCTGTGACGACTACAAGAACAACCGAACGACGGGTGCTTTTGTCATCGTGGACGAGAAGAGCAACCTGACGGTGGGTGCTGGAATGGTCTGGAAGCGGGTCTGGCCTGCGCCCGAGCCTACGGAGCTAGAAGGCTAGCTCTCGCTGGGGATCACAATGTCTCCCGCGCAGATCTCCGATAGGCGTTCGGCCGCCGCCTGGCTCTTGTTCACGGCGGTGATGTCCAGGATGTCTTCGTCTAGCGGGATGTCCTCCGAGTAGACCTGGCTCCACACACCAAAGATGCGCAGGGTCCGGTCGCCTAGCCCGTAGTTGACCTCGACGCTGTAGCTCTGGGCGAAGTGGCTGGGGCCGTCGTTGGCCGGCTCGGGGAGGACGGCCAGGATGATGAAGACGGGTACCTCTTCACCCTGCACGTTGTAGAGGCCGTGTCGGAAGTGGAGCTTGAGCTGGTAGCTCAGCGTGTAGGTGAACTCCGTGCTCTGGACCTCACTCTCGGTGATTAGGATGCTGTTGCTCAGGGCGCCAAGGCTCCCGTCGCTCTCGAAGAGATCGGGGAGCGGGGTCAAGACGGCCGGAAAGTCCTCGTCCGCTGTGCCGGTTTCGTAGTTGCCACGAGAGCTGACATAGGTGCGACTGTAGCTGTCGAAGTCTCCCTCGAAGACGACATCCTGGTCAGGACGAACGAGGAGGGCCTCGGCCTCTTTCCAGTCGCAGGCCATGTCCGACAGGGAGACCACTCCGCTGACGGCGCTGAGGTCTCGGCCATCGTCGGGAATGTGCAACAAGTCGATGTCGGTTGCATCGATGTCTTCGAGCTGAAAGGCGTCGACACCCTCGTCGGCATTGGCGCCCTCCCCCACGAGCGAGTAGCCCTCGCTGTCGTACCAGTTCTTCAAGCCAGTGAGCCCGGCTGCAATGGTGGCGTCATCCTCGTAGAACTCTCGAAGCATGAATCGAACGGCGTCATTGAGACCCTCGGGGGCGGGAGGTGGCGGTTGACAGCCCGTCGACAGAACCAGCCCAAGGAGAGCCAACAGGCCCCAAGAGGTGGGGACGAGGGGGATGAATGAAGCATGTCGCAGTCGCATGGTAGTCCTCTGTTGGGCACACCAGATGGGTATTCGATGAGGCTTCCAATAGCACCCGGCGGTCTCGCTGCAAAGGAGGAAGCGAGCGCGCGAAGGCGCCCTGGGCGTGGCCTAGGCTGGGGCCTGGTCGGTCTAGAAGCTGTACCTCGCTCGTGCGTAGACCTGGTGACCGCCAGCTGCTGGATCACCGAACTTGGAGTAGTCCTTGCCGAACTGTAGGAGTGCTCCGACATGCAACTCGAAGCCCCCGCCGAAGTTGTACTGGAACTCGGGATAGACGACCGCAGAGAAGCCTTCTGGCGTGAAGGGGTGGTGGAACGTGGTGGTCCTCTGTTGTGTGGATTCGTCCCAGGTCGTCATGCGGTACCCGCCCAGATCGAACAGCGTGAAGAGCCGCACCAAGGCAGCTTGCCGCAGGAATCGAAAGTCCGCTCCCACGACCAGGTAGTCGGCGATCCTAGGTCGAAGGACCTCCACGGCACAGCGCTGCTCGTCGCCACCCACAGCGCAGTCCAAGAGGTTGGGTGCTCCTTCCTCGGCAGCGATCAGCTCGGCATTGGTTCCTCCCTCGCGAACGACCCACTCACCTCCGAAGAAGTCGCCGGCACCGAACTCGTCAACCAGCCCGTGAACCCACTGCACATTGATCATGACGTTGGGCCCGAAGCTGTAGTCGAGGCCAAGTGTCCACTTGGCGAAGGGGGTGCTGGGTAGCACCTCCGGCCGGGGCCCTCCGGGTTCGCCGTCACCGTCGTAGTCGTATTCTCCGGGCGGGGTTGGATCCATGGGGATCTCGGGCTTGATGATGGTCAGGGTCTGCTGATCTGGGATGAAGACTCCTAGCTCCAGGCGGTAGCCGAGCCCGATGAACGGGATCTCGCCGGCTGCGTTGAAGCCCACCACATGCATCTGTGGATAGGCGAGGTAGGTGTCGGTGCGGATCAGCCCATCGATGCACTCTTCGTCCTCGCCCACGTCTTCGGTGCGGAGGTGTGGCACGGGCGGATCGAACTCGCACGCTGGGGTCGAGTCCAGGGTGCTCGCGTTCATGTGAGGCTGGGGAAAGTCACTGCGTCCTCGGTAGTAGCTGAGCGCCAGGTCCTGCATGCCCACCGCGCCGGCGACGCGCACCATGAACTGCATGTTCTCTGGGTGGGCGGGGGGGAGCTCGGGTGTGACGCTCGAGACGACCGTAGGCAGGCTCAGCAGTTCTTCCGAGAGTGCGGACTCAGCGTGAACTTTGTATCGGAAGTTGGGATCGGTGAACGGCAGTCGATCGATGGCAGCAAGACCCAGGGACGAGGACCCGGGCAACATCGCGGGCTTGAACAGAGGAACGAGTACGCCACTGAATGTCCAAAGAGGCCAGGGGCTGTAGTCCAGCCGAAGCATCAGGTTGGCTTGTTGCTCGCCGAAGAGCAGGGGATCTTCTAGGTCGTCGGCGTTCAGGTTGTTGGTCGGATTGAACTGGTCACCGACCCCCCAGAGTACGAGCTGCTGTCCAATCCTGAGATCCAGGCCGGGAACGATCAGGTCGGAGGCCTGTACGTACAGGGCATGGGCCTCGAACCGATAGGGGTTGATGGCCTGACGGCTGGAGAGGGCTTCGAGCCCCTCTGGGCTATTGGGCTCATGCAGCAGCACGAAGTCGATGTCGGTGACGCCTCGAAACTTCCCGAAACTTGCTGTGGCCTTGGCTTTGACGAGGGTTTCCGCACGGGAGATCCCCACGGGTAGGACCAACGGGTTGTACCAGGCTCCTACGCTCTTCTCTTGGATTCGAAAGCGAAGGTCACTCTGCAGTCGCCCCCCCATTGCGACATCCAGCTGCGGGCCAGAGCGCTGGATGGGCGGCAAGCGCGCTTCGTGCTCTTCGAGCCGGGACTCCAATGAGGAGACTCGAGCAAGTAGAGCCTCTGTTGTGGCCTCATCAGCTGCGCCTTCAGCACCTGGGTCTTCGTCACCGCTCGGGTCTTCTGGTACCTCCGCTAGGCCTTCGCTTGGAGTCGGCTCTTGGGCTTCGGACGAATCGTCCGGCCCCTCCGCCGGCGCTGAAGTGTCGTCTTCGGCGGGAGCCGTGGGTTGGTCCCCGCTCTCTGGCTCCCCTTGTTCTTCTGCGCTAAGTGCTGATCCAGCCCAAATGACCGAGAGAAGCGTCGTCAGTAAGGCTCGGGTCGAGCCCCTCATGGCTGCAGCCTCCGGAGGCTGAACTCCCCATCGGACAAGCCCGTGTTCACTTTCCACGCCGTCTTGCGGAGCTCGGTCCAAGCGTCATTGCGGCTGTGGTCGACCATCTTCATGACGCCAGCGTTGCAGATCGTGTCCTTGCAGCCGTAGTCAGTGCGAGTCTCGGTCTTGGTGTGTTGACCCGTGTCGTTGAAGTAACGGATTTCTGTGGGTAGGGCGAGCTTCTGGTCGATGACGAACACGAGCTTGCCGTAGGCCGCCTTGACCCCTTCTCGTGGGGTGGCTTCGACAACCCAATTGTCGCCCTCGGAGCGTACAGACGACGCGGCATACACGTCTGCGTAGGTGGTGGTCGAGATGTCTTCGTTGCTGAATGTGGTCCCAAGAAAGCCGCCCTTGGTGGCGTGGCTCGCCACTCGTCGGATCTTGTTGTAGGCGGGAAGGTACAGATACATCTGCGTTCTAGAGCGCACCAGCGCCTTGGTCCCCTTCATGTCTCCGGGTGCTAGGAACTCTGTCAGTCGCATTTGTCCCTTGACCCAGACACGCAGAGCCATGTGCTTGGGGGCCTTGCCGGGATCCGAGTGGACCACCTCGTACTCGAAGAACTGGTCCGCAGCACGCGTCATGGCTTGGTCCATGCTCGCGAGGACTTGATTTCCATCCTCTCCGTGGCTGGAGCCGGGCGCTGTCAGTAGGACAAGCACGAATGCGACGAGGTATGCGAGGAGAGTTCGTGACCAGCGGTCGACGGAACGGGCAAGGGGGCCGCGTACGTAGGACATCTGCGCTACTCCAGCTTAGGGTCTCCCTCGGGCCGAGGGATGGCATATTCCCCAGTGTACCGGTCCCGTCGAGCCAGTACCGGAACCACAATGAAGGTGGCTGCCGCCGCAATGAGCATGGCGGTAGCTGTGAGGCTGCCTACATTCTGGAGGGGCTTGGCCTCTCCCAATGTGAGGACGAAGAAGCCGGCTGCGACCATGGTTGCGTTGGTCCAAATGGCGGGTGCCGTGTTCATGGCGGCATTTCTCGCTGCGGATTCGAGAGAGCCTCTAGACACAGGTTCGCCAGTGGATGGATGTTCCGACCGCCAGCCAGCTAGCAGGTGAACGCCGTAGTCGACACCTGCGCCGATGATGATGCTGGCGAGCATGGAGGTCCCGATGTCGAGGTGGACGTCCAGGGCGCCCATGCCACCGAACACAACCAGCAGGGTGGCTGCAGTGGGAGCGGTGGCCAGACAGCCGGCAGTGACAGAGCGGAAGAACCCAATCATCAGGACCAGCACCAAGGACAGAGCGAAGCCCAGGCTTCGGAACTGATTTTGGGTGACACTGTGGGACAGTCCGCGGTGTAGGACGGGCAGGCCATTGACACGCAGGTGAAGCGTCCCGTCCCCCGAGCTTCCCGGCTCATCTCTGTGACCTGTAGTGGGTGCAGAGATGAGGGCTTCTTCATTGCCGAGATCGATGGCTGCGGTGGCCAGTCTTTGGACGAATCTGTCGCCGCCCGGACCGCTGGGTATTCGCAACTCAGCCTCTTCGATGACTGTTGTCGCAAGCGCTAGTGCCTTTTCCTGGATCCACAGCTCCCGCAAGGGCGTTGTCACTGAGAACGCGAGATCTTCGAGCTCGATGGGCTCAAGACCCCCTGGCTCCAGGGCGGACTCAAGCGTTCTCAAGATGGCGCTCTCATCAGGCTCCGGGCCCAGCTCGGCCAGTCTCGTGGCCACGCGTTGGACGAGCCCCCTTTCGTCGTTGGGAAGCTCGACGAGACATTCGCTGGAGCCAAGAAAGCGCTCGAGACCTTCGCTTATTGAGGCCGCATCGGCCTTCGAACGAGTCTGGCTGAGGATGGCTCCGGCGCGTTGCTGCTGGCTGTCGTCCAGTGGGATGTTGTGTTCGTGGGCAAGGGCCTTGATTCGAGACAGAACGAGCTCGAGTCTTCGTGCAGCGATGGCGGCCCCATGGGGGCTGCCTTGTTCGTCGCGGGCCCGGATGTAGTTCCGGATCGATTGGGTCTCAACCCACCGCTCTACCTGCTCGAGTAGAGGCTCGACCTCATCTGCCCGGGGCGCATTTTCCTTGATCTGTAGAAGCGCCTCGGTGCGCTCGTCATCCACGAGCTGGGCGAGAGCCCTGTTGCCCGTCACAAACCCGTAGAGAAGTCCGACCTTTTCGCGGGTGTCGGGGATCCTCCGCATGCCTTCAAGGGCCTCGTTGGCAACCCCGATTGCGTCGCCGATGTGGAGGACGTCCGTCACATGCGGCAGTAGGGATAGCTGGTCAGCGATGCGTCGCAGCTCGCGCAGAACCAGAGGGTCCTTCAAGTCACCTTTGGCGTGAACCTGAATGAATTGAGAACCCCCAAAGTGTTCCCCGAGGAAGCGTTCCGCCCGATCAGGGGGGCTACCAGGGGAGAAGAAAGAGCCGTGGTCCATGCGTGCATCGACACGACCGGCGTACATCGTCGCCACGAGGGCACAAGCCAAGAGGGCCACTCCGACCCAGCGCCGCTCTCGCTGTGCTGCAGCCGCGATAGAACTCATGGCCGATGAGATCGTCCACCGTCCCGAGCTCTTCCGTCGAAGCCCCGTGAGGCAGATGACCGCTGGAACGAAGGTGATCGATAACAGGAGGGTGGAGAGGATTCCGAGAGCCGTGAAGAGGCCAAACGTCCTCATGGGTCCGATGTCCATCATGACGAAAGACAAGAGGCCAGCCACTGTCGTCAGGCCAGCAGCGAGCACTACTGGGCCCAGATGCTCCAGGGTGTTGACGAGCGCCTGCTCTGGCCCGAGCTTTGGCTCGAGCGAGTAGTAGTGGGCGAGGATGTGGATGCTGTAGGCGCTGCCTACGGCAAACAAGATGATTGGCATGGAGCTGAGCACGATGTTGAATTTCACATCCAGCAGGACCATTGCCCCGTGGGCGACGGCGATGCCCATGCCGGTAGTCAGCAGGGCAAGTGCGGTGCCGATGACATCTCGGAACGTGATCATGAGGATGACGAGGATTGCGACGACAGCCCACGGCGTCAGACGAGCCATGTCGTTGTCTGTGGTGTCGTAGATGTAGGTCGAGATAAACGGGGCTCCGCCCCAGTAGGTGGGTTCCTGGGGAAAGTGCTCTTGGACGACCGTACGGATCTGTTTCGCGATCCCGCGTGGATCGGCTCCGTAGCCCGCAAAGCAGTAGATGAGCACGGCACGCCCATCCTCAGAGACTAGGTTGCCCCTCGCCGTGTCCCGAGATAGGACCTTGTTCCGTAGAGCAGTCGTCTCAGCGGGAGTCTCCGGGAGTGTGTCGATGAGCGTCTTGAGCTCGATGCCTCCTCGGTCCAGGTCGGCCGTAAGATCCTCTAGGTTCGCGATGCTGAGGGCGTAGCTGACCTTCTCCAGTTCATTGAGGGCCTGCGTGGCAGAGCGAAGTCGCTTCAGAAAGGGTGCGGTGAAGAGCTGCTCTCCTGCATCGATACCGACGAGAGCCACATCGAGTCCGCCGAATCGTTCGTTGATCCTTCGGAAGACAGCAACATCTTCGTTGTCTTCAGGAAGGAAGGCGAGGATGTCATCGTCGTGTTCGACCTGCCCCGCAATCAAGCCGAGGGCGCCGGTCACTAGTAGGACGCAGGCGGCAGTCACCGCCGCGACTCTACGGCTGCACAGCAATCGAGCCAGGCGCTTCATGAGCCGCCCGACTCAAGCGATGCTACGACCCTCCAGCTGGTCGCGGCGCCCCTGACGGGAAACCAACCCAAAGAGCAGGAGCAGGAAAACAGAGACAGTGGGGCCGGCGCTGTTCCCTGTTTGGCAGCCGCAGCTGGGTGAAAGGCTCGGATCCAGCGTGATCGGAGGCTCCTCATCGGACTCTCCGACGACGGCGGAGTCATCGTCGCCCGAGTCGTCATCGTCGCCCGAGTCGTCATCGTCGCCCGAGTCGTCATCGTCGCCCGAGTCGTCGTCATCGCCCG
>PBPL01000011.1 GCA_002724675.1 Deltaproteobacteria bacterium | reverse complement strand
GACGTCCCCGCACATAGGCCGCCACCTCCCGCAGATCCGAGAGCCGGCTGTTGGTGCAGCTACCGATAAAGGCAACCTGAATGGGAACACCGGCGATGGCCTGTCCGTCCTCCAGCCCCATGTACCTCAACGCCTCCTCATGGGTGCCGAGCTCTCCCTCTTCAAGCTCCGACGCCTTCGGAATGCGCTGGTCTACCCCCACCGCCTGACCGGGGTTAATCCCCCAGGTCACCGTCGGAGGGATCTCCGCGGCGTCAAAGGTCACCACATCATCGTAAGACGCGTCCTCATCCGACGCTACGCCCTCCCAATAGGATATCGCATCACCCCAGCGCTCCTCAGCAGGCGCGTAGGGCCTCCCCTTGATATATTCAAAGGTCGTCTGATCTGGATTGATATACCCCACCCGGGCGCCTCCCTCGATGGACATATTGCAGACGGTCATCCGCTCTTCCATGCTCATGGCCTCGATGGTGCTACCCGCAAACTCATAGGCATACCCCATCCCCCCATTGACTCCCAGCATACGAATGATGTGCAAAATGACATCCTTGGCATAAACCCCCGGCCCCAAAGTCCCCTTCACTTCAATCCGCCGAACCTTTAAGCGCTCCATCGCGAGGGTCTGGGTGGCCAGAACATCCCTCACCTGGCTCGTACCAATACCAAACGCGATGGCGCCAAAAGCCCCATGGGTCGATGTGTGAGAGTCCCCACAGCAAATCGTCATCCCCGGCTGAGTCATCGTCATCGACCAGGTCATCGTCGTCGTCGAGAACAGGAGCATCCGTCCCCGGCTCCGTACAAGCCGACAGCCACAGGCAGACAACCACCAGAATCCAGTGCCTCTGCAACCTCACAACGACCTCCAAGGAGCCAGACTAGCGCAGCGAGAGGGAGGTTCGAGCCCCATTCCTGGGTGACAGAGAGCTGTTGCCGGCCTCTGGCACGGGGCCAGGAGGGCATCTCACCCCCAGCCCAGCCCTCGTCTCGCCCCACGATGCTCTGGAGAGTAGGAGTCGCCAGTTGTGCGATGGGCCCAAATGGCCTAGATAGCCCCTGCGCCCGGGCTAGTGGCACCCATGGCCTGGAACCAGCCACCCACCTCAACGCTTTCCATCGGAGAAAACATGGCGACTCTCGGCACCCCCAATACCCGCACGGCGACCCGCCTCCTACTGCTCGGTTCTGGTGAGTTGGGCAAAGAGGTCGCCATCGAAGCGCAGCGCTTTGGCATCGAGGTCGTGGCTGTGGATCGGTACGAGAATGCTCCCGCAATGCAGGTGGCCCACCGCTCCTATGTCCTCTCCATGCAAGACGGGGAGAAGCTGCGCTCCATCATCGAGAAGGAACAGCCCAGCTTCATCGTGCCCGAGATCGAAGCGATCGCCACCGACACGCTCCTCGAGCTCGAGAACGAGGGCTACAACGTCATTCCCACCGCGCGCGCGGCCCGCCTGACCATGGACAGAGAAGGGATCCGTCGGTTCGCAGCAGAAGACTTGGGCCTGCCGACCTCTCCCTATTGCTTTGCTGAGACCGAAGCGGAGTATCGAGCGGCTTGCAGCCAGGTGGGCCTGCCCTGCGTGGTGAAGCCGATCATGAGCTCGTCGGGTCGTGGCCAGAGCACCGTTCGCTCGGAAGCGGACATCGACGCCGCATGGCAGACCGCCCAAGTGGGCGGGCGAGGCGGGGCCGGCAAGGTGATTGTCGAGGGCTTCGTGGACTTCGACTACGAGATCACCTTGCTGACGGTGCGCCACAGGGACGGCACCACGTTTCTAGATCCCGTCGGCCATCGCCAGGTAGACGGTGACTATCACGAGTCCTGGCAGCCGCAGGCGATGAGCGAAGTGGCCCTGCAGCGGGCTCGAGAGATGGCGGGAGCCATCACCGAGGGCCTCGGTGGCTACGGCATCTTTGGTGTCGAGCTCTTCATCAAGGGAGACACGGTCTACTTCAGTGAAGTCTCACCCCGCCCCCACGACACGGGCATGGTGACCATGATCTCGCAAAACCTGTCGGAGTTTGCCCTGCATGCCAGGGCCATCTTGGGCTTGCCGATCCCCAACATTCGCCAGTACGGACCCGCTGCGTCCCACGTCATTCTCGGAGAGGGACACTCCGATGCTCCGTCTTTCGACAATGTGGCCGAGGCACTGGCCGCTCCCGACACATCGATCCGCTTGTTCGGCAAGGCGGAAGTCCGCGGAGAACGCCGACTCGGAGTCGCCCTTACCCTGGGCGAGACCATCGAGGAGGCTCGCACCAAGGCCGCGGAGGCTGCTGCGGCAGTTCATGTGCGCCTCTGAGTGGGTGTGGGCCCCATGGGCTAGAAGCGGAAACCTCATGAGGACCCCTGGCGACTGGGCCTTGCGATTCAGTCATGGCAAGGCTGCTGAACCAGGTAGTCGAAGAAGATCACAGACCCATCTTCCGGAACCGCATCCTCATCAAAGATGACCGCATTCAAGGAGCTGTCAAAGGACCACCCGGAGTCCACCTCAATGCCGTCGACAGAGGCGGTCACGCTGGCTGCTACAGCCGGCTGGCTCAAGGTGAAGGTGTCGGCGTACGAGTCCGCTAGCCAGGCCAAGTCTTCGAGGGCCTGCACCCAGTTTTCATCACAGATCGATCTAGAGATACCGCCTGTGAGGGCCGTCGCTTCGAGATAGCGCGGAGCCGGGTCCGCGTCCGAGTCCGCCGAGCTGCAGCCACTGACTCCACCCACGATGTCGGAGTGAATCACATAGCGTGGGCTGGTCTTCAGTGACCGAAGCTCGGCCACGTAGTCGGCTGTAGAGGGCAGAGTGTCACTCTGGTCGTCTTCGTCGCTGACGGAGATGACCCGTAGCTGTGCTGAAGATCGCAGGAAGTCACCAGCGGCTCCATCCAACAACGCAAGCCGCACAGAGTCGAAGCCCTGCTCCTCTCCCGAGCCGTGCTGCCCCACAAGGACGTTCTCCGCGAACACCTCGGCAGCAGAGGGCGTCTCGGGTGTGATGTAGCTCGGGGCGCCGTGGAGAGCGCCCCCATCATCCACGTCAGAGGTGATGACCCCAACTCGGTAGTCCAATTGGAGTTGATCGATGATGCTGATGAAGCTCGAAAAGTTGTCGCCGAGAGACTCTTGCTCCGAGGCCATGGAGCCCGAACTGTCGACCATCCAGAGAATGTCCACGGCCCGATTGCCCTCCTGGATGAACTCATCGGAAGCGGCAACCGACGGAAGAGTGGAGCCCCACAACTCGGCCGTTGCATCACCCGCATCGCTAAAGACCGTGAACGTGGCTTCATCACCTTGCTCGTTGATCGGAGTAAAGCGAACGCCCACGTCCACGCTCGCGTTGGGGTCCAAGCGAATGGGCAGGTCTGGAAGAGGCCCAATCTCGATGCCGGGTGAGGTCATCGAGCTCATGCCGGTGACCTCCAAGGGGCCGTCACCCATGTTGCTGACGATCATCGTCAACTGGCTACTGCAAGCAACCGGGCGCTCGCCGAAGTCGAACTCGGCCGGACTCAGTAACAGCTCGCCGAGCAAGCGCGAGGCTGTCTCGTCATCCAAAGGGCCGCTGCTGTCGCCATCCGTTGGGTCCGATACAAAACCACTCCGATCGAGCGGAACCAGCGTGGATTCCGAGCAGCAGCCCGAGGCGAGGACGGACAGAGGAAGGAGGACGGCTAGAGAGGACAAGAGAGGGAGTTTGCCGCGCATAAACCAAGCTTGTACCTTGTGTACAGTTGAGTCAAGAATTTGTCAGATATTTGTTTGTCGTTTGTTAACTAAGCCGAAAGCAGAGCCTCACAGCGCGCACTCTCCGTGCCCAGGCTTCGCACACTGAGTTGAACCGAGTCCTATCGGATCGATACGGCGAACGAGCATGGGAGACGGCCCCTTGGCGACACGAGTTGATCCCAAGGTCTGGTGGGAGGCGCTCGGCGGCATGCCGCGCATCGGTGGAGAACGCTGGGCTGGCTTAGATCTCTTCTCCCGTTGGCTCGTCGCCTCCAGGGCGGCGGTGCTCGTGATGACTCTCTTCTCGTGCGTCATCGCCGGGATCTTCGCGGCGTCGGCCGGGCAGATGGATTGGCTTCGCTTCGCCCTGCTCTGCGTCGGCCTGACTCTGGCGCACGCCACGAACAACATCCTCAACGACGTGAGCGATCACAAGCGAGGGGTCGACCGGGACAACGCCTTTCGTACCCGGTACGGAACTCAGCCTGTCGAAGAGGGCCTCATGACCGTCGGTCAGGCGCGCTGGTGGGCGCTGTGGACCTCCCTGCCCGCCTTGGCCTGCGGGGCCACTCTCTCCTGGATGGTCGGGCCCGCGGTGATCCCGTTCTTCATCCTCGGGATCCTGCTCGTCCTTGGCTACAACTGGCCGCTGAAGCACTTCGGCCTGGGGGAACCCGTGGTCGTGTTGGTGTGGGGGCCGCTCATGGTTGGCGGTGGCTATCTGAGCGTGACGGGCGACTGGTCTTGGACCGTCGCGCTCGCCAGCATTCCGTATGCACTGGGCCCGACCACCGTGCTGTTCGGAAAGCACACCGACAAGATCCCCTGGGACGAGCCCCGGGGAATCAGAACCTTTCCCGTCCTGGTCGGACACACCGCAGCTCGTCACACAACGCTCGTATTGGTCGCTCTCCAATACGGCCTCTGCTTCTTCTTTGTCGCCTCGGGGATGTTGAGCTGGCCTGTGCTGGTGGTTCTAGGGGCGGCGCCCTTCTTACGGGACTTGGTGCCCATCTACCTAAAGCCGACCCCCCCCGCCCCACCGAGAGAGTTCCCCGACGACGTCTGGCCGCTCTGGTACTCAGCCTACGCCTTCGTGCACTGCAGACGATTTGGCGGTCTGTTCGTGTTGGGTATCGCAGCCCAGGCGTTTCTGGTCTGAGTGAATGGGATTCTCAGATGCCAGACAACAACCACGGTAGTCGACGCGTGACTATGCACCGGGTCATCGAAGATCCATGGGAACACGGCATGACCCTCTGCAGCTCGATTCGTACACTGCCTAAGCTCAACGTCCCACACCTGCAGCAAGGGTGCCTTGCCCCCTGAGGCGACGACGCGACCGGAGACCACCGTGACCGACACAGCAAACACACCTGAGGCGTCCCACGCCGCTGAAGGCGCCTCCGGTTCGCCGCCCGCGCCGACGAGACCTGCTTCACCCAAGTATGTACCTCCAACGGCCCCTTACTGGCTCGCCCGAACGGCGTCCCGCCTCCGAGCCTTTTTGCTGCGTCTCGCGAGCCGACTCATGCCCCCCCAGCTCACGCTGTTCGACCTGGCGACAGGTGGCATCGTGGCTCGCATGCTCCAGCAAGTCGTCAGGCTGGAGATTCCTGACCGACTGGATCGCACATCGCTCACGGCAGCCGAGCTCGCCCAGCAGACTGGAGTCCGAAGCGACGAGCTCCATCGAATGCTCCGGGCCTGCGTGTCGGCGGGAGTCTTTCGACTGGATGCAGCCGGCCGCTTCTCCAACAACTACTTGAGCCGAGCCCTTCGTACCGGTGCGGTGGGCTCCTTCCGAGACCCAGTCGACTACTTCACATCCCCAGAAGTCGACGAGGTCTGGGGATCCCTGCCCGGCACGCTGCTCACTGGCGAAGGGGGCTACGAGCAGCGCTTCGGCTGCTCGGTCTGGGACTGGTATGCCGCCAACCCCGGCGCCGAGACCAGGTTCGCCCGCGCGATGATGAGCATGAGCGCACTGGATGCCCGCGGGATCGGAGCTTCAACACCCTTTCGGCGACTCAAGCGCCTGGGTGATGTGGGAGGCGGCGCCGGACTGGTCCTGAGCGAGATTCTTCGCCAGCACCCGAAGCTCGAGGGAGTGCTCTTCGATGCAGAGGGCGTACTCGAGGTCGCACGAGAACTCTTGGCTGCACGAGGGGTCGCGGGCCGGGTCGACTTACAAGCAGGCAGCTTCTTCGAGCGTGTTCCCACCGGCTGCGACGGGCTGTTCCTCAAGAACATCCTCCACGACTGGGACGACGAAGCAGTGCTCAAGATTCTCGGCAACTGCCGGGCGGGACTGCCCCTCGGGGGGACGCTGCTGCTCGTGGAGATGCTCCACGACACCAACACAGCCAACCGCGTGGCCTCCCTGTCAGACGTTCACATGATGATGGCGACGACGCGAGGGAGGGAGCGCAGCAGCGAAGAATTGCGCTTACTACTGGAACGGCAAGGCTTCGCTCTGAAGAAGGTGCACCCGCTTCCGGGATTCCAGAGCCTCCTCGAAGCCGTCGCGGTGCCCCCCCAAGGGCAAGCCTAGGACCACTCAGCTACACAGTGTCAGCCACCGACCGGAGGACCTCTGAGGGCCCCTGGTCGATGATGTCTCCATGGGCGACGATGATCCGCCTCAGATCCGGTGTGTTGGCTAGCTCGTGCAGCGTCTTGGCAAGCAAGGGCCCATCCTTGACACACATCAGTCGAAAGACGCGAGTGACCTTCGGCCCACCGGTGGATGCGGTCACCCAGCGATAGAACCAGCCCTGGACCCCGGGTTGGTGGGGCAGATTGAAGATGGCATCGGTGAACACCAAGGTGGCCCCGTCCGAGCCCGTGATGTGCAGCACCCCCTCGGCCCCGCCCGTTCCGGGAAGAGCTTGGTACTTGACCCGCGCATCATGGGGAAACTCAGCAAGCACCCCCGCGACTGAAACGACCTTTGAGACACGCTTGAGGGCGCCCGAGGGACAGTAGACCTCCGCTTCGGGATAGCGAGCAGCAAAGGCCGGCGAATCCAGGCGATGCAACCCGTTGGGCACGATGATCCGTCCGACTTCCCCCCAAGAATCCAAGGTCGACATGCACGACTCGTCGAGCGCCATCGCATTGTGGATCACCAAGCGCCCGTCTTCTTGGCGCGCCACCACCATCCAGCGGCCGAGGGGCATGTCCGGCAGTTCTCCCCGGATCGCCCAAGCGTGTTCGCCGAGCTCAACCCACTCGCCGTGGGGATGGACCCGCCATTCTTGATTTGTGTCTGTCCAACCCACGGTACTTCTCCTGGCTGTGCGGTTTACCCCACCCTGCTGGTGGCCACGAAGCCCCCTTGCGCCGTCAACACTAGCGGTCGTCCAGAGCCTTCTCGATACGAAGGAGGGTGTCGCGAATCTCCACCAGGACTCCATCGTCTCCGGTCCCGTCGGCAGCGCCCGACACGCCAGCGCCCACCACCACGAGGTCGCGCTGGTTCAAGACTCTGTCCCGGAACGCAACCGCATCCACAACCCCCGGAAGCAGGGCTTGTCCCATGGTGCTGCCCTGCCCGCCACCGGCAGTCTCAATCTTCAAGCTGCAGAGACCCAGGTAGCGCAACACAGGCCCCTCGTTGACCGCCAAGTCGGTGATCTTGTCCAAGGGGATGTTCTTTTGGACCTTGAACAAGAAACCCCGTCGGAGGTTGAGAGAACGCTCCGTCAGATCACAACTGAAGGACTCGTACTGCTTCTTGTGCACTGCTCGGCCGAAGAGCAGCCACAGCGGAATCAGTGGGATGGTCAGGACGCCCATGAGCAGGACGCACACCGCCTGCAGCATGAAGTAGCCGGGCAGGCGTGGGTCGAATTGGGCAGAAGCCAGGACGGTTTCTTTTCTCATAGTCCGGAGTTCCTCTCAGCCTGTTCCGCGCCGAGTCGGACACGAACAGGTCGTCACATGCAAGCCCAGGCCCCAAGCCCGGAACCCACCGGATCGCAGCGACCGTCGCTACCGCAGCTGGCGCCGACAGGGTTCGGCGCCCCAAGAGCCTGGAACAACAGCTCACAGTCCAAGTCCACCGCACAGAAGTCGCTGCACATAGTGCCGAAGCAAAAGGCATCGTAGTCGCTGAAGTCCCAGCAAACACCAGTAGCGCAATCAGCGTCTTCGGTGCATGACTGATCTCCAGCAGCCAATCCGCCCCCGGCGCTGTCATCGTCATCACCGGTGGCGTCGTCGTCATCTGCGGAATCATCATCGTCGTCATCTGCGGAATCATCATCGTCGTCGTCACCGGAGTCGTCGTCGTCACCGGAGTCGTCGTCGTCACCCTGGGCATCTGCCCAGTCGATAGTGAACGTCCAGTCGGTGGATGGTCCCTCCCAACACAGCACTGCGATGTCGAGTGGTCCGCCAGCTTCGACCGTTTCGGCCTCGGGTGGGTCAGTGCCGAACTCATAGCCCACCGACACCGGAGTAGCCTCGCTGATCATCGGCGCGTAGACCCGGTAGTCCAAGTCCGTCGAGGTGCCATCCCAGGTCAAGGTAAACGTCACCTGCCCCCCGCACTCGAAGTCCACGCTGAAGAGGTCAATGTCGCCAGTCCACTGGTCTAAAGCGTTGTCGCACAGGGAAGCCGAACCAGTGATGACGACATCCCCATCAGCTCCCTCGATCAACTGAACGGAGTCCTCATCGTCATTGGGCTCCACCTCCACGTACGAGGTCGTCCCTCCACTGCATGAGGGCAGTCCGGCGGTGTCATCGTCATCACCGTCGTCATCGTCGTCATCGTCGTCGCCGTCGTCATCGTCGTCGTCGTCGTCGTCGTCGTCGTCATCGTCGTCGTCGTCGTCGTCGTCATCGCCATCGTCGTCATCGTCGTCGTCGCCACTGGGGTCACCTTCATCCCCCGCGGAGTCGTCATCATCGAGAGGTAAGCCCCCACCCCCGTCGCCCCTGTCGTCATCCCTGACGCTGCAACCCGCCGCTGCTCCCAACAGCAGACAACCAAGCAGCAACATCCCGAGTGTCTTGAGGTGCATGGGCATCTCCCCTTGGGAGATCAGCACGTGCCGCGGCGGACTTGCTCGATAGCAGCACAGCGCGGCATGTCTATTCGCCATCCTCTTTCAGGTGCAGGAGCCCAGAAGCCAGAAGCCCACCAAAGACACTCACAGGTAGACCGAGGAGGAACGCCATCGACATGTCCTCGAGGTACCCCGCTTGGTTGATGCTCGTAGCTACGTCCAAGACCACAACGACCCCCATGGCCAGAGCCGTGATCACGGCCATCTTTGCGCGGGTGGTCCCGGTTGTGAGATAGGCCATGGCGAACAACATCGGGGTGTAGGCGATACCCAAAGCCCCAAGCCGAAACTCATAGAATCCGGCGTGTTCGGGAGCCGCACCCTCGCCCCAGGCCATCTCAAGTACGGACGACGTGGCAAACAACTGGGGCACCAGGAACATCACCGTGTGCAGCACGGCAAAGCCAACGAGCCACCACTTCGGGTTGAAAAGCTTCTTCACACTCATTGTCTTATCTCCTCCATGCGGCGAGCACTGCGACTCAAGGCCCCCTTGTGGTTCGAAACATACCATCAGCGTCCCGAGGATCAGCAGGCCACAGGGCGGCTCTGCTGAGCTTCCTTCCGAGAGGCCGAGTCAGGGGGCGACGCTGTCAGAACAACGCCTATGTAGACTTGTTGCCTTCCACGAAGCAGAAGGAACGAGACAAACAATGAACCAGCCTGCCGATTCCAACACCTGGAAGCCCCTCGGTGTCCTAACCCTCTTATTGGTCCTGTTTGCCGGTCCAATCTTTGGTCCCATCACCACCTATGCGAAAGCCGAGCTAGGCGTACGCGCTGGGACCGGCCTGGTCGTCGCCCTTTTTGTTGTTGTGTTCGTGGCGTTGGCGCTGGGAACAATTCGGTGGGTAAAGAGCCAGGGCTGGACGCTCCATGACCTCGGATGGGGCGCATCCACCCGCATCTCTGCTGTCGTGGGGGCTGTGTTCTTTGGCGTCCTCTGGGCCGCATTCAATGTGATGGGCTACATCCATCAGATCGACCCCGAGGCGGACCCCTGGGAAATCAGCGCCCTCCGAGTTGGAACCGCTATCGGCGGGGTGATCATCGCCTGCTCAGAAGATCTGATGACTCGCGGCTTCATCATGAACCACCTCAAGAATGGAGGCGTGGGCCCGTGGCGTCAGGCCTTGGTCTCCAGTGCCGTCTTCGCGCTCTACCACTCGCTGTGGACCCTGAGTATCGCCGGCTTCATCGTTAGCTTCTTCATTGGACTCATCATGGCTGGCTTCTTTCTCTGGGGGCGACGGAGCCTGACCCCAGTGATTGTCGCGCACGGTCTGTGCCTGTTCCTGGGTGAGCCCTTCTTGACCATGTTTATGTTGGCGGCTGGCTAGGGCAATCCCACAGAGCGCAGCGGCTCGCGACCCACGTCGTTCGGTCTGTCTATTCAGGGGAGTTCCATCGTGACCGCATACCGTCTCGATCAGCTCACAGCTGCGAACCTGCCCCTGCGGCTGGGTCGCTACGAGCTGAAGTCCATCTTGGGCACGGGGGGCATGGCTCGCGTATTCGGGGCGGAGTTGCTCGGTCCAGCAGGCTTTCGCAAGCAGGTCGCTGTGAAGGTGATCAAGCCCGAGGCGCTCGAGCGAACCAACAGCGATGACGTGGAGTCCTTCATCCGAGAGGCGCGCCTCGGCGGGCTCCTCAAGCATCCCAACATCGTTGATGTCTATGAGTTCGGTGATGTGGGGGGGCAACTTTTCATCGTCATGGAGCTCGTCGCAGGGCAGACCCTGTCCAAGCTGATTCGTAGCGGTGACAAGCCCCCGGCATCGGTCGTACTTGAGGTCGCCACAGGCATCACCGCCGGTCTGGCGTCCGCACACTCGTTGAGTGCCGACGGGCTTCCAGCCGGGCTGGTTCACCGCGACATGAAACCTTCGAATGTGTTGGTGTCCTGGGATGGGGCCGTGAAGATCGCGGACTTCGGCATCGCCATCACCCACCTCGGAGACTTGGCAAGCTCCCTCGAAGATCAGGACAGTATCCTCGGCACTCTCTCGTACATGTCCCCAGAACAACTGCTGGGTGAGCCGCTCGATGAGCGGACAGACCTGTTCTCACTCGGGCTGATCCTGATCGAGCTGGCCACCGCCACACGGTTGCCTAGACGCCATCTCTTCAAACACCTGGTAGCCCACGGCGCTCTCCATGACCCGGTAATCGGGGAGGACTATCTTTCACGGGTAGATGAAGCTGTCCCCGGCCTGGGCCGCATCCTACGGCGCTGCCTAGCGCTCGACCCCGATGACCGCTACACCAGTGCGAGAGAATTGCTCGCAGAGTTCGAAGGGCTGAGGCAGAGAGTAGGCCTCTTTCCCCAACTGCGGATCTGGTTGCCGCCAAGCAGCCGTCCGCTGCGCCCGGATACGGTCGTCGATGCGACAACGCCTCTTGAGCTGGAGCGCACCGACGAGACAGCGACAAACGCCGAGTCCAAGACGGTTCTGGCCAAGGGGCCCCTAGCCCGCACCAACCTGGGAGCTCCACTCGATAGCTTTGTCGGTCGGGTAACGGAACTGGAGAGGCTGACAAGACTCTTCGAAGGAGGCGAACGGCTCGTCACCATCAAGGGCACGGGCGGCGCTGGAAAGACCCGCTTCTCGCGGCGCTTCGCCAGAAGTCAGGTAGACAAGCTGGCCGGAGGCGCCTGGTTCGTCGACCTGACCGAAGCCCGCACCCCGGAGGGCCTCACACACGCTACCGCCATGGCCCTGGCTCTGCCCCTTGGAAGTGGGGATATCGATGCTCTCGCGACGCAGGTCGGCCATGCGATTCTTGGTCGCGGACCGCTACTGCTGGTGCTGGACAACTTCGAGCAGGTCGTAGAACACGCGGCCACCACAGTGGGGCGATGGCACCAGATGGCACCAGAAGCACGCTTCTTGGTGACCTCCCGGGAGCCGCTGAAGCTCGAGGGAGAGCAAGTGTTTGCCCTTAGGCCACTGCCCGAGGCCGATGGGGTGGCCCTATTCGAGTCGAGGGCCCAGGCAGCCGGTGCCCGCCTACCAAAAGACCCAAAGACACACAGCGCCATCGCCCGTATCGTCCTGGCGCTCGATGGACTCCCCCTGGCCATCGAGTTGGCTGCGGCTCGGGCCAGGGTGCTCACTCCTGTGCAGCTACTAGAGCGCCTGTCCGACCGCTTCAAGTTGCTCGGCAGTGGCCGAAGGAGCGACTCGGAACGCCAGCAGACGCTGAGCGGACTCATTGACTGGTCCTGGGACCTGCTCGCCTCCTGGGAGCAGTCAGCTCTGGCACAGCTCTCGGTGTTTCACGATGGCTTCTTCATGGGATCGGCCGAAGCGGTGCTGGACTTGTCAGCCTGGCCTGATGCCCCGTGGTCACTGGACGTGGTGGGCTCGTTGCTGGACAAATCCCTGCTGCACAGCTGGGAAGTACATGACCAGCCTCGCTTTGGGATGTACCTGAGCATCCAGGAATACGCAGCCCAGAAGCTGGGCGCGGAGACCGCAACAACGGCACTGCGACACGCGCAGCACTTCGCATCCCTGGGTGAAGAGGGCTTCCTGGAGTCTCTCTACACCCATGGCGGTGCGGAGCGACAAAGGGTCCTTGCAAACGAGCTTGAGAACCTACTAGCCAGTGTGAATGCCGCCCTGGCCCACGGTGCCCCTGAGACAGCCGCGAACTGTGCGCTAGCAGCAGGGACGATTTTTCATGTTCATGGCCCATTCTCTGACGGCATCGCGCTGCTGGAGCGGGTCCTGGAACAGCCGGCATCAAGCCAAGCATTGGGCAGATTGACTCTGGAAGTCGGCTGGCTGCTATTCAGGCGGGGACGGGTCTCAGCATCGGAGCAGCGTATCCGACAAGCTCTGGCCATCCATCGCCAAGCGGGCAATCGCCGAGGGGAGGGCATCGCGGTCGGGAGACTCGCAAACATCTATCGGGAGCAGGGCCGAATACCGGAGTCACTTGAGCACTACCATCAGGCTCTGGCCATCCATCGCGAGGTGGGCAATCGCCCGTTCGAGGGCCGCGTCCTCGGAGGCATCGCGTGGCACCATCGCCAGCAGGGCCACTATGTCGAAGCCCTGAATCACTATCAGCAGTCCCTCGCGATTCATCGCGAGGTGGGTAATCGCCAGAGTGAGGGCATCAACTTCAGAAACCTGGCGCTCTGCTATCACGACCAGGGGCGTTACTCCGAGGCACTGGAGCACTATCATCAGGCCATACACGTTGCTCGCGAGATCGGGAGGCGCGACGACGAGGGCGGGCACGGAGGAGACCTGGCGAGCCTCTATCGCGAGCAGGGCCGCATATCGGAAGCGCTGGAGCATTACCATCAGGCCCTCGCCATTGCGCGCGAGCGGGGAGACCGACGTAGTGAGTGCGTCAACGTCGGAAATCTCGGCGATCTCTTCTTGTCTCAGGGCGACCAACTCTCCGCCGAGGCCTACCTTCAAGATGCCATTGCGGTCGGCGACGAGACCTGGCCTGTAGCCGCAGGCGCTTTCCGAGGTTCTCTCGCCCTCATTCGGGCTCAGAATGAAGCCTTCGAAGAGGCGCGCATCCTCCTAGCGCAGGGGGAACGCCAGCTTCGTGGCGTCTACAAGCTGGAGCTGGGCAAGCTCTTGTGCAAGAAAGCTCAGGTCGAGCATCTGGCGGGGGAGCCCACAGGCGCCGCCACGGCTCTCGCTGAAGCCCAAGCCATTGCCTCTGAGCTCAACGTCACCCCCGAGTCCGAGCTGGGCCAGACGTTAGCAACGGCCCGCTCGGTCGTTGGTTGACACGCACGAGTCTCTATTTGCGCCCACTGCTACTCTGCCTGCTGTTCCGATCGGGTCGCCAGGCTCCCTTGAATCCGAAACACAGTGCCGCCGGGAACCTGAAAACAGCACCAGTCCGGGTGCCCCCCCACAGTGTCGTTGCCCACCTCAAGGGGGATTCCCCGCTCTTCCAGTCGAGCAATCTCTGAGGGGAGATCCTCGATGGTGAGTGCGACTACAGGGCCCCCATAGAGATTCCTAGCGACAGGTCTGGGCTCGACTAGTTGAAGGACGAAGCCGTTCTTCATGGGAACCTGGGCGGAGCGACTGAAGTGGGAGAACTCCCCACCCACTTCACCCACCTGAACCGCAAAGCCAAGGGCCCTCTCAAAGAACTCAACCGTCTCGTCGAGGGACCTACAGGGCACCACAATTCGCTCGATGCCGGGAGAGCCCACCAACACAGGCTCAGGCTGCTCCACGCTACTGTCTTCGCTGAGTTGATAGAGGGTCCCGCAGGGTGACCGGAAGTAGGTCCAGGACGCTTCGCTATCGGTCCCGATGATGTCCGTGATGAAGTCGACTCCCTGGTCGTCCAGTCGTGTCCTGGTCGCGGGGAGATCTCGTACGGAGATCGATACGACAGGATGAGTGAAGAGATCAGCCTTTTCGGCGATGGGTTCGACCACCTCCAGGACCACACCATTGAGCGTCCTGAACATCGCGTAACGGCTGAACTGCAGGTCCTGGGTTGGCGTCCCAGAGTCCTCAAGAACCAGGCCCTTGAGCTCATCAAAGAAGCCTACGGTAGCTTCGAAGTTCGACGTCGGGCTGAGCACCCAGACGACGCCCTCAAGTCCTCGCCTCTGAACCACACTCCCGCCGAAACGGTCCATCTCAGGACCCCCTCCGAGCTATCGCTGCCGTGCACCTCGAGGAGCGCGGCGGCGCCGGCGGCGACGGCTGGGATTCTTGGGACGAGCGGCCGACTTGTGCTCCTCAGGGGCCACTGTTGACTCGTAGCGATGGCCTTGAACGACCTGGACGCGCTGCTTGATGAGGCGCTCGATGTCGCGCAGGTAAGGGCGCTCATCCACACCGCAGAACGAGATCGCCACGCCGTGGGCACCGGCACGTGCCGTACGGCCAATGCGGTGGACGTAGCTCTCGGGAATGTTGGGCAGGTCGTAATTGATGACGTGGCTAATACCGTCCACATCGATTCCTCGAGCAGCGATATCAGTAGCGACCAGTACGCGAATGCGGCCCTCCTTGAAGTTGCGTAGGGCTCGCTGGCGGGCACTCTGGGACTTGTTGCCGTGGATCGCCTCGGCCCGGACGGAGCCCTGCTCCAATTTCCTCACGACCTTGTTCGCGCCATGCTTGGTGCGCGTGAACACGAGGGCTCGCTCGATCTCGGGAGCATCAAGAACGTGGGCAAGGAGACGGGTCTTGTCGGCCTTCTCGACCAACAGCACGGACTGGTCGATCCGCTCGACAGTCGTAGCCGCCGGTGTGACCTCCACACGCACGGGCTTGCGGAGAATCTTTCGGGAGAGTTCTGTGATTGCCCCTGGCATCGTCGCCGAGAACAGCAGCGTCTGACGATCGCTGGGGAGCCGCTCGATGATGCGCCGAACATCGTGAATGAAGCCCATGTCGAGCATCCGGTCAGCCTCATCGAGGATGAAGATACCGACCTCGTCCAGGTGAACGTGGCCCTGACCAATGAGGTCCAACAAGCGACCTGGGGTGGCCGAGAGGACATCGACGCCGCGTGCCATGGCGCGAACCTGAGAACGCTGGCCTACTCCGCCATAGATCACTGTATGTGAGCTGCGGAGTAGCTTGCCGTATGCGTGAAAGCTCTCGTCGATTTGAATCGCCAGTTCACGTGTAGGTGTCAGCACAAGAACTCGTGCCCGACCAGGGGACGGTGGATTGGCATTCGTCAGGCGGTGCAGAGCCGGTAGCGCGAACGCGGCGGTCTTGCCGGTGCCGGTCTGGGCTACGGCCAGCAGGTCCCGTCCGTCGAGGACCGGTCCGATCGCTTGAGCCTGGATGGGGGTTGGATGGGTGTATCCCTCTGCAGCCACGGCGCTCTGCAGCGCGGGATGGAGGTCAAGATCTGAAAAGGTGAGCTTCTGCATTGGTTTCCAATAGTTGCGTAGATCACCGGCTCCCACCGCTGTATGCGGGGGTGCGGCGAGAAGATGAACCTGCTGTGCGCGCTGACGCCAGGCTCTGGAGTAGGTGAAATCGCTCTCGGAGGGCTGCCCCCCTCACTGCAGCCCGTAGGGGCCGGGGGGGGGTGCGCGCTGTCACCGAGCACGAAGCGATCAAGTCGCTTGGGTATTTACTACGCTATCCACATGGAAAGTCAAAGGAATCTAGCTCGGGCACGGCCCGTGTGGTTCGCAAGCGTCGCCGAACGCGGGCACCCTCCTGTCGGACATGACGACAATTGTGAGGTGCCGATCAGACAACTCCACGGAAACTCGCGGGAAGACCAGCAGACAGTGCCAGATGTGACTGGGGCATCCTTAGGGCACGGTAGTATGAGCATCCCTGTGTCGGGCATGACTGTTCAGAGTGCAGGTGGAGACGGCCATGAAGAAGATCCTCACACTGATTTTCATGCTGACCTTCATTTCACTCACCATGACCATGTTCGGCTGTGTTCCGATTGGTGACGACGATGACTGTGCCAGCTGTGGCCCGGGAGACGACGATGATGACGATGATGACGATGATGACGATGATGACGACGACGACTAGGACTGGCTTGAACGACTCATTATGGTCTCTTCTCCCTGGCGACTCCGAGACTCTGCGCTATTGAGTCTCAACAGGTGGTGGCTCGTGCCACTTGTCTGGCTGCTGCTGGCATCGCTTGCGGCCTGTGAGAGCCCCGGGGGAGGAGACGACCGTTTCTTAAGGGGCGACGAGCAGGTTGGCAACGACGCCACGGGCGACGACGATGACCTAGGCGAGGACGACGACCTAGGCGACGACGACGACCTAGGCGACGACGATGACCTAGGGGACGACGACCTAGGCGACGACGACACGGGCGACGACGACCTAGGGGACGACGACACAGCCGACGACGATGACCTAGGGGGCGACAACCTAGGGGACGACGACACGGGCGACGACGACCTAGGCGACGACGACCTAGGGGACGACGACACAGGCGACGACACAAACGACGATGCAGGCGACGACGACACAGGCGACGCCACAGACGACGATGCAGGCGACGACGACTCAAGCGGCGATGCGGGCGACGACGATGCAGGCGGTGACAGCAACCAAGACACCGATGGTGACGGCATCGTAGCGGCCGAGGACTGCGACGATTCCGATCCTGACTCGACCGTGTTGGCGGAGGACGGGGACTGCGACGGCGACCCGACCTCGACGGACTGCAACGACGACGACCCGGCAGTAAACAGCGGCGCGGCCGAACAGTGTCTCGGCCAGGACGTCGACTGCGATGGGCTAGTCGATTGTGACGACCCGGATTGCTGGAGCCCGTGGTTCTGCCCCGAGGTCGACTGCACCGATGGCGTCGACAACGAGAGTGATGGATTTCTCGACTGCGAGGATGAGGACTGCACCTTCGACCCAGCCTGTGACTACGGTGATGGTGATTGCTGCTCAGCCAACGGCAGTCCGGGCTGTGAGGACGAGCCGGGTGAGTACTGCGCCTGCATGATCGATCCCTTTTGCTGCGGCGGTTTCGGTGGGTCCTGGGATGACCGCTGTGTCGACTACTTCGTCAACCAGTGCGGAGGAACCTGCCCTGAGCCTGCCGTTGAAGTCGACTGCACAGACGGCCTCGATGATGATGCTGACAGCCTCCCTGACTGCTACGACCCCGACTGTGGCGACGACCCCGACTGTCAAGGCGACGACGACGACGACGACGACGACGACGCGGGCGACGATGACGACCTGGGTGACGACGATTCCGGCGATGACGACGATGGCGACCTAGGCGACGACGATTCGGGCGATGACGACGATGGCGACCTAGGCGACGACGATTCGGGTGATGACGACGATGGCGACCCGGGCGACGACGACTCAAGCGATGACGACGATGACTCAGGCGATGACGATGACTCAGGCGATGACGAGGACCCCCTGCCGAGCTCGGGCTGCGGCGACGGCGTCCTAGAGGACCCGGAGACCTGCGACGACGGCAACCTCCAGAGCGACGATGGGTGCTCCTCCGACTGTCTGATCGAAGCCCAGTGCACGACGGGCTGCACCGACACCACCCAGTGCCTGGGAGTCGACCAATGTGTTGGTCTGCCGAGCACCGTGGTGGGGGCCACGGGTCAGTGTGAGGACACCTCCGTCGCAGCTTCGGGCACCAGTTGCTCTCCCTCGGCCCCGTGTGGCCCAGACGAGGCCTGCCTCGGTGAGTTCCAGTGGGGTTCAGGCTGGTGCGTTCCCAGCTGGTTTGCGAAGAACTTCTACAGCTACGACAACCTGGCGATCCCCGACACAGGAACGCTTGTCAGTAGCTCCGTTGTTGCGTGCGGTCTGGCCACGGTTCCTGTCGATATCGTAGTAACTCTCCACCTGGACCACCCCCGCCCCACCGATCTGCTGGTGACGCTGGAAGACCCCAATGGCCAGCAGGGGGTCGTCCTGAACCACACTGCCTGGGTGCCAGGGCCGATCACGGTCTCGGTGGGCTCGGGCGATGATGCGGTCAATGGGCTGTGGACGCTGCATGTCACCGACACCCTCTCCGGTGAGAACGGTCGACTCGTGGGCTGGTCTGTCTATTTGTTGAGCAACTGGGATTGAGAGCTGGCACGGGGCAGATTGGCGAGCATGCGCCGACTTGAACACGCGCCGGCTCGCCATCACCCAAGTCGTGCCCACAGCGTCGGCCTAATCGAGCCATCAACGTCCCGCCAAGCTCCTTTCAGACGCCACCGTCTGTATGCTTGTTACAGGAGGGAAATCCCTTGAAAGGCACGGCTTGATGAACCACAGGAAGAGGCTATCCACCCTGGGTCTAGTGGCCCTCGTCATCCCGATGTTGGCTGCTTCGGAGCCGACAGGAGACCTGCCCCCATCCCAGGAGCCTGAGACTGAGGAAGACTCCTCGACCGAGCTCAACCTGGCCGACTGGATGGCCGCCTTTCGCGCCTTCGACCCCCTGCAACGTGATGCAGCCCTGCGCCGCTCCGTCGCCTCGCTCGCGGTGGAGCGAAGCGAGAACCCTCAGGGCATCGACTTGAGCCTAGATGCGGGCGCGGACGGGAGCCTCTGGGGCTGGACGAGCGGGACGAGCCCCCTCGGTCAGGCCGGGCTGGACCTCGACCAGGCATCGCTCAGCGGGAGGGACGCAAAGGGTCACCGGTGGGCCTTGACCGGAACCGGCCGCTTGGGACTTCCCGGCTCGGCCGCCCTGGGAGGCAGCTCGGCCTCGGTGGGCGGAGCCCTGTATGGCGCCGTCGCCGGAAACCACCAAGGGCGGCTCTATCAGCTGGAGACCCGCTATCGAACCCTGGACCAGCAGGCCGCCGCCAGTCGACAGCAAGATGTCGTCCGACGCCGCTGTTGGTTTTCAGTAGACCTCTACGTGAGGACCTGGAACCTCCAGGAACAACTGGCGGTGGTGGAGGAGTTACTGGAGACGCGCAAGGCCAACCGAAAGCAGACCGAGCGGGACCACCGTCGCGGCATGGTGCCTCGTCTGGACTACCTCAGCGCCCAGTCCGATGTCATACGAGCCGAGCGACGGCGGGAAGTCCTTGCAGGGCATCTCAACAGCGCGATCGCCGGCCTGGGTTCGTTCCTAGAGCAGAGCCCCGATGCTCTCGCCGATCCTCGCCCCTCTCTGCAGAGCCTGCTCGCCGAAGCCGACTCCTCTGACGCTGCTGCCATAGAAGCACACCCCTCTGTTGTGGCTCCCGGCCAACTTCGCGAGGCGCGCCTCGCCGAGTCAGACTGGGTGGGTCAGAGCTACAAACCCTTGTTGGAGTTGGGTCCCCAGATCCAGGTCGGCACTCAGAGCCATCAAGTGGACCCACTCCTCCAGGAGACCCAGGGGCTGAGCTTGAGCGGTGGAGTAGCCATGCATCTGACGGTTCCAGTCAGCGCGCCAGCAAGACACTACGAGCAGAGCATCCTGCGCGAACACGCTGCGCTGGCACAGGCCGATCAGGACGAGACCCTTCGCTCCCTGGCCGAGCGGCGGGGACAAGCTCTGGCTCAACGGCAGAGCGCACGCGACGGCGGCGCCCTGGTGCAGGAGCAACTGAAGCTGATCGACGCACAGGTGGGCGAGGCCTGGTCGCGCTTTGTGAACGGGCGCCTGGAGTACCAAGACTATCTCTTGCACTACACCCAGTACGAAGAGGCGAGGCTCGCCGCCCTGGAGCTGGAGCTGGCAGAGCTGCAGGCACAGATCGTCCTGGCGGAACTGTCCTCAGCCCAGCCTGAGATGTGCCAATGAAGTCATTGGTCACCTACTTCGTGGACCGCCCCCTGGCGGTCAACCTGATCACGGTGATGATCTGCATCTTCGGGCTCGTCACGGCTCTGGGGATGTCCCGGACGCTACAACCACCGCTCACGATCAAGGCGGTCTCTGTCACGGCCTCGCTGCCCGGCGCATCGGCTGTGGACATGGAGCGCTTTGTGACCTTTCGCCTGGAGGAGGCCCTCCAGGACCTCCGGGGGCTCAAGGAGCTGGAGTCGACCACCCGCAACGGGCAGGCCCAGCTGCAGTTGAGCTTCGAGCCAGGTCACGACGACATGGTGGCCAGCGTCGAGCAGATCAAGAGCCAGCTGGCTGCGATCCGACACCGGCTCCCCCGGGACATCCGCCCCCTGGACATCGAACAGCAAGTCATGGACCGGCTCTATGCACCGGCGATGCACCTGGAGGGGATCGATGAAGGCAACCCGGAACATCGCCGCTATGTGGACTCGCTCACAGAGAGGCTCCGGCGGATCACCGGGGTCGTGGATGTCGAGAGCTCGCTGAGAGCTCAGAACCTGCACATCGTGTTCGACAATGGGGCCCTGAACCGGGCCGGCCTGAATGTGGTTCAGGCGCGCGAGCGGGTGCTGGAGTTCCTGCGCTATGCCCCAGTGGGTCAGATCCGCAGTGGGGACGACGAGCTCGCCATCCTCGTGGACAAGGGCTTTGAGTCCATCGACTCGTTGAAGTCGCTCCCCCTGGTCGTCAACCGTGCGGGCCAAGGCCTCCGACTCGAACAAGTCGCCCAAGTGGAGCTTCGCTTCGCTGAAGAGCGAGGACGTAGCACGCTGCGGGGCGCTCCCTTCGTGAGCATTCAGCTGTGGTCACGGACCGGCAACGACTCCATCCTTCTGACCGAGCGAGTCCGGGCTCTGGTCGACGAGTTCGCGGCCGCCCCACCCGAGGGGGTCACGCTCGAGGTTGCCACCGACCCGTCCGAGCTCATCGATCACGAGCTCGCCATTCTCCAGACCAACGGGCTGGGCGGCATCGTCATCGTGCTCGTCATCTTGCTGGTCTTCCTGGGCTGGCGAATTGCCGTCATGACCGCGCTGGGGCTCCCCTTTTGCTACCTGGGCAGCCTGCTGCTCGTAGACGGGGCGAGCGTTGACTTCAACCTCATCTCCCTGGCCGCCATGATCCTAGTTCTGGGCATCCTGGTAGATGACGCGATCATCGTGTCCGAGGCCTTCGCTGCCCGCCTCAAGGACGGGCTGTCGCGCCGTGACGCCGCCATCGAAGCCGCCACTCAGACGCTGCGACCGGTGACGGGCATGATGCTGACCACGGCGCTGGCGTTTTCCCCCCTCCTGATCATCGACTCAGCCCTCAGCTCCCTGATTCGACCCCTGCCGGTGGTGGTGATCGCTGCTCTCGTGCTCAGCTTCGTCGAGAGCTTCCTCATCCTCCCGAACCACCTCAAGGACTTCGGCCCCCTCTCGGGCGCCATCGAAGACCGGCGCTTCGTGGTCCTGGCGCGCAATGCCTATGGCTGGGTCCTGGCTGGGGTCTGCAAGCTGCGCTACCTGGCACTTCCAGGCTTCATCGCCCTCGCGGTGCTCGCCGGCTGGCTTGTCTCCGAGAAGATGGAGGTAAAGACCAACCTGAGTCTAGGCAGCGGGCTCATCATCCACGCCGAGCTCAAAGAGAGCATCTCGCTGGAGGCCACCGAGGACGCCCTCCGACCCCTGGAAGCCCGCCTGAAGGAGCTGGAGCCCGATCTGGTCAAGTACTTCACGACCCGCCTGGGCAGCGCAATGATCCGAGGGAACGTGATGGAGGGCATGCGCTTTGCGCAGATACAGGTCGCACCCACGGGCTCGATGGCCGAGTGGCCCCAAAAGCAGCTGGGGATCTCCGAGAAGATCCAACCACTGATCGATGAATTGGTAGCACAGGAGCGCTTCGAGAAGCTGTACTTGATGCAGAGCTACGCAGACACCGGAGCCTCGCAGGAGGTGGTGTCCATCTACGTCTCGGGCAATGACCGCATCCCCTTTGGGGACATCCAAGATGGAATCGAAGAGGCCATCGAGCGAGTCGACGGGGTGCAGGATGTCTACATGGACGATGACCGCTTCCAGGACTCCTGGAGCTTCGTCGTCAACCATCGGGATGTGCTGTCCTACGGGCTCAGCCCAGAGGGGATCGCTGCCCAGCTGCGGCAGCGGGTGGATGGCCCCGAGCTGGAACGCATTCGCCTACGGGGCGAAGAATTGCTGGTCTTCACCCACTACGAAGGCGACCTGCCTCTGCACAAGCGGGAGCTGCAGCGCGTAACGGTGATGACGCCCCGGGGAATTGCCGTGCCGCTGTCCCGACTCGGTCGCTGGGAGAAGCTGAGAACCCTGCGCAAGATCGAGCACAAGAACATGCTCCGGGTGTTCAAGGTGGACGTGGTGTTCGACGAGCAACAGGCCAGCTCCGAGGAGGTAAAGGACTGGATCCAGGCGTCGCTCGAGCCTCTCCGAGAGCGCTTCCCCGGCTACTCCATCACGGTGCACCCCGATGAGGGCGAGGCGGAGCGCAAGATCTGGCTCATCAAGCTGGCGGTGTTCACCCTCGGCCTCATCTTCTTGAGCCTCGCCCTGTCGCTGAACTCCTTGGTGGAGCCGCTCCTCGTGATGGTCGCCGTGCCGTTCGGCTTCGTAGGAGTCATTCTGGCCACCTGGCTGCACGGCATGGACCTCGAAGTGATGGGGATCATCGGAGTCCTCGGCCTGACCGGCGTGGTTGTCAATGACTCCCTGGTCGTGGTCGATACGATCCGGCGACGGCGTGAAGCCGAGCCCGACGCGCCCTATCGCGATCTTGTGCTGGCCGGCGCGAAGAGCCGCTTCCAGGCGGTCATGCTGACCTCGATTACAACCTTGGGTGGCGTGCTGCCGCTGGCCTACGGCCTGGGCGGCGACGCCGGATGGATTCAGCCCATGGTGTTCGCTCTCGGCTGGGGCCTGCTCTTTGCCACCCTGCTCACCTTGTTCCTGCTTCCCAGCATGCTTCTGATCAAGGACGACCTGCGCCGCCTGGGCAGCTGGCTCTGGGGGCGCATCAGGGGGACCTCGTAAAGTCCCGCAGGAAGGCCCAGAGCGTCTCTGGGGTCGAGCTCCCCGCCACACTCTCGGGCCACTCGTGGCCTACCTCCTCCAAGCGGTGGTGTTCGACACGCACGCCCTGATCACAGGCATCGTGGACCACATGGGTCGAGTTGGCCGTCGCGTTCTCGGCGGAGTCCTGGCAGCTGTATTGGTCGGCCCAGAACTGCACGAGGCCTGGTACATCGAACATGGTCCCCACCTCTGGCCACGCGCTCCAGTCCCAGGTGGTGGCGTAGGGGATGATCTCATCCTGGGTGCCATGCAGGTGCATGATCGCCACCCCCTCCGATGGTTCACAAGAGTTGGGCGAGACCGGCATCGCTCCAGCATGGGAGGCCACGGCCGCGAACCGGCTGCTCAGATGGCAGGCGAGCTCGTAGGTAAACATCGAGCCAAGGGAATAGCCGGTGGCATAGATCCTCGCAGGATCCACTGGATGCTGCCCCGAGAGTTCGTCGATGAGGGCCTCCACAAAGTCGAGATCCTGTCGGGACTGACTGTCTGTGTTGAGCTGCCACTCGCCCTCGTTGCCCGGGAGTAGCTCCGAGAGCGGATAGGCGACGACAAAGCCCTGGTCCTCGGCCAGCTCCTCAAGCTGACTCTGCTGCGGATAGCTGTCGGCTCTGCCACTGCCCCCGTGGACCGCCACCAGCAGAGGCATCGCTCCATCGGGAGGCTGGGAGGGAACGAAGAGTCGATACTCCCGCGTGACACCATCCACATCGAGCTGCAAGGCAGGACCGGCCTCAGACGACTTGCAAGCTGCCACAAGGCAGCAGCCCAGGAGAGCGAAGAGAACTCTGCTCATGACACCTCGCTCAGACAGTGTAGCCGGCAGCCATAGGAAGCCTCGGCAACACTGTTTGGGGGACAGCTGCCGAGATCGACAACCGCTGCCCCGTGGACTCTACAGGCCAACGTTCACAACAGATAAAGCCCACAGTTAACGACTCTCAGAGAGCGCAAGTCCGCTCTTGGTAGCCGCCAGCCTCAGTGCTGTGATTGGTGCTCGAGTGGTTCTCCCACCCGACAGCTGCGGCCTTCACATTTCCAGTGACACCGAGGTCGCTCCAGTCAGAAGGGCAAGGTGGAGGCACACATGCTCCAATGACCTCAGCATTGTTCCCGGTCCAGGCGCAGCGAGTCACCAAGACTGTCATGGGGGTCGTCGAATAGCAGCCGCGTTCTTGGTAGCCACCAGCTTCAGTGCTGTGATTGGTGCTCGAGTGGTTCTCCCACCCGGCAACAACAGCCTTCACATTTCCAGTCACACCGAGGTCGCTCCAGTCAGAAGGGCAAGGTGGAGGCACACATGCTCCAACACTCTGAGAATTGATCCCGGTCCAGGCGCAGCGTGTGTACATAACCGTCCCCGGGGACCCACCCGCCGTCAGGTAACCGTTGTTGGCCACAAATGCGTCCACCGCCGCCTCAGTCAACTGCGTGTTGGTGTCCGTGTCCGGTGCACAGGCCCAGGTGCCACCTGACCACTTCGCCACGTCCCCGTCGGCGCAGAGTGTGCCCAGGTCACCCAGGGTGTCGGTGTCGGTGTCGGTGTCTTGATCTCCGTCGGCAATGTCCGTGGGGATGTCCGTGATGGAACTCCAGGAAAGAGAACTGACCACCGTGTCCACGTCGTCCGCGCAGGTCCATGCGTCCGAGGTCCACTTCGCCACTTGGCCCTCGGTGCACAACAACGAGCCGAGGCTGTCCGAGTTCTCATCCCCATCTGCGATGTCCGTGGGGATGTTCGCAATGTTGCTCCAGTCCACCGTGGGCGCGGGCCCCACCCAGGTGCCGCTGCTGTTGATGACCTCGGTGCCGGCAACGCTGATGCTGCTCGCGTCGACCGCGCCGCCAGAGACACTCTCCGCGCTAGTAGCTCTCAAGGCCCACGGCACTGCGGCCAGCTCCTGGCGAGGCGAGAGCTCGGTGCCGTCCACGGAGATCTCGATCCACAAAGGACCCCCGCTGAACAGGGCATCCTCCAAGGGCGTCTGCTCGCCCAGAGTGACCGTGTAGTAGCCCGACTCCAGATCCGTGCTGTGCGACTCGGACCACTGTGCCACCCCTGCTGTCTCGGCGTCGTACAGCGAGAAGGACAGCGTGTGTGCACCGGTCAGCGGCTGGTCGCTGAGGTCCAGTAGGCGCCCTTGTTGAGTGAACTTTGCGGGGACAGCCCACGCAGGGCTGGCCAGAACCACCATGAGTGAGACTGCAACAATGCACTGTAGAGGTGAACGCACCGGGCCCTCCGACCCGAAGTCTAGCCGATGATTTAGTCAGCCACGGTCGCACTCGCTAGGGATGTATGTCAGACCACGTCGGCTCGCAGGCCCCCAGTTGGAGATTCTGAGAGTCCCAAAGCCCGGCTCCGCAGTCAACGAGACTCGCACACGGGGTGTCAGAACAGGCCGGTGATCCCCACCACCAATCCCTCATCTCGGGGGGCAACTGTGGGCACCACCAAGCCTCGGTAAGCGCTGCGGGCCGAAGGCTGCGCCAAGCCCGCCCGGGACGACCGCGCGTCTAGACTGCGAGCGATCCCCACGAAGATGCCCCCTGAGATCCCAAAGGCGGCGCTAGCACCCAAGTGCGCAAACATGCCGGGAACGAACAAGATCCCTTCTTCCCCCATACCCGGCGAAAAGGCTGTAGCCAGACTGAACCCACCCACCACGCCCGAGTAGACGGCAGCTTGGACCAGCCCGAACCCGATCCAGCGAAGACGCTGCGTCCGTCCCTCTGCGCCAAAACGCAGAGCAAAGCCGGCGACTCCCAAAGGCGCAAAGGGGATCGAGCTGGCCTGGACGATCCAGAGCACAGGGCCGTCTCCGTTGATCGCCGAAGCATCCAATGCCGAGAGCACCGTGGCGCTGAAGCTGAAGCTCTGCGCCACAAAGGCCGAGATCATCAGACCGGTCCCCATCCGCCTGGAGCGTCGATCATCTCGGACTTCAGGACCTGAGGCTTCCCCAGCTGGGGCCTCCTGACCTGGAACGTCACCGCCCGATGGGATCGCTTCGTGGGAAGAGGGCCGAATGTAAATGGGGACTAAGACCTCGAAGAGCACGTGTCCGCCGGTGGGGTAGCTCTCAATGGCCCTGTCGATGGCGGCGGCGAGCTCCACCAAGGACACATTGGCAAGGAGCAGGTCCGAAGCACCGCTCACACCGGACTTCAGCTCCGCATCGCTCGGCTCCACGCCGACCCCTCGGTAGTAGCGCAGCACCTCGGACTGAAGCTGAGAGGTCACGAGGTCGCTCGGCGAAAACCCGGAAGCGCGGGCTGCCGCTGGTTCGTCGACCGGAGCCACGTCCCCAAGAGAGGGCTCCGCTGCCGCCACACTCGACGCGATCCAAAGAGTCGCTGCGGCGAGGCCAACACTCCTGCGCAACAAGCTGCCCCACCCCAGGTNGATCTTCATAGTCACCCTCGTCNTCTCACACACGGTCTCTTNCGCCTCTTGTGTGACGCGTGGAGCCGAGACTAGCAAGACAGCCGATCACGGCCCGAGGGCCGAGCCGGTGCTGCCTCGTAGAGACCAGGCCAGCGACCTTGTGTGCCCTCGGCCGAGTTCTCGAAACATGATTGAATAGGAACAGGGGGGCCGCTACCCATTGAACGAACGGCCAACGAACCAACAACAGGCGACAACGATGTCTTCGATTGAGTATCGATGTTTTGAGGGCCAGCCAGACGCAGAACTGATGGACTGGCTTGCGCACATCAACCAGGAACTCTTTGCCTTTGGAGAGACCGCAGAGCATCTCGCGACGTTCTTTCAGAGTCATCAACGAATACTGATCTGTATGGCCTTTCAGGGAGGTCTTCCGGTGGGGTTCAAGGTGGGGGTCGAAGATGCTCCTCGCTCCTTTGAGAGCTGGCGAGGCGGAGTCCTCGAGACCGCGCGACGACAAGGTATCGCCATGGAGCTTCAGCGCTTGCAGCACAGCTGGTGTGAGGAGAATGAGTTCAGGGTCATCAAGACCACGACCAACAGCAGCAACATCCCGATGCTGATCTTGAATCTTCGAAGCGGCTTTCAGATCGTCGGCAGCTTCGTTAACCGTCGAAAACACCTCAAGGTGCTCCAGGAAAAATGGTTGGTGCCCAGCCAAGCCCCCTCGTGAATCCTTCAGGACAAGGCGCAGACTCGGCAGGCATTCGATGTGGCACGGCCGGCGCCCCTGCCGCCCACTGACTCCGAGTTCCAAAGCGGGCCTTCGGCCCACAACAGGCGCCCCCATGAGCCATGGCTGACAGCCCGGGTCAGCAGCCCCCTCAGGCGCAGCAGCCCCACCACAGCAGCGCCGCCACGGCTCCCGCCGCTATCAGGAGCTGGGCGCGGAATCGAGTTGCCACGGCTCGAGCCATGCTCGAGATGCTGAATGTCTCCCAGATGTCGGCCTGAGCAAAGCTCGGCCGTTCCTTGACCCGGGCGTACCAATCGGTGAGAGCAGGGCGACCGCTCAGTGGGTCGAGGTGCAGCATGATGAAGCGGGCCACAGCCACGGTCCACACGGCATCGGCCAGCGTATAGGTGGCGCCGGTGATCCACGGTTGCTCGGTCAGCAGCGAGTTCAGCTGCGCGAGATGCTGATCCACCTGCTTGCGATGGGCTGCCGTGACCGCAGGGTCCACCGCTCGATCCGCGAAGCCCTGGATGTCATCGATCTTGCTCGTATAGATCTCCGCTAGCTCGGGGTACTTCTCACGCCGTCGGGCCAGCACCTTGAGGCGCATCTTGTTCACCCGGGCTCCGGCGCTCCTGGACTTCTCGGCTCCGTAGCTCAGCTCCCGGACGGAGACTCCTCGTAGCTTCGAGATCCACTCCTCCATGACTTCTCGTCGCACGGAATCGTCCGGCGCGAGACTCACATCGCTCAGCTGCTCTGCCGAGTAGCGCATGATGGCGTCCGAGTCGGGCACCGCTTGGTCCCCGTGGACCATCGTCGGGACCGTGCCCATGGGATTCAGCCTCAGGTACCAAGGCTGGTAGCTGTCGAATGTGGGGGGGCCGGGCGGTGCCAGCTTCAGCTGATAGGACACACCCAGCTCACAGAGCACGAGCCTTGCGATCTGCGAATAGAACGAGGGGGGTACGTGGTAGAGGACGACTTCCGGCATGTGTAGTCCACTCAATGGCACAGACTACACGCCCTGAGAGGCCACCTGGAAGTCCCTGGCCCCTTTGCAGAAACCGTGGGGTGCGGGCTACCAAAGGAGACCGTCTAGCCAAGAGAACACTAGGCCAAGACCTCGTCGTCGGCATCAACGGCAGCCCGACAGTCACCAGTCCCAAGCAGCTGGCTACCGATCACGAGTACTCAGATGCTTCTTGTTCGTCACGAGGGTCTCCGCCCCGGGGGCGACAGGAACACGAAGAGGAACTAGAGCCTCGTGATCATCGTCCAAGGGCTCGTTCCGCTGAGCCCTACGGGCCAGTTGCCTCACCGGCCCGGGGGTTTCGCCCCCCGCTTCTTCGCCCCTGGCTTCCTGGAGCGCTCAGGAGCCTCGGCCGCCGGTGTCTTCGACCGAATGTTCTTCTCCCGAGATTGGATCTGGACGATGCGCTCTTCCGCATCAGCTACTAGCTCGGGCCATCGTCCACCCCCCTTGTGAGTCTTGATGAAGACGTCCAGATCCTGAACGGCTCGCGCTGTCTGCCCCACGCAATGCGCAATGACTCCAAGCCAATACTGGATCGGCCCCGTGGGGCTCGCCTCTGCCCGAGCACCCAATCGCCCCCAAACATCGCTGAGTACAGCGAGAGACTCGGCGGCCTGGCGAGCATCCCGGCCCGACGCAGCTTCGCAGTGTTCCTGAACAGCTTGCTGTGCTTCCTTTGCGAGCACCTCAGCCTTGGCCTCTTCGCTGAGTTCTGCCGCCGAAGCCGCTGTGCTCACAAGGAGCGAAACAAACACTATGAAGGGGTAGAATTTGCGCATCCGTCCGGGACAAAAAGACTAGCATCGGAGCCCGGGTCAAAGTAGGTCCTGCGACAGTTGAGAGGGTGGAATGATTCATGGTTTTCGCTCTACTCGATGATCGACTCGAGGTCCCCATGAGCGTCCATCTCCTCCTTGTTCCCGTCCTCCTCCTTACCTTCAGCGGCTGCGTCTCCGAGAGCCCAGACGATGACACCAGCGCCGACGACGAGGACTTCTCCCTGGACGACGACGATGACTCTGCAACCGGCGACGATGACTCCACAACCGACGACGATGACTCCACAACCGACGACGATGACTCCACAACCGACGACGAT
>PBPL01000010.1 GCA_002724675.1 Deltaproteobacteria bacterium | reverse complement strand
AGCGCGATGGATGCCTCCAGACTCGCCTCGGGGATGATGCCGCTGTAGGTGACCGAGTCGCGGCACGCTGGCATGAGATCCCCAAAGGACTGACTCCGCTCTCGAAGCGTGCAGTCGAGCAGGGCGACCTCCAGAGCGGCACGAGCGGCGTTGTGGGCGATGACTCCGTCCTGTCGGTCGCCTTCGACCAGGATGTCGTCGACCGCCTGCGGCAGGTCCGCGGTGGAGACGCTGGCCAGCCCATGGCTCTGACGACAGACGGTGGGCCACAGATCCAAGCTCAGCTGAGCGAGGACCGTGGAGACGGTCTCGCCGGAGACATAGGGTCTGGGGGTGCCCTCGCCATAGCCCACCGCCCCGCTCTCCGACTGGACCCGCACCACCACCGAGTCACAGAAGGTTCGGACCTTGGCCGAGTGGGCCACTGACTGTGAGAACGGGATGTTGAGGGCGTAGAGGGTCGCGGAGTGAAGTCGCATCAATCGCTCGCAGTTGCCTCAGCGTTCGGCTCGAATGACGACCCGACGGTTCTTGCCGCGAAGTTCGTCGTCGGACAACAGTCGGCCTTCTGGATCTGCTCGGGTCATCTTTGGCTTGATGTCCGCAAACCCCGAGGCGCTGAGCCATGAGGTCGGCACACCTTGGTCGATGAAGTAGCGGACGACACTGGTTGCCCGGGTGGTCGATAGCTCCCAGTTGGATGGGAATCGTGCGGTGTTGATGGGAATGTCGTCTGTGTGGCCCTCTACCTCCACCGAGGAGAACTCGCCCTTGAGGAGAGCCTCAGAGACTTCGTCGAGAGCAGCCTTCATGTCGTCTCGCACATCTCCTGAGCCCGACTGAAACAACGCGGCTGAGGCGAACTCGATCGTCACACCCTCGGGGCTTCGCTCGATACTCACCATGCCCTCCTGGGCGAGCTGGCTCATGGCGCTCCCTTCGGAGTTTGTCTCCGACGACTCAGACGTCGCAGCGGATTCTCGTCGATCCTCCGGCACTTGCTCGGGCTTCTCCACGTCGGCCAAGGCATCCACTTGAGGTAGGAAGCCCTGGAACGGAGTGGGTGCTCGCGGCGAGCGGATCTCAGGGGGAGAGCGGTGTGAAATCTCTGCGTTGATGGCCTCCTGCACGGTCTTGAACTTGCCGGCGTCCAAGGTGGACACCGAGAACATCATCACGAAGAAGGCCATGAGCAAGGTGATGGCGTCGGCGTAGGTGGTGATCCAATCTTCGCCGTCGCCTGAGTCGTTGCGCTCGGGTCGAAAGCTGCCGTAGCCCTGCCCGGTCATCAGGCGGCGCCCGCCTCACCTTGAGGAGCTTCTCCTGCACGGCTGTCTGCTCGTAGTGCTGCCACAACAGCTGGATCGAGGAAGCTGTGAATGCGTTCGCGGATGTATCGAGCGTTGCGCCCCTCAGCCAGCATCACGAACCCCTCCATCATCAGGAATGCACGGAATCGAGCAATGTCCTCACGCTGGGCTGTCTTGTCTGCGGCTGGCTGGAACACGAAGCGCGCCATGAGCACGCCGTACAAGGTGGTCAGGAGGGCGACAGCCAGCCCTTGCCCGAGAGCACTAGCAGCGTCCTCGCCGGTGCCTCCCAGGGAGTCGAGCATGATGATCAGGCCGACGAGAGTGCCGATCATTCCGAAGGCGGGGGCCGTGGATGCCATGTTGCGTAAGACATCGACCTGTCGCATGGCCCGGTCGTAGGCGGATTGCATGCTGTTGGTGAGCAACTCGCGGACGACAGGGGGCTTGTAGCCGTCGACGACGAGCTGGATACCGTACGAGATGAAGTGGTCGGTTGCGTCTGTGTTCTTGATGTGACGGTCGAGCGCCAGGGCGCCGTTCTTTTGAACGATCTGGCCCCATCGGATCACGTTGCGGGCTTCGTCGTAGATCATGCCTTCGTTCATGCGGGCATGACCGAAGATTCGGAAGATGTCACGAAGCGCCGAGACGACGTAGCGGCCTTGATAGCTGATGAACGCGTTGGCCAGAGTGCCACCGACCACCAGCAAGATACTGGCCGGACTGAAGAACATTCGATAGTTGTCCGTAGCCAATACGATGGCGGACAGGAACAGAATGACGCCAACAATCAGGCCAGCGATGGTCGTCCGAGACATGGAACTCCTCGACTACGGGGCTGCTTGCTCTGCCGACCCTCAGTCCCGTAGCCCTCGGGTTTCAGGGGGCACTCTCTGCTCGAAGGCTACGACGGTTGCCGGGCATGGGGCAAGCCGCTGAGCCTTTGGTGGATGTGCCCGGAACAGCGGTCTCTGTGGACGGTCGGTTATCCTGGGCCTAAGTTGAAGTGCATGGGGATGCCGGCCGTTGTCGGGGGCGGGCTCTTCGTGTCATGTTGGGAACTCGCGACGGGTAGGATGGCCCATCGCAGTTGAGGGCTTAGTTTGATGGTGGCCGAGACTGTATTCCCAAAGCTGTCCAAGGATGTGCTCGTGCGCGAGTTGGGGCCCGATGAGCGGCTCGTCCAACACCAAACGCAGCGTACGCAGTTGGCGCTCTCTGCATCGGAAGCGTTGGCGGTTTCGGCCATGGATGGCACCACCAGCCTGGAAGATCTAGAGGCCTTGCTGTTCGAAGAGCGAGGCGGGCTGGCCTATCGCGATCTAGCGATTTTGTTGTTTCGTCTCTGGGACCGAGGCCTGCTGGCGAACGGTGACGAGATCCGAGCGGCTCTGTTTCCCCACCATGAGGAGCGGACATTTGACCAGGCCGTCGCCTGGCGGCGGCTCCGATCCATCTTCGGTTTCTCCTTGATGGGAGCCTCCCTCGCTCGATTGTTGACGGGGACATTGACGCTGGGCGCACAGATCGTCTTGGCGGTTGTCGTGCTCGGGTCTCTGATCGCTGGAAGCACTCCCTGGCCCGACAACCTCTTTCAACTCAACGGCGATTGGATCTCGGGGATTGTCTCGGCCTACGTCAGCCTTGTGGGCTTGCTGTCGATCCGGGGACTCATCCGCATGGCGATCCTTGCTGGCGCTGGTTCCGGTGTCCGTCAGATGGGGCTTCGGGTGACTGCCGGAATTCCCTACATCGACGTGGATGATCGGGACGCCTACCACCTATCGCCGTCCCTGCAGCTTCGCTTTGCCCTTGCTGGCCTGCTGGGTCCCATGTCTCTGGCGGGCCTCCTCGTCCTTTCGGGGATCGCGGGTGCCGTGCCCTGGGCGGCTCAGCTCTGTGCGTTGGCGGTCTTGCTGGCCTTCGTCGATCTCTGTCCCTTCTTTCCCACCAATGGCTCGCTCCTGCTGGAACACCTGGCAGGCCTGCCCAAGCAGCGCTTCCGTGTTCGGACGTTTATCTTGCGAGAGCTGGTGAGGGGGCTCGTGAGTCCTGCGCTTCGGGGCGAAGCCGGAATGAGATTCTCGCTGGTGGCGACCGCCTGGTTCGTGTGGTTCTTTGCAGCCATTCGCGTGATGACCGAGGTGACGTTGGACCAGATGACTGCGCTTCAGCACATGGTCGTGGTCACGTCCGATCACGTGGACTCCCAGTTCATGGCGGTGATCTGTGGCTTGCTGCTGGCCTATCTGGTGGCCTTGATGGTCTTGATGGTTGGGGCTATGGCGGTGGTGTCCATAGACCTCCTCGGTCAGGTGTTCCGGCCCCGTCGAGCGGACGCGCCGAGCGCACAGCGAGGGGCTGCTGCACTGCCCGATGAGGAGCGCGAGAAGCTCGTAGACACCGTGCGCACCCTGGCGCTTGCGGAAGCGCTTCCCTCCGAGACGCTCGTGGACATGATGTCGGGGGTGGATGAGCTTCAGTTCGAGCAGGGGGCCTGGATCGTGCGGGCGGGGCAGGCTGATGTGCAGTTCTTTTGGATCTTGAGTGGTCGTGTGGACTTGCTCCGGCCCCAGCCCGAGGGGGGGCATGTGTTGGTTGCAAGCCTGGGTGCGGGGGAGAGCTTAGGCGTCGAGGCGCTCACTGGAGATGCCCTCGAGCACGACGCCCGCGCGGCTGAGAACTGTGTGCTCTTGTCGCTGGGTGGGGACTTCCTGGCTCAGGCCCTGGGCGGGGAGGGGGAGGCGACAGAGCCCATCCGGGCCCTCGTCAGTCGGGCTTCTTTCCTCGGTGGCCTTCCCGAGTTCTCGGCACTCGGCCCTGCCGGTCGCCTAGACCTCGCAGGGCGTGTGATGGAGCGGGATGTGGAGCCGGGGGTGGCTGTTGTGCAGGAGGGTGGCCAGTCCGACAGCATGTACCTCATCCGGTCGGGCAAGGTGCGAGTGACCCGAGAGGACAACGGCCAGGAGGTCGTCTTGGCTGAGTTGGGTCCAGGCGATACCTTCGGTGAGATGGGGCTCCTCTACAAGCGCCCTCGGAGCGCTACGGTGTCGAGCATCGAGTCTTCGAGCTTGGTGGAGGTGCCCCGTGATGTCTTAGAGGACCTGTTGCGTCGCTCCTTCCATGTTGGTTTGGCGCTGGAATCGCTGGCTGCTGCTCGGGAGGCCCAGGCATGACCGATCTCTCTCGATTGATTCCCATAGCAATCTCCATGGGCTTTACAGCGACCCAGGCTGATGAGCTTCAGGCCTTCGTGGACACCTCTTTGGACATGACGCGAGTCGTGTCGGCCAAGGCGGAGCTGACCAACCTCCGCTCGGCGGTGGCGTTCGCACTGGCTGCGGACCGGGATCCAGAGACGTTCGTGGGGTCGGATTTTGCGGACTTTATCCGGGAGAATCTGCACTCGGACACCAAGGACCCATCGCTCGATCCTTGGGAAGAGCCCTATCGCTTCCGCATCCATCGGGATGAGTACGAGCTGTTCTCCCTCGGCCCCGATGGCAACGCGGACACGGATGACGACGTGTGGGTCGTGTTGCCGCGACGCTGAGGCTCTGACGAAGAGAGCGTCGCTCAGCGACCCTTGGGAGCCAGCCCCTTCGTATCCAGCACCCGCAGCACCTCCTCTGCCATCTTCGCGTAGCCCTGCCAGCGCATGTGGCAGTAATCCAGGAACAGGTCCTCGCCCGGGATCCCGTCGGGACTCAACTGTTTGGCCTTGGCCTGGAGGTCGACCAGGGTGACCCCATCGTGGCCCTCCGCGATCTCCCGGATGATCTTGTTGAAGGAGGGGCGACAACGATTCCGTGGGAGAAACTCCACGTGTTGCTGCAGCATCTGGTGGGCTTCTTTCTTCTTGCCCAACTCTAGGTGGCTGAGTCCTAGCCAGAGCAGGGACTCAGCTACGTCATTGCACTCCTTGAGTTGGGTGATCGCCCCACTGTAGTCCTCTCTGTAGTAGCGCTGGATGCCGTCGGCGATGCAGGGGCCCTTGACGGACTCCAGCTCTCGCAAGACCTCTTCGTTCCAGATCCCCAGGTTCATCCGCGCCATGGTGATCAGGCTCTCCAGTGGCGGGGGGTGATTGCTCTCCGGAAGGTAGCGGCAGGCGAGCAAGGCTTCGAGTGCAGGTTCGTATTCGCCCAGGTCGAAGTGCGCGATCCCTTCGTAGCAAGGGCCCTCCACCTGGGGCCAATGACGTCCACGCAAGACGTGCCCGGGCTCATAGCCGATGTACTGGAGATTGACGGGCAGTGTGGCGAGCAGGACCGGGACGCTTTGCTTTGCTGCCGCTTTGACGATGGCCAGGAGGTTGTTTCGGAATTGATCCCGGACAGCCGCGGTGTCTGGATCCTGGGCAGTGAACCAGGAGCGATCCTCTGGGTTGGTGGGCCGGATCAGCTTCTGCAGTAGCCGGAACCCACCAAGGCGATGCAGTTGCTCCCTCATGCGGCTGGGCGCCAGGGCACCTTCGTTGTTGCCTGTAGCGACTAGGAGAACGTCTGGGTCTAGCTGGAGTGCCTCGAAGGCGACATCCATCACTCGTCCCGAGTTCTGTCCCCCGGCGGCTGCGTTGATGACCTCCACAGCCGACGTCGGCGCACGCTTTGCCAAGTGAAGCTGGAGCCAAGAGGGCATGCCGCCCTGCTCGTTGGGTTCGGCCAGGGTCGTGACCTCGACTCCGTCGACCTCTGCATAGGGCGAGCCCATGGCGAAGGACCCGCCGAGGACGAACATGCGAAATCCGCGCCCCTTGTCTGCAGCGAAGCGCGTCTGGACGAGTGAATCGTTTCCATAGTCTGTCGTCTTGAAGCTGTCTCCGTCTTGCTCGAACAGGTCGTCTTCTACGAATTGGACGGCATCATCGCGACTGTGGGTCTTGAGCAGTCCTTGGTCTTCGGCCACTTCGACGAGGAGATTGACGAGCCCGAGCGCGAGCAGTGTCGTTATTGCGGCAAATGCGACCTTGCGCTTCAGCGTCAGGCGCTGGTCAGCAGGGGACGGTCTCTGCTCGTCTTGGGTCGGGGTCATGGAGCGCTTGTGGTTGTCGTCTCGCTGGAGTCTTCTCTGTCGGGCTCGTGGACCATCGCGTCGTCACGCCGTCGACGGCCGGTTGCCCATCGCAAGAGCGTTCCCGGTGGCTCGGTTTGTCCGAACACACGCCCCGCAGTGACCGCGATGGCGACTCCCCATGCCAGGATGAAGATCAGGCTGGCAGAACCACTGGCACTGCCCACCCACTTCTTGCTGAAGCCCACTCCCAGAAGTCCATCGACGACACTGAAGGGGAAGAGCAGGCCTGCAAAGAGGAGGCTTCCCAGGACCAAGCTCACGGCCGCGATTCGGCTCCAGTGGTGTTGTGCTAGACCACCTGGGTTCTCGTTGTCGGAGTGGGGCGATTCCATAACCCCTTCAGGCTAGCAGTTCGTGGTTTGGTCGTGGCTAGAGTGCGCGACAGGGTCTGTGGCGAGGGGTATCATGGACACCGGATTGTTGAGTCATCGTGTGATGTTCGGTGGCCTTTGTCGGGAGTGGGCTCATGAGCAGCAGGTTGGAGCGTCTCCAGAAGCGTCTCGATGCTCGCAAGGCCCAACAAGAGGAGGCTGCGAGAGAGGATGGTGGTCGGTACCGGATCGTCATCGTGGATGACGAAGAACCCAATCTCGACGCCCTGCACCGAGCCCTGAAGGGTACCTACGAGGTCGAGTCGTACAGCAACCCAGTTCAGGGTCTGGAGGCCATGGGCTCAGGAGCCTGCCCGGACCTGATCATTACGGACCAGCGCATGCCCGAGATGACCGGTGTGGAGTTGCTTCGGGAGCTGGGGAAGACCCATCCCCATTGCATGGGCATCATCCTGTCGGGCTTTACGGAACGTGCGGATCTGCTGGGCGCCATCAACCACGCGCCCGTGGTCGGCTATGTGACCAAGCCGTGGAGCCAGGATGAGCTGCTCGAGACGGTGGGGCAGGCCATTCGCATCAGTCAGCGAAAGGCCGCAGAAGTGGGACTTCGGAAAGAAATCATGGCCCTTCGGGCAGAGATCCGAAAGCTGAAGGGCGAGTTCCTCGAGATCACGCGAACCGAAGGCCAAGAGCCCGACCAGGAACGCCTTGCCCAGATCGAGAAGCAGATGCTCGAAGTCAGTGAGACGATTGCTGCTCTGACGCAGAGATCTGCCCCCACAGTGATGACGCTGCCTGCCCTTGCCACAACCTCCGCGGCAGGTTCGTGACTGCCCGATGTGGGTAGCTCCCTTCGGTCTGCACCCATGCTCCGAGGTCCTGGGATTGCTCAGGTGTCCCGGCCCGATGAGAGTCCTCTGCGGTGGCTGAGCCGGGGGTCGGTCCACCCGCGCAGTCTGCCCAGGAGATGGAGGCGGAAGCTGAAACGGGGGGCTCCATGCATGGTGCCCCCAAGGAGGCGGCCTTGGAGTCCGGCGTAGACAGTGAGATGCGGCTTCGAGGTCTTGTCCATGACCTCAGGAATGCCACTGGCTTCGTCTCCCACAGCGCGAGCCAACTCCGGCGCTATGTGGATGACCTGCTGGAGATGATCGGTTTCTTCGACGAGCTGGCCGCCGGCTTAGGGGAGCGTGAGCAGGAGTTGTTGCGGGAGTTCAAGGCGCTGGTGCCCGTGGATGTGGCGACAGAAGAGATTCCCAGGGTGATGGACACCATTCGGGAGGGCGAGCGTCGCATCGTGGCAATCCTGGAACAACTGAGACCTCCTGCTGCAGGAGGTCCAGCCGCANAGAGCGGNGATAGTGATCTGGTGNTCGCCACAGAGACTGCTCTCGGCGTCTTCTCNTCCACGCATGGAGCGCTGGTGCAGTTCACNTCAGAACTGGAANCCAGCCCCCGNGTCGCNTGCNATGNNCTGGCNGTGGCCCGCCTCNTGGACAACCTCNTGCTCAATGCAGTGAAGGCGGTGACCGAGAAGGNTGACCCNGGGCACGTTCATGTGAGTGTTNGNCCACNGCAGAGCGAGAAGGNNGTGGAACTCGTTGTCCGGGATGACGGTGTGGGAATGGCTCCCGAGNTCAAGGATCGGGTTTTTCANCCCTACTTCACCACNCGAGNAGNGCNGGGAGGTACCGGGCTCGGNCTTGCTGTGGTGCAGCAGGTCGTGGATGGCTGTGGAGGNCAGATCCGGGTGGAGTCGTCGCCCGGGCAGGGCACCGCCTTCTTCGTTGAGCTTCCCGTCGTTGCTGCTGGAGGGGGAGGGGAGTGACAGAGACCGCGCTCGAGCGCTTGGAGCGTCGTCGTCGAGAGCGAGACGCCACAGAGACGTCTCACTCGACCGATGCATCGCCGAAGCAGACCGCGACACTGCTGGTTGTCGACGACGAAGCCCCCAACCTCGACGTCTTGCGCCGCCAGTTCGAAGGCATCTACCGAGTGGAGGCCTTCGAGAGCGGCGAAGAGGCTCTTCGCGCCATTGACGGCGGTCTCAAGGCCGAGCTGATCCTCTCGGATCAGCGCATGCCCGGGCTGTCGGGTGTCGAGTTTCTGCAGCTGGCCGCCGGTCGACTGCCGCACAGTCGACGTCTCATTCTCTCTGGCTACACAGAGCGCAAGGATCTTCTGGCCGCCATCAATGGCGGGCAGGTCCACCAGTACGTAACCAAACCTTGGCAGCCCGACGACTTGATGCAAACCCTCGCGGGAGCGCTTCAGGACTACCGTGACGAGGAGGCTCGGCGGCGAGAGACACTGCGGGTGCGGCAACGGCGGCTGTTCTCGATGGGAGCCCTGGTCGCGGTGTCCGTCCTTCTGGCGCTGGGGCTCGTGGCTCAGAAGCGCCAGGCAGTGGTCGAGGTTGTGCCGGATGATCTCATCGTGCTGGGAGCAAAGGACTTGGTTGCACGCGATTGGGTCGACAACATTCCCGTGGAAGAAATCTCGGTGTCGAGTCCCGTTCCCACGAGCCCCGAGTCGGTCGCTCGTGGCAAGAGCCGCTACGAGGCGGTGTGTACGGGATGCCATGGCCAGTCGGCGGACGGCGATGGTGCCATCGCGCGCATCTTCAAGCTTCCCGTTCCCGCCCTCCACAAGGACGGAATGATCAGCTTGCCGGAGGGCGCCTTTGCCTGGGTCACGGCGCACGGGATCGAGGGCACGGCGATGAAGTCGATGCAGAAGATGTTGCAGCCTGGAGACCCCTGGGACATCGTCAACTACTTGAGCGATCTCGCTGCCCGGAGAGCGAAAGGAGGGCCCGACTCTGGCTCGGAACCACAGGCCTCGCCGGGACGCTAAGGAGCATCCGTAGCCGGCCCACAAGCTGTTTTGTTGACAGAGATTTTGGCGGACGTAAGGTCGATGGTCGAACCCTTGAGTCTCTGTTGGTGCAGAACTCAGTCATGGATATGGAGGATCCGATGAAGGCAATTCGAATGGTGGCAACCCTGGTGGTGACGGCAGCTTTGATTGTTCCAGCTTCCATTGCGGTTGCGGGCGATGCGCTGGATGTTGGCTATCCCGAGGGCTATCGAGACTGGACCCACGTGAAGAGCATGGTCATCTTCAGTGACAAGCACCCCTTGTTTGGTGCATTCGGTGGGATCCACCACGTGTATGCCAACGACATGGCGACCAAGGCCCTGAAGGCCAAGAAGCCGCTCCCCAGCGGCTCCGCCATTGTCTTCGACCTGCTTGAGATTAGCGAGTCCTCCGGTGCCTACGTGGAGGGTGCTCGGAAGTTTGTCGCTGTGATGGAGTACAACGACAAGTACAAGAAGTCCTCTGGCTGGGGCTGGCAGGTCTTTGCCGGTGACACCAAGGACGCGCAGCTGGGCACGCTGGCCGATCAGGTGGCCTGTGCGACCTGTCACGAAGAGGTCAAGTCGGCACAGTTCGTCTTTTCTGAGTGGCGCAAGTAGTCGGACTGTTGGTGCCGCTGTTGGCGGCGACCTATCTATCTCAGGGCCCGGTCGGTAGTTGCTGACCGGGCCCTCTTCGTTCTGGGGCCCACTGTGGGTGGGCCGTGGCGCGATGGGTCGGTGTCAGCTTGATCTACTCTGGTCGGTTCCGCCTTAGGTCTACGCGCCCGCCCGCTAGAGCGATGTTTCTGTGGTCTCCGGTGGGCTCTCGCCTGCCTTCAGGCTGACATCTTGCACTTGTTCGTCGGTGTCCCAGAGAGCCACTTCAGCGGTTCCCTCGCCACCGTCGAAGGGCAAGAATATGGAGACAGAGGTCCCCTCGCCGGGGACGCTGTCCACGACCAAGCTGCCGCCATGCTCGTTGGTGAACGCGTAGGCTACGGTCAGGCCAAGGCCGGTGCCCGCTCCCACGGGTCGGTCGGTAAAGAATGGCTCGAACACTCGTGCGAGCTTGTCCTCTTCGATACCGCACCCGTCGTCCTGCACCAGGAGGGTTACGCCATCGTCATCCTGGCTCAGCTTGAGCGAGACCTGTCCTTCGCCTTCGATGGACTCGAAGGCGTTGGCCAGGACATTGGAGAACACCTGAGTGATCTTGGAGGGGTCACACTTGACCGGCTTGATGTCTTCAGAGACCTCGCGATGGACTCGGATGCGGCCCTGATTCGTGTTCTCCAGGGTGCCTACCGCGCCCTCCATGAGCTGGGCGAGGTCCAAGTCTCGGCGATAGACAGGGTTCTTTCCGTCTACATTCTCGGCAAACGCGAGGAGCGTTCCGATGATGGACGTGCTCTTTCCTGTTCCGGCACTCATCGCCTCAATGACCTCTTCCGTCTCTCCGAGCAGTAGCTCCAACGACTCGTTGGAGATGCCCTCCACGTCCGTCTGGTTTTGGAAGGCAGGCAGGTCTTCTAGTTGCTTGTAGTCGAGGATGGTCGCGCACATGTCGTCGATACGCTCTTGAAGGGGAAGAATATTTCCCGACACGCGGTTGAGGGCATTGTTGAGTTCATGGGCGATGCCAGAGGCCATGGTGCCCAGCCCAGCCATCTTCTCGGTCTCTACTAGGCGGTGGTGTGCCCCCTTTAGGCGGTGCAGGGAGTCCTTGAGGCGGGAGTTGGACTCGAACAGGCTGGCCGTTCGCTGCTTGACGCGGTCTTCCAGTTCGGCGTTGAGCACCTCCAGGGCGGACTGGAAGGCGCGCAGGTCCAAGAACGTGCGGACCCGCGAGAGAAGCTCATCTTTTTGGAATGGCTTGGTGACGTAGTCGATGGCGCCGATGTTCATGGAGTAGACCTTGTCCACGGTCTGGTCCTTGGCGGACACCATGATGATGGGGATGCCCTTCCAGTCGTCGTGCTCCTTCATGCGTTCACACAGCTGAAACCCCGACATTCCGGGCATCATGATGTCCAGCAAGACCAGCTTGGGAAGCTCGTTGTCGGACTCCAAATATTCCACGGCCTCGAAGCCTGAGTTGGCGCCGACCACGCGGTAGTTGGACAGGTCGAGTCGAGCGCGCAGTACCTCGACGTTGATGGGTTCGTCGTCCACCACCAGGATGAGTTCTCCATGGCCTGAGCGGACCTCTGCGTCGTCCCCCTCTGCGTCGACGTTGGACTTCACCATCATCGGGTCGCTGGCCGGACCGTATTCAGGCTCTGCATGGATAGCTCCCGGATCGAGGCCGAGGCTGGCGGCGATCTCGGACTCTGAGGACAGCCCAGTCGCTGGGACCCCGCCTTGGTCCTGGCCAGCACTGCTTTCTGTTGCCTCTTCTTTGGGCGCAGACAACTGCATCGCCGCTGCCGGCGGGGCCGCAGTCGTTGTGCTACTTGCTGTGCCGCTGTCGCCGCTGTACTTGACTGGCAGGGTAATGGTGAACGTTGATCCTTGGCCTAGCTCGGACTCCACTTCGATGCGGCCGCCATGGCTGGTGATGATGGCCATGACAATGGCAAGCCCGAGACCGGTGCCTTCGAACTCGCGGTTCGCTGCACCGGTCACCTGCTGGAAGGCCTCGAAGATGGAGTCCTGCTGATCCTTCGGGATGCCCACACCCGTGTCTTGCACCTCGATGACGATGACCTGGTCGTCTCCGACCCCCTCGGCTCGCCCACGCACCCACACGGAGCCCTCTCGCGTGAACTTCATGGCGTTGCCGATGACGTTCGTGAAGAGTTGGCGCATCTTCTCTTCGTCGGCTTGGATGATGGGTAGGTCTTCAGGGATGTCGAAGCTGAGATCGAGGTCTGCGCTCTGATTGAGGCCCTCGAACAGGACCATCAGTTCGCCTCCCAGCACCTCGGAGATGCTCACGGGCACGCGCTCGATGCGGTCACCATCTTCGGCTTCGTTTTGCATGGACGAGAAGTCCAAGATGCCGTCGACCAAGGTCTTCAATCGGGTAGCGCTCTTCAGGGCGAGGGTCAGTGTGCGCTTCTGGCCGTCTTCCACTGTTCCATAGGCGCCATCAATCATGGCGCCGAGCAAGCCTGAGATGCCGTTGATTGGAGTGCGAAGCTCGTGGCTCGTGTTGGCCAGGAACTCGCTCTTGAGCTTGTCAAGGCGCTTGAGTTCTTCGTTTTGTTCTCTCAGGGACTCGAAGGCTTCTCGCAGTCGGTGGATCATGGCGTTGAAGGACGCCGCCAACTCTCCGATTTCGTCCCTGGAGTCAATGTCGATGGTCTTGTCCAGGTTTCCGCCGGCTGCCACCTGAGTGGCTCCAACCAGCTTCTTCACCGGAGCCGTGATGCGGCCGGCCATCTGTAGGCCGAGGCCGAAGCTGAGCAAGAGGACGACGAAGCCCGCTCCAATGTTGGCGTTTCGAAGCCTGCGAATCGGTGCCAGGGCGACGTGTGCGCTCTTGAACGACAAGACGGTCCAGCCCTCGTCACCTGGCTTGCTGCGTCCGAGGAAGACGTCACCCATGTTGACTAGGTCCCGCCTACGGATCTCTGTGTTGTCCTCCTCCAGGGAGTCCATGACTGTCTTGAGGGCCCCGTCGGCGAACCCTTCCTGGGGCAGGACACCGACGATCAACGCACCGTCGTTGGAGGCCAGCGCCAGGTGCGTGTCGTTCTCTTCGGACAATTCACCGAGCAGTCGTCCCCCCACGGAGATCTGTCGGATGACGCTCAAGACGTGGTCGAGGTCCACAAACCCAACCAGCGCCGTTACGCCGCCGTCGGCGTCCTTGTACTCCTTGGCGATGGGCAGAACGCGCCGGGTGGCGTCGAAGGGGTCGGGGATTGGAGCCGGCCGCTGTTCTTCCGTGCTGCCCCAAAGGTAGCGCGGGTTCACCCGAAGCTCGCCTTCCTCGCCGGGGACCCAAAAGTCGGGAAGGATCTCCTTGCCCTCTCTCTCGGACTCGCTGGCGAAGAGCACTAGGGCCGCTTTAGGCTCGGTCGTCGCTGCTTGCGCTCCAGGGCCGGAGCCGGAGCCGGAGCTTGTGCTTCCTCCGCCCATGGCTCCGAACACGGAGAGGCCCTTCTTCGCCAGGGCAGCGAACGGGTCCTTGGGTTTCTCCTCGGGTTCCGGCTCGTCTTTGGCCTCCCCGGCTTCGACTTCACTGGCCTCGGCCTCGCCCTTGCCGTTCTCGTCCGTGTCTTCCAGCTCCTCCTCTGGCTTCGCCTCGGGCTCTTTTGGGGGTTGGACGCAGAGGATGGACGAGAAGACGGGGAGGAGGTCCCGTTGGCTGGTCAGAAACTTGCGAAAGCGCTTCTGCAGCAGGACGAAGATCATGAAGCTCTGGCCGTAAACTCTCGGGGCATTTACGGAGTCGTGTTGCGATGTCCAGACTCCAAGCTGTCGGTCGGCCACGTTGATGGAGTCGATGACCTGTCCACGGACTAGATGCGCGAGCCCATTGACGTTTTGCCCCACCTGCTCCTGGTAGCCCTGGCTGGCTTCCTGGTACGCGTAGGTGCCCACCGCGCCCAGGGGCACGAAGGCGAGGATCAGGAAGCCGACGATGAGTCGAACCTGTAGGCGATTGAAGAAGGGGATCTTGTTCGCCAAGGGCTCGCTCCTCGTCATCCAACAGCCGGCGATGGCGGCTGGGTTGTTCCACCCGTTCGGTTCGCTCGCGCCGTCAGGAGGAGTTGAATGCTACCTTGCAGCGCTGTCATCTCTCAACTGACCGTCATTCCTCCAGTTGCGGCGTTTGTGGGCGTTGGGACCGGTAGCGGGACTGTCCCCGGAATCCCATCGGATCGGGTTGGCAACCCGCATCCCGATCAACGACAATGTGACTGCAACGTCCCGTGGAGTCGGACAAGGCTCAGGGTCGTTCACTGTGGCAGCTCAGCGATGTCACGCTCGTCTCCCACTGGGGGAGGGGAGCTTGAGGGATAGGGCGAGTGTCTGAGATCGAAAAGAAGTCTGCGTTGGATCGACTCCGTGAGCGCCGTGGAGAACGGGCTGCTGCGGCTGTGGAGCGCGCCGAACCGGGCGAGCGAAAGCGTCTGGTCATTGTGGACGATGAGGCGCCGAACTTGGACGCCTTGGTGCGTGTGCTGAAGGAGCACTACGACGTCATGACCTACACCGAGGCGCCAGCCGCCCTGACGGCCATCGAGCAGGATGGATGTCCCGACCTGATCCTGACGGACCAGCGCATGGCACCCATGGCCGGCGTAGACTTCCTTCGGGCGGTCACGAAGCGATATCCCCAGGCGGTCTCCATTATCCTCTCTGGCTATGCGGACCGAACCGACCTGGTCGGCGCTATCAACGAGGCCCAGGTGTTCGCCTATGTCACCAAGCCCTGGGATGCCGCAGCCCTGCTCAAGACCATTGACCGAGCCCTCAAGGTCAGCGCGGTGAAGAAGGAACAGGCCAGCATGAGCTCCGAGCTGGAGAAGCTCGGCCAGGAGATGAAGGAACTGCGGACATCACTGCCCGCAAGAAGTGGGGATGGGCCGCGGATGAGCGCGGATGAGGTCACCGCTCGACTCGACCGCCTCACAGAGACGCTGTCCAAGTACAGCGGCTGAGGTGGCTGGCTGAACCGTGAGTCAATCGTTTGAGTTCTGGTTCGACTTCTCTTGCCCTTATGCCTACCTGGCATCGACGCAGGTAGAGGCCCTCAGTCAACGAACTGGCGCGAAGATTCGTCCTCGGCCGCTCCTGTTGGGTGGTGTCTTTCGGGCTGTTAGCCAGCCTCAGAACCTCGCTGCCAGCCTGCCGCCGCCCAAGGCTCTTCACAACCACAACGACCTACGTAGGCATTCGGAACTCTACGGGGTTCCGCTCCGATTTCCCGAGACACATCCCATGCGGACAGTCCTCGCTCTCCGGTGCTTGTTGGTAGTGGGGGAACCCTTCTTACCACTGGCCCATCGGTTCTTCCGGGCGTATTGGGCGGACGGGGTAGACCTCTCCAGTCGCGAGGGTGTGGCTGGTGTGCTGCGTGCGGCCGGCCTGGAGCCCGAGCCCATTCTGGAGGCGGCAACGTCCCAGTCGATCAAGGATGAGCTGCGCGTGCGGACCCAGGAGGCCATCGATCGAGGCGTCTTTGGTGTTCCCGCGTTCTTTGTCGGCGATCAGCTGTACTGGGGCCAGGATCGACTTCATGAGGTGGAACGGGTGTTGGGAGGAGCGCCGGAAGAACTGGTCGACTCCTCTGCTTCGATCGAGAGCGCCGCCGTGGACTTTTGGTTCGACTACTCGAGCCCCTTTGCGTACCTCGCCTCCACCCGTGTTGAGCGCAGGTTCGGGTCCAAGCTGCGGTTCCGGCCCATGTTGCTGGGAGCCGTCTTTCGTGAGGTCGGCACGGTCAATGTCCCTCTTCTCGCCATGAGTGAGTCCAAGCGGGCATTTCAGACGATCGACATGGCGAGGCAGGCCGCGCATCATGGGGTCGAGTTGCGGTGGCCCGACAACTTCCCGCTGCGCACCGTGCTTCCATTGCGGGTGACACTGCTGGCCTTGCAGCAATACCCCGCTCAGGCAACAGCGTTGATTCATCGCATCTATCGAGCTTGCTGGGTTCAAGGCTTGGACCCAGCACGGGAGGATATCGTTGCTGGCCTCTGTGAGGATGTCGGCTTGCCCGCTGAGTTGGTAGCGCAAGCCTCTCTCCCCGAGGTCAAGGATGCGCTCCGCCAGTCCACCGCCGAGGCTGTCGCCGCGGGCGTGTTCGGCGCTCCCAGCTATGTCGTCCATGGGGACGGGGGCGAGCCCCAGTTGTTCTGGGGTAGTGACCGGCTCGAACTTGCCGTTCGTGCAGCCCGGGCGGTCATGCCTGATTCCCTTTGACAGTGCTCAGGAGCAGCGACTACCCTTCGCGCCCCCGCTGAGCGGGGAGGCCCGGGGCTTCAGCTCGGGTGAGACACGTTCCAGGTTGGACGCGGGGAGAGGTGGAGTCGATGACCGTGGAAGTCCGTAGCCTTGTCGCTGTTGGGATCCTTGTTGCTGTGCTCTCGCTGTTGGGTTGTGACCCCACAGCTGCAGATGGAGGCGGGGTCGACGCTCCTACCGACAATCGAGTCGCCATCCCCGATGCTCCCGACAGCGGTCTCGGGATGCAGTTCGTGATGCCTGAGTGGACGGTGCCTGCCGGGGAAGAGTTGATGTGGTGTTGGGTGACCGAGTGGACTCCCGAACAGGATGTCATGGTCACCGGCTTTCAGGGCTTTCAGGCGGAGCTGGGTGGACATCACCTGGTCGCCTTAGGCACCTCGGTGCCGTTCGAAGCCAACTATGCATACGACTGCACGGATCTGGACTCTATGAACGCCTTGGAGCCGCTGGTCCTCCCAGATCCCGGTCAGCAGAGTCACCTGCCCGAGGGCTATGCGGTGAGGGTGCCTGCGGGCAACCAGGTCGTGCTGCAGTCGCACTACGTCAACTACACGGACCAAGACCTCTTGGTAGCGGACGTGGTCCACCTCTACTTCGCTGATGCCACCGCCGATGTGGTGGAGGCGAGCTACGTCATTCTCAATCATGGAGCGCTGGAACTGGAGCAGGGCCTGGTAGAGGCTGAAGTGGGCTGCGTAATGCCCGCGGATCAGGCCGAGTACAACGTCACGTCACTGTTCGGTCACATGCACGAGCTGGGCTCGTCGCTCAGGATCGATGTGGATCAGGGAGCCGGGCTCGAGAGGCTCTATGAGATTGAGCAGTGGGATGTGGACTTTCGTGATGTTCCGCCCATTACGCACTGGGAGCCAACGGAGCCGCTCACCCTCCAGGCGGGGGACCAACTGCACCTTGGCTGCAGCTTCAACAACACGACGGGTCATGTCGTGCACTTTCCCGAAGAGATGTGCACTGCCGTTGCCCTCTACTACCCGGCCTCGGCGGACGGTCTGGTCCTGTGCAGCGAAGAAGGTTGAGCGACCCCACTGGGCTACGGGCCCGATGGCTGTCATGGTCCGTCCTGCTTGTTTCGATCACGGCGACAGGCTGCGGAGCTGCTGTTGACGACGCAGAAGTGGAGGGGGACCTGACCGAGGTCGAGGACTGCGGGCGGGATCTGCCCGAGCCATCCGATCCCTGCTTGGCTGGCTGCGGGAATGAGCTCTTTGTAGGCCAGCCTTGCTCGGAAGGCGGGGGTGAGTGCACGGGCAATGGCTTCGAGAATGCATGGCTCTGCACTGTGGACTTCGATGACACGGGGCTGGGTTTCTGCACGCTGCCGTGTGTGGTGCACGAAGACTGCGGGACGGGAGCCATCTGCACGGGAGACCCCGAGAACCCGTCGGCGGGAGCGGGTTGCTTCCCCTTGTCCTGCTGGGATGGCATGCCGGTCTATGCTATCGACTGGACCGAGGCGCAACCACGAGCGCTCTAGGGGGCATTGATGCTTTGCCGCGAGTCGTCAGTCCCGCTTGTTCGTCGCATCCTCGTGTTGATCGGGTGGGTCGCCGTGTGTGTTCTGTCGGCTTGTCAGCCAGCGAAGTTGTCCGAGCTCGAGGAGGATGTGTTCGGGTTGCGGTGTGGGTTTTCGTCCTGCCACAGCGGCGCGGCCCCGGCTCGTGGTCTCGATCTCAGCGCTGGCAATAGCTACGAAGCCATGGTGGGCGTCGAAGCACAAGAGCCCGGCTATACGCTGGTCGTGCCCGGGGACGTGGAGGGGAGCTTCTTGGTGAAGGTGCTTCGAGAAGACATCTACTCGGCCGACGACGACTCAGGCGAACCCAGCGTGAGGCAGATGCCACCGGGAGCGGCTCTCTCAGACAGCGAGATCGAGCGGGTGGAGAGTTGGATCGCAGCCGGGGCCGAGGACAATTGACCTGATAGACTTCGATGCGCTTTCGATGGCGTGTCCCATCCGTTCGTTGTGACAACTCTTGGAGCATCGTCGTGTCCCTGACTGAGTCGGCCGAGCTACCGCAGAATGAGTTCTTGGCCTGGTTTGGCGTGGACTCCAACATGTTGGCGCGTGTCCTGAGCGCAGCGATGGACCGAGGTGCCGACTACGCAGACCTGTACTTTCAGCACAGTCAGAGCAACAGCCTTGTGCTCGAAGACGGCATCATCAGTCGAGCCTCGACCGGTGTGGACCGGGGGGTGGGTATCCGGGCGGTGATCGGGGATCAGACCGGCTATGCCTACAGCGAGGACCTCTCGCTCCAGCCCATGTTGGATGCTGCGAGGACTGCTGCTGCCATTGCTTCGGGCTCTCGTGATGTTCCGCCGCAGGCCCTCAAGCACCTCTCAGTCCCGGACCAGTACCCGATTGAGGACCCTTGGGACACGGTTGGAGTGCACTCTAAGCTTCCGCTGCTGCGCAAGACGGAGGCTGTCGTCCGGGGCATCGAGCCTGCGATTCGCAAGGTCACAGTGTCCTGGGCTGACAGCGACGAGCGTGTGCTGATTGCCACCAGTGACGGCACCTTGGCTACTGATCGGCGCCCTATGGCCTATCTGTCGTGCCGCATTACTGCCGAGCAAGGCGGAGAAATGCAGAGCAACGGAGCCAACCTCTCTCGTCGCAATGGCATCGGTTGGTTCACCGATGAGCGCATCCAGTCCGTGTGTCAGGATGCGGTGGATCGGACGATGATCCTGTTTGAGGCGCGTCGGCCACCAGCAGGTGAGTTGCCGGTGGTGCTCGCTGCCGGTGCGTCGGGAATCCTCCTGCACGAGGCCGTCGGGCACGGCATGGAGGCTGACTTCAACCGCAAGGGAACATCCATCTATTCCACGTTGCTGGGTGAGCGGGTGGCACCTGACTGCGTGACCATCGTGGACAGTGCACTGCACCCCCACGAGCGGGGCGCCCTGAACATGGATGATGAGGGCAATGCGACGGAGCGCACCGTCCTCGTCGAGGAGGGGATCATGCGCAGCTATCTGCATGATCGGATCAGCGCCGAGCACTATGGGGTCGCGCCCACCGGCTCGGGGCGAAGGCAGTCATTTCGGCACGTGCCGATGCCTCGCATGCGCTGCACCTACATGGAGCCGGGAGAGAGCACGCGGGACGAGATCATCGAGTCCGTGGACCACGGGATTGTGGCTGAGACCTTCTCCAATGGTCAGGTGCAGATCGGCGCCGGGGACTTCACCTTCTACATCCGCAATGGATGGCTCATCGAAGGCGGGAAGATCACGGCACCCATCAAGGACGTGAACATTATCGGCAATGGTCCCGACGCCATTCGGAACATCACAATGGTGGCCAACGACATGGAACTCGACACCGGCGGCTGGACCTGTGGCAAGGAGGGGCAGTCGGTGCCTGTGTCCCAGGGCATGCCTACCGTTTTGGTGTCCCAGTTGACTGTCGGGGGCGAGAACTAGCGGCTCGACAAACTAGGGCCTAGGTGAGGATCTCCATGACAGCGAACAAGTCGATGGCCGAGGAACTTCTGGATCAGGCCCGCAACACGGTCGCGCTGGCGGTGGGGGCAGGGGCCGACGATGCTGTCGCCTCCGTATCCTGCGGTCGCGCTCTCGAGTTCCAGTATCGAGCGGACAAGCTCGAGAAAGTGCAAGAAGACACGAGCCGAAGTCTCGGCATCGCCCTCTACGTGGACGGCCGTTTTTCCACCCATGGGACCAACGACCTCGACCCGGCCCGCCTGTCTAGCTTCGTCTCTGAGGCGGTGGCGATCACGCGCGAGTTGGAGCCTGACCCCCACCGGGCCATCACCCCCCCTGAGCTGTATGCCCAACGTCCTGAGGTGGATCTGGATCTGGTGGACGGCACTCTGTTGGAGCTGAGCCGCGAGGAGCGGATCGCCTGGTGTCGGCAGATGGACAGCGAGGCACACGGGCACCCAGACGTCATCAGCGCGACCTCTGGCGTGACCGACTCATCGGGTGTCTCGGCGCGGGTGAGCTCCAATGGCTTCGAGGGGACCCACGAGAGGACCTCTGTCTGGTACGGCACGGAAGTCACCATCCGTGAGGATGACCTCAAGCGTCCCGAGGCCTGGTGGTGGGTCGGTGGCTCGCATCAGGAGGGGCTGCCTAGCCCCCAGGACGTCGGACGAGAGGCTCTGCGGCGGGTCCTATCGCGTCGTGGTTCGGAGAAAGTGCCCAGCATCCGAACGACCATGGTCGTTGACCCCGAGGCAGGCTCGGGCTTGTTGGGGCGCATGATGGGTGCGCTCACTGCCGGAGCCATTCAGCAGCAGCGCTCGTTCTTGGCTGACCGCAAGGGAACCCGCATCGCATCTTCTCTGCT
>PBPL01000009.1 GCA_002724675.1 Deltaproteobacteria bacterium | reverse complement strand
AGGCGGCGACAACATACTAATCAATCGATTGATTAGTATGTTGTCGCCGCCTTGTCAATCAAGATCTGGGCTACTAGACCGCCTCCTTGTGGTGTGCCAGCCCCCACTTCGGGTAGGCTCCGCATCCCCAACGGGAGGGAGCGCTGGCCATGAGTGACAGAAAGTACTGGTTGATGAAGTCTGAGCCCGACGTCTATTCGTTGGACGATCTCAGGACGGACGAGGGGCAAACGACGTACTGGGAAGGCGTCAGGAACTACCAAGCCCGCAACATGATGCGTGACGACATGCGGGTGGGCGATGGAGTCCTCTACTACCACTCCAACGCCAAGCCACCCGGGGTCGCGGGCCTGGCCGAGATTGTTCGAGAGGGCTACCCGGACTTCACCTCATGGGATCCCGAGCATCACTACTTCGATCCCAAGAGCAGTGAAGAGAGTCCCCGATGGTTCATGGTGGATCTGCGCTTTGTCGAGCAGTTTGCGGACCTGGTCAGTCTGTCGGAGCTCAAGGAGGAGGCTGATCTGGATGGCCTCGGGGTCATCAGAAAAGGCAATCGCCTGTCCGTGCAGCCGGTGAGTGCCGAGCACTACGACCACATCGTCGCCATGGGGCGGGCCAAGGGCCCAGTGGTGACCGGCAAGGACTAGACCCAGGTCTGATCCGCAGTCAGTGCCCGATCAACGAGCCCTGTTCGTCGCAGCTCGCGGGCCTCTGTCTTGTGGCCGCGTGCCGTCCGAGCGGCAGCTTCAGGCCATGAGCCCCAGCGTTCTCTCTGCGTTGCCCTTCGCCCTCACGCGCTGCTTTTGAGAGACGATTCGTCCTTCCTCATCGATGATGACGGTGGTGCGAAGCACGCCTTCAGTGGTCTTTCCGTACATGGTCTTCTCGCCCCAGGCTCCGTAGGCGCGGTGTACTGCTGCCTCCGGGTCCGTGAGGAGCGGGAAGTTGAGATCGAACTTCTGTCGGAACCGAGAGTGTGATGCAAGGCTGTCCCTGCTCACTCCCAGGATCACTGCGTTGTTCTCTTCGAAGACATTCAGCTGATCTCGGAACTCGCAGGCTTGGGCTGTACAGCCCGGGGTGTTGTCCTTGGGATAGAAGTACAAGACGACTTTCTTACCCTTGAGACTCTCTAGGGACACGGTGCCCCCGTCGTCGGACTCAAGCTGGAAGTCGGGGGCGGGATCGCCGGGCTGGAGTGTCGTTGCCATCACAAGGGCTCCTCTATGAGAACGGAAAGGGGAAGATAGGCGGCGGATGCTATCGCGGAACGGTGGGAAGCTACAATAGGCCCCTTGATTCCGCCGATCCTCGATCTCGATGCCTTCGCAGACGTTCCGTTTCCGGTCGCCACCGTCAAGGAACTGCGGGCCGGTCAGCGGCTGTCGATCTCCGCCATGGGCCGGCAACTCCTTGTGCTGTGGAATGGCGGGAAGCCCCGCGTCTACCTGGACTCCTGCGCCCACTTGGGGCTCCCCCTTTCGCTGGGCTCGCTGGAGGGCTCCGTTGTGCGTTGCCGCTATCACGGCTGGGCCTTTGCTACGGATACCGGAGAGGTGGCGGCTCAGCCGACACTTCGTAAGCCACGTCCATGCCGTCTGGAGCGCTGGGGAGCCTTGGTTGCTGGCGGGCTGGTGTTCGCATGGATGGGAGACCCGGAGGCCGAAGAGGAGATCCGCTGCAAGCTACCGCCGGACGTGGCCGAGAACTTCGTCCTTCATCGAGTGAAGTTCCAGTGCCCGTTCTATCTGGCTCTCTTCAACGCAGTGGACTATGCCCACTTTGCCGAACATCGGTTCTACAGCTCGGTCTATGCCATCTATCGACGCCTTCGTCGGGACGCTCATCTGCCGGGGCAGCCCTTTCACTGGACCGTGGTGGAGGAGGCCGACAATGTGGTGCACATCCGGCTCGAGGAGGCGCGCCGAGACCTGCGGCTCTACGCTACGTGTGCCGATTTCGAGGACGAGGGGGGCGTCAACCGATTTCAGACCTTCGTGACTCCCCAGGGACCCCACGAGACCCTGTACTGGGAGTGCTACGAGGCCCGTAGCTCCAACCCGCTGACCCGCCTGGTAGCCAATACGGTGTTTCGCAGTGTCGTCGTGCACCTGCTGGATACCGAGGACCGGGATTGGACGAGCATCGCCAGCTCCAACTTCGTGCGCGGTGAGAACATCCACCTGAGCGAGACGGACCTCCCCCTTGGCACCCACCTGAGGAAGTTTGTGCTGCCACGCTGCTAATCTGGGTCTGTGATACCCCGAGATCTCGACCTCTCCGCCTTCTCGGATCTGCCCTTCCCGGTTGCGACACGCGCCGAATTGAGGAAGGCCGGGATGCTGTCTGTGCCTGCCATGGGTCGGAAGCTCGCGGTGTTCTGGAACGACGGGAACCCGCGGGTCTTTGACGACTCTTGCGCTCACCTGGGGCTTCCTCTCACCTTGGGAAAGGTCGGCGATAGTGCGGTCCGATGCAGGTACCACGGCTGGAAGTACGCCCTGGACACTGGGGACGTGGTCGATCAGCCCACTCTGCGCAAGCCCCAGCCCTGTCGACTGAAGCGCTTTGGCGCGCTCATGGCGGGCGATCTCGTCTTTGCGTGGTTGGGGGATCCTGAGGACGTCGAGGCCGCCCGAGCCAAGTTGCCAGAGGAGGTGCTCGAGGGCATCTCGCTCTACCGCATTACGTTTGACTGTCCGTTCTACATGGCGCTGTTCTCATCGGTGGACTACGCCCACTTCCAGTACCACACGCTCTACGCACCCTTTTACGGCATCTACCGCCTGTTTCGGGACAACCAGCATCAGCCGGGGACTGCCTTTCCGTCCAAGGTGGTCGCCGAAGACGAGCGGCGGGTGACTGTTCGCATCGAAGAAGCTGATCGAGACATTCACATGTATGCGACGGCGGCTGAGATGGATGATGGGGGAGTGAACTTCTTCCAGACGTTCGTGACCCCTCTGAGTCCTATGAAAACCCTGTATTGGGAGTGCTACAAGCCCCGTGGGCGCAACGCGGTGGTCAACCTGGCCGCCCGGGCATCCTTCCGCATGATCACGACCCGGTTGCTTCACGGCGAGGACCGGGTGTGGACCGGCTCTTCGGCGCCCAACTTTGTCAACGGCGACAACATTCATCTCAGTGAAAATGACGTGCCTCTTGGCGCCCACCTGCGCAAGTTTGTTCTGCCGCGGTTGAACGGGTCATCGTGAAGTGTCTCAGAGCCCTGGCCAACGTTCGCTGGCGACCGGGCTCGTGGTGGCGCTAGTTGTATTGGGGTTGTCGGTGATCGGTCCCTTTCGTTGGATGACGGACGCGCTCTTGTTTCACCCCGAGGCGGGACAGGACCGCGACCCCTCTGCTTTGGGCATCCCCTTTGTGGAGCGACCGCTGGTTACAGAAGACGGCGTCGCCATTCAGTCCTGGTGGATGCCTCGTGCTGAGTCTGCTCCCAGGTTGGGGGTGACGATTGTGACCTTTCACGGCAACGGGGGCACGATGTCGGGCCGTCTCGAGTGGTGTGCTCTCGTTCATCGGATGGGGGCATCTGTATTGGCTGTGGAGGATCGGGGCTATGGGAACAGCGAGGGGACGCCGTCTGAGGAGGGGCTCGCCCTGGATGCTCGGGCTGGCTTGCTGGAGGCTCGTCGCCTCGCCGCCGAGTTGGGAGAGCGGGTGGTCGTGCACGGGCGGTCCCTGGGGGGGGCGGTAGCCATTGGCCTGGCCGCGAGTGAAGAAGTGGACGGCTTGATTGCTGAGTCGACCTTTACATCCCTGGGTGACATGGCGGCAGGCACAGGCATTCCGCTGGCGAGGCAGCTGGTGGCCTATGACTTCGACTCGGAGCAGAAGATTGGCAGCGTGGGAGCCCCGGTCCTGCTCGTGCACGGAGATGCCGACGAGGTAGTCCCGTACGTTATGGGCGAGCGCCTCCGGGACGCTGCACAGACCGCGGGCTTGGCCGTCTCGTTCCTCTCTGTTCCTGCCGGTGAACACAACAGCACCTGGACCCAGGCTGGCGATGCCTATCTGTCGCTCTTGGAGAGCTGGCTCCGGGAACTCGGTTCGTCCGATGGACCCGGCTGAACGAGCTCCACGGGCATCTCGGGCCGAGCCCCTCGCGACCGTGCACTCCTCAGCGAGAGCCACCAAATACATCCTGCTCTTTGTGTTGGCGGTCGTCCTCTTCGCCGTGGGCCTGTCGCTGCGACTGCCCCTGGTGCCCTTGCTCGATGTGTCCACCGACGCAACCGATCCCATCGTCGCTAGCTTGAAGGTGAGGGATGGTCACGGTCCGTTCTTCACTGACACACCACGCTTCGGCTATGGCCGCACCTTGTCGTATGTGCCCCTGACCCTTGCGCCTGTCGATGGGCTCGAAGGCTACGCTCGGCGACGGGCCGTGGTGCAGTCGCTGGTGGCACCGTTGGTCTTCCTGGCCGTGCTGTTGGTTGCGCGGGGTGTCGTCCTGGGGGCCTCCGCTATGGGGGCCTTTCTTGCGGGTCTTCTGGTCGCATGCGATCCCGAGCTCTTGCTCAACTACTTGTGGGGNCATCANGGTTACTTNGGCCCCGAGTGGTCTGTCCTCGCGNTGTTGGGCTTTCTCTGGGTGCTCACTGCGGACGAGCANCGACGNAGTGGTGCGGTCTTGCTTGGACTGGCCNTGGCTNTTGGGGCCATGAACCATCCCTATGCGTTGTCGTCCTTTGCTGCGCTTGGNCTGTTGGTTCGTTGGGGCTCTCGGGGCCGCCCGGCTCCGTGGAGTCTGTCCTCTCCGGTGTTTCTGGCCGCTGCGGTGGCGTTGGTGGTGCTGCTTCCCCATGGGCTGTACTTGCTGGGCTTGCCGCCGGGGCGGTTCGAAGGGGATGTGCTGGAGTCTCTTGCTTCGACGACGCCAGGGCCGGACGGCGGTCTCTGGTCAGCGGCTGTGGGACTCTTTGGACAGGTGCAGGTGGCTCATGGGTGCCTGGCGCTGGCGGGGCTCAGCCTGTGCCTTGGCTGTTCTCTCGGTCGACAGCCGGGCCCAGTGGAGCGTGTAGCGGGTCGGCTGGGGATTGCTGTGGCGGCTTCCGTTGTCGTCTTGATGGCGCTGGCTTCGCTGAGCCGACAGGTCCACAACTGGCACGGGCGACACCTCGTGCCCTGGCTAGCATGCTGTGTGGGCGTCACGCTGGTGATGTCGATGGTCCGGGTGCTGGACCGGAGCCGGACGTGGGATGTCCGCTGGCGCGCAGGGCTAATGTCAGTCGTGCTGATTGGCGGGCTGGCCGTGGCTGTGCGCTCGGGAGTTGATTCGTATCGTCGGCCGCTCCAGGAGCCGCATGACTCGCTTCTGCAGTTGGCCACGGTTCGAGAGGTCGCCGGGATGCTCTCGCCGGACCGGGCCCCTTGGGGCCTTGTGGGCTATGTGCAGTCGGAGTCCCAGCGTGCGGAAGCTGGTTCCCGTGCGGACTTGTTCCCAGTGGTGCTCGACCGAGTCGTCGCTGGTGAAGAAGCTTTGCTGGCTAAGGACACTTCGTCGCTCTCATCCGGCGCGACCTTGATCTTTGCGGAGGGCGATGCCCAGTGGATCGCGAGGGTGGAACGGACTCTCCGTGCGTCGCAGACGATGGGGGGAGTGGGGGACTTTCAGTTGGCTCCCTGGACCCGAAGCACCTCAGAGGCAAGGGCTCTGGTCCTATTGGCCGATGACCGTGCTGTCGCGGTTCGTCTCGGACAGCAACTCTGCGGCCTGGCGGGACCTGGGAACCTCGAGATGGATGACCCACGAGACGGTATGGCTTTGTTGGGCTCCCCAGACGGGTCGGATCAGCGCTCGCCGGGCCTCTACCCCTGCACTCCGTAGACTCAGCCTGCCCCCCTCGGTCGTCGCGGCATGGCGGCTGGAGCAGATGCCCTGGTTAGCGATCGGAGAGTGGCACTAGCAGTCGGTCAGACTCCAGCGATTGGAGAACTTCCTCGTCCTGGGGGGGCTCTGCTCCTTCGGCTCGAGCACAGGCCACTAGGGCCGTGCGCGGGACCCCCTCTCCAGCCGTCGTGAGGATCGTAAATAGAGCTTCTGGGAGATAGCCAATGGATAGGCTTCCGTCCGGCTGAGCACGCTCGATGATCAGGTGTTCCGAGGTGTCGCTGCTGAGGCTGGGGAGTTGGCTCGGGCCCGCCGCTGTGCGCCTTGGTCCCATGGCCTGGAACAGCTGCAGCGTTCCTTCTGGCAACTCTAGGAGCTCGATCCACGGCGCTCGTCGCAGCATCACCAATGGGCCGAAGGCGCCCTCTGTGGGGGGGCTGGGTGACTCGGTGCGTCGCACCTTGGCTGCCGCCAGCTCGAGCCGAGCTAGGGCGGCTACCTTGTTGCCACCGAATAGGCCCTCTTGGCTCCTCCCGACCAAGTACCTGCCGAAGGCGAAGACAAGAGGCTGGAAGGACCGGACACATTGATGAAAGGCACTTGAGCTGAAGAACCCCAAGAGACAGTCTCGACCGCCAGTCGCCTGCTCAGCCATGGCGCAGCAGGCAGAGAATTCCAACTCTAGGGCGCTCAGGACCCGCTGACGTCGCTCAGCGTCAGCGCCCCAGGCTCGTCGGTCGGGCTGAGTGAGGAGCAGACGCTCACTGGGGCCGAGATCCTCGTCGGCGAGCGCGCGATCTCGGTCGTCGTACACTTGCTCCACGAACTGAGGGTCGTGGTGCATTCGGACAGCAACCTGTTGCAGAGCCCGAGCCGTCACGGTAGCCCCCGGGCCCTCTTGCGACCGAACGCGGTGTCTTCCAGGCGTGCTTCCAGCAACTGGAACCCGGCGATGGCTTCATCCAGGGAGTTTCGCTCGCACTCCAAGACAACGGCCCGGAGCTCCTTCGCCTGTGCTGTTACCTGATCGAGCAGCAGCCAGGTCTCGGGCAAGACCGCCATCGAGTGGTCGTCTTCCACGTACTCAAACCCTTGATGCTCCCGAATCTCTGCGCCGGCGACGTGCACCTCGATGACCCGCTCCATAGGAAAGCCGTCCAAGCCGGTCATGGGCGGGTGCTCGTGCAGTCGCTGATAGATGGCCAGGTGCGCGCAGTCCAACAGCATGCCCGTGTCCGCTCGATCGCAGACTCGAGCGAAGAAGTCCAACAGGTGCAGATCGCCGATGTAGGCGACGCCGGGTGGGTTCTCTGGCAGGACCTCGTAACCCAGCGAGTCCCGAAGCCGGACGATGCCTTCTGCCAGCGCCGAAGCGCTCTCGTCGGTGAGGATGGGAGGGAGTAGCAGCATTTGTGCCGGCTCTCGGTGCCCAAAGTGCCAGAGTCCGGCATCGCCACAGAGCCAGGCGGGCTTCATGTGTTCGGCGAGGGCCGCGGCCTGGGCCATCCAAGCCGCGTCGAAGTCCTCAGGTTCACTGAGATTCAGGTCCAAGAAGTGGTACGTGCAGGGAAGCCCCTTGTGGAGCCAGGCTTCCGCAGCCGAATCCAGGCCCTTGCGAGTCTCGACGCCCATCTCGAGAAAAGAGGCGTAGCTGGGTCGGGCTTGGCGTAACTCTTCGGGCTCCAGAGAACCGGGGGTCTCGGCAGCCCCGTATTCTGTGGAGATCCCGATGCCCAGAAAGGGCAGTCCCTTCACCCGCTCCGAGAAACCAGTCACGCTCCGTCACTCCCCTCGGGACCCAAGATCAAGCGAAGCCTGGGTGAGGAAGCCCTCAATGTCGCTGGTGATCGCTGACGGGGAGGTCGTCGGTGCGTAGCGTCGGACCTCCTCGCGCGATCGACTGACCAGAAACTTGGTGAAGTTCCACTTGATGCCCTGACTCCCCAGCAGTCCGGGCGCGGCTTGCTTGAGGTGGCGAAAGAGTGGGTGTGCCTGGGACCCGTTCACTGTCGTCTTCTCATGCACCGGGAAGGAGACTCGGTACTGATCACGACAGAATGCGGCGATCTCTTCGCCGGAGCCGGGCTCTTGGTTGCCGAACTGATCGCAGGGGAATGCGAGCACGGCCAGCCCCTGGTCGTGATAGCGGAGATGCAGGGCTTGCAGCCCCTCGTACTGAGGTGTGAAGCCACATTGGCTGGCTGTGTTGACTACGAGCAGGACCTGCCCATCGTAGTCGTCGAGCACGCTGGCCTGGCCGTCCATGCGGGCGAGAGGGAGGTTGGGAGGCAGCCAGGTCATGGGGAGCGCGGGTGGCTTGAGGCCAGGCTTATTGCTCCGCTCGCTTCTTGACGTACAGCAGGTAGCGCTTGAGGGAGGACTCGGTCAGCTCCTCCTCGACCCACTCGGGGATGTTGCGTCCAGTGTCCACGGTCGTGATGTACAGGAAGCGAATCTTTCCAGCAGAGGACCCGGGCCACAGCGAGAAGGAGCCGATGGTCTGTCGTAGGTCGTTCTCCTTCGCTTCGTCCAGCGTCCAGTGGAGGTAGTGCTGGGCAGGGAAGAGATCGTGGTGGACGTGATAGACAATCGACACCCAGGCGACCTTCACGAGATAACGAAGGTTGACCACCTTGGACCCATCACTGTTGGGTCTGTCCAGGTAGCGTCCCACCTCCTTGACAGCCTTGCTGGACTCGGGGATGGACTCGAAGTTGGTGAGGATCTTCCAGGTCGCCTCTGCCGTGGCGTCGATCTCGATCACGCCCGTGATCAACGCGGCTCCTTCGGCGTTCTCGTCGCGCTGAGTACGGAGCACGAGCTTGCCCTGACGGACTCTCTCCTCTTCTTTCTCGGTCAGCTTGGGCATGGTCGGCTTGCCCACGGTCGGGTGCGCGAACGCCCCGGTCGCTGAGGTCAGCAGGTAGAGGAGGCCGAGCGCTGCTGCCAGCAGACCTGGCCGATTTAGGGCGCCTCGGGGAGGCCTCATCGAGAGTGCGAACGTGGGGAGTGGAGCCATGACTGATTGTTGATAGCGGTTCCTGCGGAGAATGAAAAGCGCCCTCTCTGCAGTAGCTGGGGCTGGACACCGGTTGCCCTGCGGTGATTTCCTGTTCTGGTGGGCACCTCGAGTCCGACATCATCCATCCCCCTGGGGTCATTTGTCCTCTTCGAGCCCCTGGCAGAAGGAGGTATGGGCGAGGTCTGGCGGGGCGAGCAGCCCGATCATGGGGTCCCGGTCGCGATCAAGCTGATCACCACCCACCAGGCCCGAGACCAGCGTGCGGTTCGCGCATTCCGCAACGAGGTCCGCGCGATGGCGGGCTTGGACCACCCTCGCATTGCAGAGGTCTTCGGCTTTGGTGATGTGAGTGATCAAGCTGCAGAGGCATCGGGCGGCCGTCTGGTCTCAGGAAGCCCTTACTTGGTGCTGGAGTATCTGGGCGCCGGCTCTCTGGATACCATCGGTGAGACGAGAACGTGGCCTGAGGTGCTTAGCATCCTCCTAGCTCTACTGGACGCGCTGGCTCACGCCCACTCGCGGGGCCTAGTTCACCGGGATCTCAAGCCCGCCAACATCCTCTTTGCGGGCGAGGAAAATCGTCATCCGGGGATGAGGCTCACCGACTTTGGAATCGCTCACGCGCTGGGGGCAGGGGTCGAGCTGGGGCAAGACGGGGGGGTGGGCACTCCGGACTACATGGCGCCTGAACAACATCGTGCCAGCTGGCGGGACTTTGGTCCTTGGACGGACCTCTATGCGCTCGGTTGCATCGCCTACGAGCTGGTCGTGGGTCGGCGGCCCTTTGCAACCGACACGGTCTATGCCGCAGTGTGGTCCCATCTCAATGATGAGGTGCCGACTCTCGAGCCTAGGCTTGCCGTGCCGGCGGGGTTCGATGACTGGATCACCACGTTGCTGGCCAAGAACCCGGCCGATCGATTTCAGCGCGCCGCCGATGCAGCCTTCGTGTTGAGTGAGCTGGGGACTTCGGTGGTCTGGGGAATGCCCCCTGTTCCGTCCACGTGGAAGCCCCGAAAGCGAGCGGAGCCGCCGGCGCGGGATGTCCTGGGGGTGGGCCTAAACCTGTTTGGTCTGCGCAGCCTGCCGGTGTTGGGTCGAGAGGACGAACTCGATGCCCTGTGGAGCACACTGTTGGATGTCTGGACTCGTGCGGAGCCACGAGTGGTGGTGCTGGATGGCGGGGCCGGTCTCGGCAAGAGCCGAGTCGCCGAATATGTGTGCCAGCGCGCCGATGAAGTGGGGGCCGCCACCATCTTGAAGGTCCGCTATGAGCCGGTGCCCGGGCCGACCACGGGGCTTGCCGGCATGGTCCGCGCGAGCTTGGGCTGTGAGGGGCTCTCTGGCGATGAACTACGGGATAGGGTGACCACAGCCTTGAGCTCGGGGCCTGATGTGGACCCCGACGAGGCGGTCTTCTTGTCCGAGCTGATTGCTGGTGACCTGGCCACTGCGGATGCGGTGGCTTCCAGGCGGCCCGATGGTCGTTCTCGCCATGCTCTTCTGTATCGGTTTCTTCGCCGCAAGACTCTGGAGCGTCCTGTCCTCTTGTGGATCGACGACATTCAGTGGGGGGCGGAGGCTCTTGGTTTGCTCGAGTACCTCCTGGATCAGCCGCCTGCCTGGATCGGGCCGCTGTTGGTGCTGGCGACGGTGCGAGACGAGTCTCTGGAGAGTCGGCCCGCCGAGATGCGCCGGATCCAGGATCTGCTAAGCAACCCCAGCGTGGAGCGCAGGGGAGTCGGGCCTCTGGATGACGCCAGCTGTGGACGACTCGCTCGCGATGTCTTGGGTCTCGACCCTGATCTAGCTGGCCTGCTCCAGCAAGGAGCCAGGGGCAGCCCCTTGTTCATTACCCAGGTGGTGGCAGATTGGGTCGAGTCGGGTTCACTGCATCCGAGTGAGGCGGGTTTCTCGGTGCGGGATGGCATGACGTCCGTCCCGTCCGGCCTGCACTCGGCCTGGTTGAATCGCCTGAGTTCGTTCCTTGCTGAGCACCGGGAGGACGCCTGGCAGAGTCTCGAGGTCGCTGCCGCTCTGGGCATGCAGGTCGACGTGCTCGAGTGGAATCATGCGTGCGGAGAGCTGGGCGTGCGTGCGCTTCCGTCGCTCGTGGACGCTTTGCTCAACGGAGGCCTCGCCCGCCCTTCGGCGCGCGGTTGGGTCTTTGCTCACGAGCGGCTTCGGCACAGCCTCGCTCGCCGTGCACGGGACGAAGGCCGCTGGGATGCGGCTCACGCCGCCTGTGGGGCGATGTTGAGCGCGCGGTATGCGGCCAGCGCACCGGGTGTCTTGGAGCGCTTGGGTCGCCACCAAATTGCCGCTGGAGCGACCGAGTTGGGCTTGGTCTCCTTGCAGCAGGCGGCGGAGGAGTTGCTTGGTCGCTGCGAGTTCGCCCGGGCCGAGAGTGTCTCGGTAGCGCGCGAGCGGGCTCTCACCAGTGCGTCGACTCCAGGGGCGGACCCGCGCTGGACAGAGAGCCTCCTTGTTCGTTCGAAGGCTTGTGGCCATTTGGGTCGGCTCGGTGAGGCGGGGCGATTGGCGAAGGAAGCGGAAGACAGGAGCGCCGGGAGCGAGCCGTCTCGATGGATTCAGGCCCTAGGTTCCCAAGCCTTTGTCGCTCGCATGGAGGGGGACCCTGCCAGTGCGCGGCTCTTTCTCGAACGTGCACTAGAGAGGGCCTCGCAGGACAACCTTGTGCGGGAGCCGAGCCTGTTGCAGAGCCTTGCAGAGCTTCGCTTGGAGGACGGGGATTTTCGTGGCAGCAGCAGTCTGTACGAGGAGGCCAAGAGCTCCTACATCGAGTTGGACGACGAGGTGGGTGCCGCAGAGTGCTCGCTGGGCTTGGCCAACTTGGCGCGAGGAGCGGGGCGGCTTCAAGTGGCACGGGAACTGTACGAGGGGATGCTCGACACCTTTAGTGAATTGGGACATCGCTCGGGTATGGCCGCATCGCTGAGCGGGTTGGCCACCGTGGACTACGTGAGCGGAGACTTTATTGCTGCTCGCCCCGGATTTGAGCGCGCTTGGATTCTGCTCGAGCGGGTGGACTCTCCAGTCGCGGTGGCCTCGGGGCTCGGGGTTGCGCTCATCGATGTGCGTCGTCGGGACTGGGACAGCTTTCGTGACACATTGGTCGATCTGGATGTTCCGGAACTGGACTCGAGGCGAAAACCTTGGCTGTGCAAGCTGCAGGTGTTTCGCATGATTTCCTCGGCTCTGGAGGAGGACTGGCAACGCTACGCGCAGATGTTGGATGCGGCGCGTCTGCACATTGGGGAGCGGGCATCTCCACCAGAGGACGTCGCTCTCTCGGCGGAAGCTGCCGCCGAGCTGGCCGAGTTGAGTGGCCGTCACGACGAGGCCCGCGGAGCGCTCGAGCTGGCCCGGGTGCTCTGGGACTATGTGGAGCAAGGGGACGAGGTGGCGCGAGTAGACCAACGTCTAGCGGCACTGTCTCGAAGTGGTGCGGAGTCCGGCAACTAGCGGCTGAGTTCGTCCCAGCGGGCCCTTGAGAGGGCTTACTCCGGCCTTGGGCTTCCCGTGTGAGTCTTCGCTGGTACCATGTGCCGCCATGGCACCCCCCTCTGTCTTTAGACCTGGCCTCTATCGGGATCGTGTCGCCATCGTTACAGGTGGTGGAAGCGGCATCGGCAAGGCGATCGCGCGTGAACTTCTCGAGCTGGGAGCGACGGTCTTGATCGCTGCCCGCAAGGAGGAACGACTCCAGGAGGCTGCAGCGGAACTGACCGCTGATGTGTCGGGAGTCGAGACCGCAGGACGGATCTACACGAAGACCTGCAACATTCGTGAGGAGGATCAGGTCCAGGCGCTCATCGCACATGCTGTGAGCGAGTTTGGTGGCCTCGATTTTCTCGTGAACAACGCGGGAGGTCAGTTCCCCAGCCCGGCTGGAGCGATCCGAACCAAGGGCTGGAACGCTGTCATTGAGACCAACCTGACCGGGACGTTCTTGTGCTGTCGCGAGGCCTTCAGTCAGTGGATGGAAGAACACGGTGGGAGCATCGTCAATATCGTGGCTGACATGTGGCGAGGCTTTCCTGGCATGGCTCACACCGGCGCAGCGCGTGCGGGTGTCGACAACCTCACCAAGACGTTGGCTGTGGAGTGGGCCCATCGCGGCGTCCGCATCAATGCCGTGGCACCGGGCACCATCTTCTCCTCGGGATTCGACACCTACGGGCCCTTCTTTCAGCCGGTGTTCCTAGCGGCTCGCGAGAACATTCCGGCTCGGCGACTCGGCACTGAGGAAGAGGTGGCCTCGTCCGTTTGCTTCCTGCTCTCGCCTGGAGCTGCCTTCATTTCGGGTGAGACCATGCGAGTGGATGGGGCGGGCAGCCTCTGGCGTCTCAACTGGGAGGTGCCCGACCACGACAACATGCCGCCATACGGGGGGCGGCCCCTGCCCGGTGAGGATGATCCGGGAGCCTGAGACCGAGGTGGTGACCTCTCGGAGTACCAGGCTCGTTCATGGCCTGTCTACCTGCCTTCTGGTGATCCTGATTGTGCTGCTGGGCAGCGCTGAGCAGTCCTGGGCATCTTCTGTTGAACTCTACGGACGCTCTGTCGCTGACGCGGGTCGAGCGGGGGCCGGTTCTCTGCTCGAAGACGGTGCCTCTGCGGTGGCGGGCAACCCGGGTGCCTTGGGGCTAGCACCCCATGACTCGTTCCGGTTTGGGTACCTGGGCGGAGTGATCTCGTTGGATGAGGTCGAAGGTGTCGTGCCGACGGGCGATCAGGACCTCCGCCTCCCTGAACAAGCACTGGCGCCACATCGCGTGGCGGCTGGCCTCGTCAAGACCTTGGGGCCTTGGGTGCGCGCCGGGGTCCTGGTGGATGTGCCGATCCCGTACATCTATTGGCACGACACGAAGGATCCCTGGAAGCCGTATGCGGTTCGTTGGCAGAATCGCTTTGCGCGCACCGTTGCTTGGGCCGGTCCCTCCGTGCGCCTGCCCGTACGGGGGATCCCAGGGAGGAAGGGAGTCACTGAAGAGCAGGCCATGCGAGGTGGGCTGTGGCTGGGTGCTTCTGTGTCGGCCCACCCCATTGGCAGAATCGGCATCGACCTCGCTCTCGAAGGCAGAACTGTGGACACCGGCACGGACGTGAGCGTCATCCTGCGCGATGTCGCTCTCTCTGCCCGGGCGCGCTTCCGCCCCCACCTTGGCTTGACCTTTGATCTCGGAACCCTCGTGGGAGCGCTCTCTGGGCTTCGATTGGGCGTCAGTTGGGCCAATGAGATGCGGGTGGATATCGCGCCCATCGAGCTGCAGATTGATGTGGCAGGTCTGGGGGAGTTGTCGTCGCTGTTCTCGGTGGTGGAGCACATACAGGCGCTGGTGTGGCTCGGTCTGGTGGATTTCTACGATCCGCACAGAGTGATTCTGGGCCTCGCTTGGGATCGCCCACAGTTTGCCATCGCGTTGGACGTGACCTGGTCGGGCTGGTCTCAGCTAGTTCCCAGCTACGGTCGGGTTCTGGACCCCGAGGAAGCGGGTGCCGAGACGTTCGAGATTGTCTCCACTGTGGAGGGGTTGGCGGGGACGTATCCGGTCGTGGGAGGGCGAACGATTAGCGAGGAGCACTTTCGGGATACCTGGGACCTGGCTCTGGGCTTCGAAGGACGTCTTCCGGAGCGTGCGCTGCCTGGGGCGAGCCGGCCCTTGGCTCTAGTCCTGCGGGCTGGCTATCGCTATCGCCCAGCCATGCTCCGCCCGTCGAGCGGTCCCTCTGCACTTCTCGATGGGGACATCCACTCTGCTGCGTTCGGTGTGGGCCTGTCGGGCCCCAACCTGCCGCTGCTTGAGGGGCCGCTGCGGTTGGATGGCTCGGTTCAGGTCGCGCGCATCGAGGGAATGACACTTCCCAAGACGCAAGAGGGCCTCGCCGGGCTCGATGGGTTGCCCGTGGCCTACAGCGAGGGCGCGAGCTGGTCCGGGGGCTGGTCGATTGTGGGGGGCGGCGAGGTTAGCTTCGGCTTCTGACCAGCGGAACGATCAGCTGTCGCTGTCTTCGACCAGCGAACAGGAGTCGGCGCCCAACTGGAAGGTCATACCTTCTGCCGCAACCAGGGCCGGTCCACGGCTCAGCTCGGCCTCGGCAAACTCGGTGGCTTGTTCCTGGATCTTGTCGAGGGCCGCGTCATCGCGATCGGGATCGTGGTGAAAGAGGAGCAGGGAGTTTACATCTGCTGCTCGCCCCAACTGTAGGACTTCTGGGACAGTGGAGTGTCCCCAGCCGCTCTTGGCCGGGAGGTCTTCGGGGAGGTACTGGGCATCGGCGATGAGGAGGCTAGCGCCACGGGCAAACTCAGCTTGCTGTTCTGGGGTCGTCGTGCGCGAGCCGGGAGGATTTAGCTCATTGTCGGTGAGGTGAACCAGGCTGGAGCCGTCGCCATCATCGATGCGGAAGCCCTGCGCTCCTCCCGGATGATTGAGGGGGATTCTAGAGCCCGGAGCCGAGCCGATCGTCCAGGCCTCTTCGGTGTCAGGAACATAGGTGCGCTTGCTGGGGAGGTCATCGAGCCGCACGGGCGTGTGGATGCCATCGAAGATCTCGGCTCGGGGCTTTCGGCGCTCAGTCATCTCTCCCTTGACGGGGTAGATGATCATCTCGAAGTCGGGTCGGTAGATGGGCTCGAAGAACGGAAGGCCAATGATGTGGTCGTAGTGTCGATGGCTCAGCAGGAAATGAACCGGACCGCGGTGGCCGCTGGCCAGGAGGTCTCGTCCGAACTGTCGGATGCCGGTGCCTGCGTCCAGGAACAGCCGAGTTCCGTCGGCAAGAGTGACCCCGACATTGACTGTGTTTCCACCGTAGCGAACGGTCGATGGCCCTGGGGTGGGAACGGAGCCCCGGACGCCGTAGATCTTTACCTCCATGCGTCAGGCTCCATCCGTTCAAGGAGAGAGTAGCAGAGTGCTCCCAGTGAATGCACCGCAGGGGCCCGATTGGCGATCAGGTGCCGCTCTCGCCCGGTGTTAGGGTCACCAGACGGTCTACAGCGTGCACCGGCGCGTCATCTCCCGCCATCAGGTCCTTGATGGCCGAATAGACTAGGCGCTGTTTCTTGAGTATCGCCAAGCCCTCGAACTGATTGGACACCACGGAGATGGTGAAGTGGCCACCCTGGCCGGAGACCTCGACTACCGATTCGGGCAGTGCGGCACGGATCCGCTCCTTGATGGCCTCGGTGGTGGACTCGGCAGAGAGACGAGATGGATGATTCATGATTGCGGCTCCAGTGGAACATTGCACCAGAGATTGCCCTCTTGTGGCAAGCCTGGGTGGTGTTCAGGGGCTAAGACGGTCTCGAGCGCGACTCAAGACGCGCTGAACACCTCCGAGCCCGTAGTCCCAGGAGACAACAGTCCCGCTGGAGTCGATCAGAACAATAGTGGGGAGCTTGTTGATCTCGTAGTCCAGCTTCAGCTCCCCCCGATTGTCGTGTGCGACGGGGTAGGTGTAGTCGCTTCGTGTCAGAAAGGCGTTCAGGGTCTTTTTGTCTTCGCTCGAGATAGCGACGACTTGGGTCTGTGCTCCCGCTTCTTTGTAGAACTTGTCGACCTGAGGGCTCGTTCTTCGGCACGGCCCGCACCAGGTAGCCCAAAAGTACAGCAGTTGATCTCCGTTCGTTCCTGTCCCAGCTTTGTGGTTGCCCGATGCTGGGCGTAGCGAGGGTAGGTCGAAGTCAAAGGCTTTGGTGCCTGGGAACTTGTCTCGGCGCCAGGAGTTGAGACTCTTTGGGCGCTCGATCATGGTCACAGAGGCCGTAATCTCTTGGCCGTCACGCAGTAGGTCGAGGGAAATGGAGTCCCCGATCTCGAGCGTTCGGGCGACGTCTAGGTAGTCCTGGTAGCGGGTCACTGGCTTGCCGTTGGCTGCGACGATGCAGTCCCCGCGCTGCAGGCCCGACGTGTGTGCGGGAGAACCACGTATGGCGCGGGTCACCATGGCGCGTGCATCGGGGGGGGCTCCGGCGATGGGTTGCTTCATGTTTGCAACGCTGATGCCCAGCCACCTCTTCTTCTTGCTGGCCCGATCGACGGGCCCCTCTCCCCGGTCTCGGGCCGCTTTGTCAGGGTCGCCCTGGGAACGCAGTAGGCCCGGCGCGCCGAGACGCTTGATCTGCACCCCTCCTGTGGGTGGTGCGGAGAGGTCGTTTGAGGTCTCGGTCAACTCGTCTGTGTCGTTCGATTCTGTGGGGGGGACGTCTGAGGCCTCGGTCAACTCGTCTGTGTCGTTCGACTCTGTGGGTCGTGAGTCTGAGGGCACCTCTTGACTCGGTGGGGTCGTTTGTTCGGCCTGGGTGGGTGGAGGGGCCTCTCGCGTACAGCTGATACAGAGCCCGAGTAGGGTGAAGATCAGGAGGAAGGCTGGGGTGGCTGCTCGACGGGGGGACATCCCCATGACTCTATGGTGTTCTCGGGCTGTTCGCACCCGACGCTTGCTGGACCGCTGCAAAGATCTGCCAGAGCTGTGCGGCGTGCTCTGGGCTGTCGAGCCCCGACAAGGGGTCCTGCGCAATCTGTAGGCGGGGGAGGGCGGTGATGCTCGTCAGCATGTCAGCGACCCGAAGGTAGTGGCCGAGGAACTCATGTCGTCCCTCCCGAAGGTGTTCTTCCAGGTCTTCGAAGCGCGACCACAGAGCAGCGCAGTCCGTGGGGTCGTCTCCCGAAGGGATGTTCAGTCGCCCTAGCATTTGAAGCCCCCGCGCAGCCTTGCTTCGGCCGCCCGGTCGAACCTGGAGTTGATCGGCGAGAGCCAGGGCCCCCTGCAAGAGTCCCATCGCCTCACCCTGCTTTAATTCCAACTCCAGCTCGCAGATAGGGTGCCTCTGGTGGTCGGCGATGACCTCGCCATGGTCGATTGCCAGTTCTGCTTTCGTGGTGCCTGAGAGGCTGGCTTGAACAACCACTCGTCTCACGCGTGTCTTGAAGGCCAGGGTAGGCCACGAATACAGAGGAACTCCGGCTTGGGCTAGAGCCTCGGCCAGGGGAGAGGGCAGGGGGTCGCCAACTGAGGGCATGCGATCGATTTTCGTCTCGATCTCGCAGCGAGCCAGCACGCCTGGTGCCGGGCCCTTGGCCGTCGCCACGATGTGGTGATCTTCCCGGCGAGCACGAACACTCCAGCGTGCTGCACGCAGCAGTCCGTCTCGGTCGTCGTAGTAGTGCGCCTCCAGCTCGATCGTCTCGGCAGGTGTGTGGAGCTTCATGGAGTCCTCGGCTGCTGTGTGCACGATCGAGGGCTCCAGGGGTTCTCCTGGAAGGGCAGTGAGCTTGATTTCCAGTTCCACGATGCTCAGCGAGAAAGACAGGTGATTGGAACAGTGGGCTGGGAGGCGCTGTGTGACGGGCCACTGAGAAGCATGCTCCCAGCCTAGCAGCCCCTGAAGTGGCCCCTGTGTAACGGGTCTATACAGCACGGGTCAGTGGGTTTTCGCTCGCTTTCATTCTTGTCTCACAAGAGTACTGAATGTATGTTCAGTAATTGTGTCACTATCAAGTCCTCGTATTGCTTGTGTCTACGTGCCTGACTTCCGATTGCAGGCGACTCTCGGTCTCTTGGGGGGAGAGCCGCCAGGAGGCTTGGCTCTTGTGGATCCGGGGGATGGTCGACGTCGCATCGTTGCGGCATCCCATGCTGCGCGTCTCGATGGGGTGAAGCGGGGCATGGCCTCGACGACAGCAACGGCGATCGCCCCCGAGCTGTGTGTCCGGCCAGTCAACTCCAGCGCCATGGCTGCGGCTCATCGAGATCTCGAGGCGGCCATCCGATCCATTGCCCCCCATCTCGAAACGACCGGGGCTGGCGTCTTGTATTCCAGCTACCAGGGTCTGGCACGCCGTTATCCGAACGATGGCGAAGCAGGCTTTATCGAGGATCTGCGCCGAGTGGTGTCCGATCTCGGCTTTCCCGTGCGGGTCGGCATGGCAGGCAGCCGATTCGTCAGTCGTGTCGCGGCCATTATGGAGGGCTGTCGGAGCGACTTCAGTGGCGTGGCCGAGGTCGTTGTTGCTGATGATAGAGAGCGGGTTTGCGCCTTTGGGATTCGGGTGCTTGCGGGGCGGGAGCGGGACTTTCTGGCCCCCATGCCTATCGAGTTGCTCCCAGATGCCCTCGTCGAAATTGCGACGCTCAAGCGGCTCGGAATCCTCAGCATGGGTGCGCTTGCCGCACTGGATGCCAGCGCCGTCACCAGACGCTTGGGTCCCAAGGGACTGGTGCTCCATCGCCTGGCTCGGGGGCTAGATCGCTGCACCTTGGTACCAAGCGCCGAGCCACGACGGTTTCACTCACACTGTTCTATGGACGCACCCGTGGTCGATGTCGAGGCTCTGTCCTTTGTGCTCCGTCCTTCTCTGCATCAGCTTCTGGAGTCTTTGTCGGGGCAGGGCTTGGCGGCGCGGGTTCTTCAGTGGAGTCTTGAGTTCGAAGGCTCTGAGCCACCTTGGGTGGGCAAGACGTCGGCCGCGTCTCCCACCGCCTCGGCTCCTCTCTGGTCCCGACTCTTGAAGCTCGAGATGGACCGCCTCACGCTCAAGGAGGGGGTTGTTGGAGTGCAGCTCGAGGCCTTGGAGGTTGGTCGGGGACCTCGCGAACAACAACGAGTCACGGGGCCTCGCTCTCCAGCGCCCGGGGCCCTCTCTGTCACGCTGGCGCACCTGGCAGCAGAGCTGGGTGACGCGCGCCATGGCGTGCTCCGTGCGGAGGCTCACGTTTGGCCCGAGTCTCGATGTTCTCTTACCGAAGGCGAGTTTCCTGGGCGTGTTCGTGTCTCGGGCTCCTCGAGCTTTCGGTTGGTTCCCCAGGCTCGACCATCCCGGGGGCAGCTGTTGCCCGGATTCCGACGGCTCAGCCCTCCTCGGCCCATTGAGGTCGAACTCTTGCCCAGTGGGCAGCCCTTTCGCTTTCGTGTCGGCGATCGACTCCGCACGGTAGAGCGGGTCTTTGGTCCCTGGGATCTGTCTTCAGGTTGGTGGAACCACGAGCAGCAGCGTCGCTACTTTCAACTCCAAGGAGAGGGGGCCATCGCTCAGGTCTATTACGAGACTTGTCAGCGCTGCTGGTTCCTCGATGGGTGGATTGACTGAGAGCCTAGGGCAAGCCTTCGATGCCTCGAACCGCAAACAGTTCCCCGTTGTCATCGGCACGTTATGCCGAGCTCCACACCTACTCAGCGTTCTCTTTCCAGCGGGGAGCCTCGGCCGTTCACGACCTGCTCGTACGAGGCCGTGAGCTGGGACTGACTGCGCTGGCCATTACGGATCGCGATGGCCTCTATGCAGCGGTTCGCCAGTGGGTCGAGACCCGACGTCTCGACGAAGGCCGATCTGATGAACTGTCCGCCGACCTCTCTGGTCGTCGAGCCCTCTCCTCCTCTTGTCCCAAGCCTATCTATGGCTCTGAGCTGACACTCGACGATGGTTCTCGCATTGTCGCTCTCGTGCGCGACAGCGAGGGCTGGCGAAACCTGTGTTCGCTAGTGAGCGAGTCGAGGACGGCCTGTGAAAAGGGTTCGGCCTTCTTGCCCTTTCGCCGGCTCGTCGAGAAATCCGCCGGCCTCACGGTCCTCTCGGGGGGTCGATTCGGGCCGGTCGATCGAGCACTTCTGGGGATCGATGTCGCTCCTGACTCTACTCGTCGCCCTCGTGGGCCCTGGGGCCAGCCCTTGGGATCTTGGCTGCTGGAAGACGAGCCGTGGCGTGCTTCAGCGGGACGTTCGGCTTGTGAGATGGCCGGCCAGAAGTCCCGTGAGTTATTTTCTCACGGGAGGTTGGGGGCTCAGGATCTAAGTGTTGATGAAGCAAGGGGTGCGCTCGGCCCAGAGGCGCGTCTTCAGCGTGCTCGCCATGTGGCTGGGCGATTTCGAGATGCTCTGGGAGACCGCTTTGTGCTCGAGCTTCACGACCACCTCCTGCCCGAAGACCAGTGGTCAAAGGCCCTACTCCAACGCATCAGCGATGACCTCCGGATCCCAAGAGTCGCCACCAACCTCGTGCACTACGCACGCAGCGAGGAGCGTCGTACACAAGATGTCTTGAGCTGTATTCGTCTACACACGACCCTCGATGAAGCGGGCACCCGTCTGTTGCCCAATGCACACTTTCATCTCAAGGGTCCCGAGGTGATGGCTCGATTGTTTGCCGACGATCCCGGCGCTGTGGGCTTGAGTGTGGAGCTGGCGGCGGAGTGCCGGTTCGATCTCTCTCAGCTCCCCTACACCTTTCCTGTGTACCCATCGCCCCGTGGGCAGAGCCTGCAGAGCTATCTCGAGGAGGTGACTTGGCTGGGGGCACGGCTCCGATATGGCGCACGGCTCGAAGACGATCCCAGGATCAAGCAGCAACTGAACCATGAGCTCAATGTGATCGGTCGCATGGGTCTTGCTGGGTATTTTTTGGTGGTCTGGGACATCTCAGAAGAATGTCGAAAGCGCGGGATCCTCAGCCAAGGGCGGGGGTCGGCCGCCAACTCTTGTGTCTGCTACTGCCTTCAGATCACAGCGGTGGACCCTATCCACCTCGATCTCTTGTTCGAGCGGTTCCTGTCCGAGGCACGCGGAGGCTACCCAGACATCGACATCGACATTAGTAATAATCGGCGTGAGGAAATTATTCAGTTCGTCTATGAGCGCTATGGGAGGCGTCATGCTGCCATGGTCTGCAATGTCATCACCTACCACCCTCGCTCGGCCATCCGTGATGTAGGCAGAGCGTTCGGCCTGGGCCTCGACCAGCTGGACCGCATGGCGAAGGTCATGTCCCATCACGGTGGCGTAGACGAACTTCGAGCGTTGTTTGGTGCCGGTGGAGATGAGTGTATTTCCGAGGACAGTCGGACTCTCCAGCAGGTCGTCGAATACACCGAAAAGCTGTGTGGGCTTCCTCGGCACTTGGGCATCCACAGTGGAGGTTTTGTTATCAGCGGGGACCCCTTGTGTGAGGCTTGTCCCATCGAGAACGCCACGATGGAGTCCCGGACGGTTCTTCAGTGGGACAAGGATGACGCGGCTCATGCAGGGCTGATTAAGATTGATCTGTTGGCGCTGGGCATGCTCTCAGTCATCGAAGAGTCCAGTCGGTTGCTCGCCGAGCGCGAGACGCCATTTCAGATGGCCGACCTCACTTACGACGATGCTCGGGTCTATGACCTGGTCTCCGCAGGAGACACGGTGGGTGTGTTCCAGATCGAGAGCCGTGCTCAGATGAATACGCTGCCTCGACTGCGACCACGCTGCTTCCACGACCTAGTCGTCGAGGTGGCTTTGATTCGCCCCGGCCCTATCCAGGGCGACATGGTTCACCCCTACCTGCGCAGGAGGCAGGGGCGTGAGCCCGTGGAGTACGCTCACCCTAGCCTCGAGCCGATCCTCAAACGAACGCTTGGCATTCCCCTCTTTCAGGAGCAGGTGATGCGCATGGCGGTTGCTACGGCGGGGTTTACACCAGCGGAGGCCGATCGGTTGCGTCGCGTCATGGGCTTTCGTCGGTCTACCGAAGAGATGGAGCAGCTGTTTGCCAAGATGGTCGAGGGCATGCAGCGCAATGGTCTGAATTCAGAGATGGCTCGCAAGGTCCGCGATCAGATGCGAGGCTTTGCTGCTTATGGGTTTCCCGAGAGCCATGCCGCCTCGTTTGCATTGATTGTTTATGCCTCGGCCTGGCTGAAGACCTACCGCGCTCCGGCCTTCTTTGCAGGCTTGCTCAATTGCCAGCCCATGGGGTTCTACAGTGCGGCCACTCTGGTGAGTGACGCTCGAAGGCACGGGGTGGTCATCTTGCCCATTTGTGTCAATCAGTCGTCTTGGAAGTGGCGCCTGGAGGGTGAGAGCGGTCTGCGTGCTGGGCTGTTGCAGGTCAAGGGGCTGGGGCCGAGGGACGGTGAGGTGATGGAGCAGGCGAGGACGACTCCGTTTCTTTCGGTTCTAGACGTGTGTGAGCGCACAGGCCTCGCGCGCAACAAGCTCGAGATGCTGGCAGATGCTGGTGGCTTTGCCTGCTTTGGCCTCAGCCGTCGTCAGGCTTTATGGGAAGTGGCTGGCTATCGGAAGCGTCTGCCCCTGGAAGGCCCACCCCGACAGCAGGAGCTTCCGGGCTTCTCGCCGCTGTCGCCTGTGGAGACCAACCTCATGGATCACGTCACCAGTGGTTTCTCAGCGCGTGATCACCCCCTTTGTTTTGTGCGCCAGGCACTTGCGCATAGGGGTGTGGTGTCGAGCGGGCAACTCAAGCAGATGCGTGATGGGGCTTCGGCACAGGTCGCAGGCATCGTCATTACGCGTCAGCGTCCTTCAACGGCCAAAGGGACGGTGTTCATAACACTGGAAGACGAACACGGATTTGCCAATCTGATCGTGCGTGGGGAGACCTATGAGAAGCACCAGCATCTGTTGAGCCGGGTTCGCTTTCTTGCCTGTCGCGGTCGGGTTCAACTGCGTGATGGGGTCGTGCATGTCTTGGCGTTCGAGTTCGAGGATCTGGGGCAGGGGAGTCTGTTGACCTCGGCTGGTGCTGAGGTCGGAGAACGTATCCAGGCCTTGTGTGGCCTGAACTCACGCAATTTTCGATGAGCAACTCGCGCGACATCAGAGCCCTGCGTGAGCTGATCTCTCGCCGTTTTCCAGAGGCCGTCGCTCGTTCACTCCCAGAACATGGGGTGCTGCCGAGCGGGATCGCAGAGCTGGACTCGTTACTTCCCGAGGGGCTTCCCCGTGGGGCTCTGACATTGGTGACTGGTGGTCCATCTTCTGGAAAGACCGGCCTCGCCTTGGCCTTTGCGGCGTCCATGACTCGCGAGGGGGGTAGCTTGGCTTGGGTGCACGGTGGAGCTTTCTCTGCGCCGTCAGCAGATCACAGTGGCGTAGATCTCTCCCGATTACTCCACATTCAGGCTGAGAGCCGCGACGAGGCGCTTCGCTGTGCCGACTTCGCGCTTCGCTGGCAGGCATTTCATCTCGTGGTGCTCGACTGGCACTGGGGAGGTGGCAGTGGTGCCGCTTGGAATCGCTTGCACCGCTTGGTGACGGGTGGTGTCAGCGCGCTGCTTGTGTTGACTCCGCCCCTGCGCGCAGGCTCTCCGCTGCTCTACTGTGCCTCTGTGCACCTGCGAGCTTCTCGTCAGGGATTGGGGGACTCTTCCTTGGGTGAGATCGAGCTCGAGTTGATGAAGTCACGCTTTCAGGCGGCAGGCGTGAGTGCCACTTTGCGCTATGGCGAAGTGGCGGGAGCGCCATTTGCTCTGCTCCCGGATCTGCCGGGTCTCGGCCAGGCATGGAATGAGGATCGTGAGAAATGAGCTTCAGTCCGCTTGGTGGACCTTGGCCTGATGGTGGGTGCGCATCTTGGCTGTGGCGGCTCCCACCGGGCTTCCAGCGGAACAGAGATCGTCAAGAGGCTCAGGTCACTCGACCGTGGCAATAACCTCGTAGACAACCGTCACATCGTCGTACTCGAAGGTCACCTCACCACTGGGCTGCGCGGGCGAATTCGCCAGCGCCGTGAGCCTCGGACCCCACGAGAACTCCTCTTCAGGCGCCACCTCGATGCCGTCTTCTGGTGTGCTGGCCATGAATCCCATGGCGGCATCTAGAGCCGACTCGATCGTCACAGTGAGATTGTCTTCGCTGATATTCGTGAGGGTGATCTGGCCGTCGATCATCTCCCCCAGGGAGGCTGTGCCGAGGTCGAGAAGACCACGATTGTTGTCATCCAGGGCTGGGTCCCACGAGACCCTTGCGGTTACTTCAGGCTCGCTCTCTCCACAGCCCGAAAGCCCCAGTCCCAGGGTCGTAATGAGTGCCCCTAGCAGCATGTGCCGAGATCTAGGCGTCATGGCTATCCTTCTCCTGCTGTTGCCGACAGGTCCTGACCCGAGTCGGCTTCCCCCGCCCGTTGCTTCAGGTGACCCAGATAGTTGACCAGGTACTCGTGCAGTTCCTCGAGGTTCCGAGCCTCTGTCCGCTTCACCAGCGCCATCCGACCACGCTTGAGCGCCTGCTCCGAGTCGAAGATCTCTCGCTTGTTCAGCTTGAGCTTGTGATCTCGAAGGAAGCTCTCGAGCGCATAGAGTTCTTTCTCGACCCGGTGACGAATCGTGTCCATCTCTCGGCTCTCGCCGTCAGTCTCGGCGACATCGTCCAACTCCTGCTTCGCTTCATCGATCTCGGAGCGCGTCATGGCTGAGGGCGAGTCGATCTCGATGCCTTGTTCTACGCCCGTGGCTGCATCGCGCGCTGAGACATTGACGATGCCGTCCGTGTCAATTGTGAACGTGACTTCAATGCGGGGCGCGCCCCGATCTCCCACCTGAATGCCACCCAGCTCGAACTCGCCGAGGCTGACGTTGTCCTTCGCCATGGGGTCCTCGCCCTGGAGGACATGGATCTTCACCGAGCTCTGATTGTTGACGACGGTCGAGACCAGTTGGGTGCGTACCACAGGTACCGTGGCACCCTTGGGGATCAGCTTGGAGAAGCGTCGCCCTTCCGTCTCGATACCCAGGCTGAACGTCGTTACGTCCAGTAGGGTCATGTCTCGGACTGCGCCGCCCAGGATGCCGCCCTGGATGGCTGCGCCGATGGCGACGACCTCGTCCGGGTTGAAGCTCTTGTTCAGTGGCTTGTCGAACAAGGCCGTGATCATCTCCTGCACCTTGGGGATGCGGCTCGATCCGCCGACGAGAACGACCTCGTCGATATCCCCAGCGGCCAAGCCCGATTCCTGCAGCGCAGAACGGCAGCACTCCACGGTCTTCTTGAGGATGTCCTCCACGAGAAACTCGAACGTCGCTCGAGTGAGCATCGTCTGTAGGTGGACCGGGCCCTCGGGCCCTGCGGTCAGGAAGGGCAATTGGATCTCGGTCTCCATACTGGACGAGAGGTCCATCTTCGCCTTCTCGGCGGCTTCGGTGAGACGCTGCCGGACTGTTCGGTCTTCCGACATGTCCAGGCCCGATGACTTCTTGAACTCGCTCAGCAGCCAGTCGACGATGCGGGCGTCGATGTCGTTGCCGCCCAAGTGATTGTTGCCGGCTGTCGCCAAGACCTCGGCCACGTCCGTGTCCACCTCAAGTATTGAGATGTCGAAGGTTCCGCCGCCGAAGTCGTACACCACGATCTTGGCGGCCTGCTTGCGACGGAAGGTGTAGGCCAATGCTGCGGCAGTGGGCTCGTTGATGATGCGGACGATCTCCAGTCCGGCGATCTCGCCAGCGTCTCGTGTCGCTTGACGCTGGCGGTCGGTGAAATAAGCCGGGACAGTGACCACGGCCTTCTCCACCGTCTCCCCAAGAAAGTCTTCGGCGGACTTCTTCACCTTTTGAAGGATGAAAGCGGACAGCTGCTGGGGGCTGTATTCCTTGCCCCCAGTCTCTACGACGAGCTGGTCCTCAGCACCCTCCTTCATCGTGTAGCTGAGTAGCTTCAGCTCTTCTTGAGCTTCGGAGTGGTGTCGGCCGATGTAGCGCTTGATGGAGTGGATGGTGTTCTCGGGGTACATGAGCAACTGCCGTTTGGCGATCTCGCCCACGTAGCAGTCTCCATCTTTGGAGAAGCCCACCACCGAAGGCGTCAGGCGTCCGCCCTCCTCGTTGATGATGATCTGGGGTTCGCCCTGTTCAACGATACAGACGACCGAGTTGGTCGTTCCTAGATCGATTCCGATGATCCTGCTCATCGCGAAAGGCGCTTTCTGCTCATCTCAACCAGGTTGGTTGGATCACGTTGCTCATTCTCGCCCGCATCTGCCCGGCGCTCAGATATCTGGTCTCTGCTCGCCTGGCACGCTTTAGTCTTTTTCTATTCGCGCGCGAGGCCCAATGGTAAGGAGGCAACTCCGGGCCTGTCAAACCGCCGGTGTTCCAGCCTTGGGGGGAACAGCAGGTCTGGGGCACCACCTAGAACGGAATAGGCCTTGTGAGGCGATTCTGCGGATTGGTTTTCGACCTGGCAGGATCACTCAGAATCAAGCTTGAGGTTTTTCATGCCTTTGGCCGATAGCTACCAGCCAGCGCCCTCCCTGCCCTCGTTGGGGGATGCGTTCTTCGATGTGGTCGATGCGGCGCGCTTTCCGCGGCATGCCCTGCGGTATCGCAATGACAGGGCGGCCCAGTCCGTGGGTCTGGAGCAGTTGGGTGAAGGCGAGTGGCAACAACACTTTGCCGAGCTCGTGCCGCTGCCGCGCAACGTCGCTCGCCCCCTGGCTATGCGCTATCACGGCCACCAGTTCCGTAGCTACAACCCGTCGTTGGGCGACGGCCGAGGGTTTCTGCTCGCCCAGCTCCTGGATCGGAAAGGTCGCCTTCTAGATCTGGGGACGAAGGGCAGCGGTACGACACCGTATTCTCGTGGCGGAGACGGCCGGTTGACCCTCAAGGGAGCGGTCCGGGAGTTGCTCGCTACCGAAATGCTCGAGGCGCTCGGGGTCTACACGAGCAAGACGCTGTCCGTGTTCGAGACGGGCGAGTCGTTGGTCCGTTACGACGAGCCGTCTCCCACGCGCTCCGCCGTCCTGGTGCGTCTAAGTCATTCGCACATTCGTTTCGGTAGCTTTCAGAGGTTGGCCTACCTTCGACAGCCCGACAATCTGTCCATCTTGTTGGACTTTACCCTCGACAACTACTTGCCTGAGGTCGCGCAGGATGCGGTCGAGGACCGCTCAGCAGCGTTCCTGGACGAGGTGGTGTCTCGTTCGGCTCGGCTGGTTGCGACCTGGCATCTGGCTGGCTTCGTCCACGGTGTGCTGAACACCGACAACATGAACGTGACAGGGGAGAGCTTCGACTATGGGCCGTGGCGCTTCTTGCCCCACTACGACCCCCTCTTTACCGCGGCCTACTTCGACCACGGTGGGCTCTATGCCTTCGGACGTCAGGCAGAGGCGGTTCATTGGAATCTGGTCCGGTTGGCGGAAGCGCTGCTTCCCATTAGCTCGCAAGGGGCGCTGATTCCGAAGCTCGAGGCTTTCGAAGATCGTCTGGGTTCCGCTCTTCGACAGCAGTTCCTAGCCCGAATGGGCCTGCAGCCAAGATCCGATGAGGATGATGCTCAACTTGTCGCCGAGGCCTATGGGTTCTTGCACAAGAGCGAGTTGCCGTACGAGCGCCTCTTCTTTGACTGGTTCGGTGGTGACGTCAGCGCGTCGCGGGCGGCGGCGGGTCCCTGCGCAGATCTGTACACAGCCTCTTCGTTCCAGGTCTTTCGTCGGCTCTTGGGCAGCTATGAACCGGTCGACCCTAGTCGCTTGGAGCATTCGTATTTTGGCGGCGATGCGCCCTGCTCCATGCTTATCGACGAGATGGAGGCTTGCTGGTCGCCCATTGCCCATGAGGACTCCTGGGACGCTTTGGACGAGAAGCTGCTCTCCATTCGTGCCATGAGAGAGGCCCTCGCTCTCACACCCAGTGCGCGATAGAGAGTGGGCGCGCGCGGGTCCCGTGGTATGGGGGGCCATGCACGACACCATCTCAGGGAACCAATCGTCGGCCACAGCGGCTGAGGACGACGACCTTGGGGAGAGTGGTTCTCTGGTGTCCCCAAGCGATCTGGTGCGCTGTGCCGAGGTCCTCGAAGCCATCGATGCGGATCGGGGGCTCCTGGCAGCAGTCGATGACGAGCAGCGCACTCGGCTCCTCAAGGCGGCCGGCTTGGTCTCCGTACCCGGCCACCGGGAACTCCGCAAGCTTCGTAAGGAGCAAGCTCGAAAGCGGCGGCAGGCGAAGCGCGAAGCAGACGCCGCGCTCCTCGAGCGCACGGGGATTCGAGCGGCGCGCACCGCTGCGGTGTTTGCGACCCCTGGCCGTGATGCGCCCCGGCAGTTGGAACCCAGTGATGCGCCCCACGAAGAGCTCAGCGAGGAGCGCGGCTGTTATGTCTGCAAGACGTCGTTCCGGACGCTTCACCCCTTTTATGACTCGATGTGCGGGGAATGTGGTGACTTCAACTGGACCAAGAGGACCCAGAGCGCAGACCTCAGTGGCCGGGTGGCCCTGGTCACTGGCTCCCGGGTCAAGATCGGCTATCAGGCTGGCATCAAGCTGCTGCGTGCCGGCTGTCGACTGATCGTCACCACTCGGTTTCCCGTCGATGCGGCTGCACGCTACGCCGCCGAGAACGACTTCTCGGACTGGAAGGATCGGCTGCAGATCTACGGTCTGGACCTACGCCACACCCCCAGTGTCGAGGCCTTCTGCCAAGGCTTGTTGCGCACAGAGTCCCGCTTGGACTTCATCATCAACAACGCCTGCCAGACGGTGCGTCGTCCTCCGGGATTCTACGCGCACCTCATGGACGGGGAACGGGACCTCCGAGCCCGCCTGGACACAGCGGGTCAGGCCTTGGTCGCAGCCGAAGCTCCCGATGGCCGAGGAGCGCCTGCGGTTCGGAAGGAGGGGCCTCTAGATGCCCTCTCCGGTGGGGCTGCTGAGCTGTCTCAGATCGCTCTGTTGCCCGAGGACTTGGACTCCAGCGTGCAACTCTTCCCCGATGGGGCGCTCGATGCCGACCTGCAGCAACGCGATCTTCGAACCACCAACAGCTGGCGCCTCATGCTGGACGAGGTGCCCGCAGTTGAGCTGCTGGAGGTACACCTGGTCAACGCGGTGGCTCCCTTTGTGCTCAATGCTCGCCTCAAGCCCCTGATGCTCAAGGTGGCCAGCCGGGACAAGCACATCGTCAATGTGTCGGCTGTGGAAGGCCAGTTCTATCGAACGTTCAAGACAGCGCGGCACCCCCACACGAACATGGCGAAGGCATCACTCAACATGATGACCCGCACCTCGGCGCCTGACTATGTGCGCGATGGCATCCATATGAACAGTGTGGATACGGGCTGGGTGACCGACGAGGATCCGGTCCACCACGCCGACCGCAAGCGCGAGGAGCACGGCTTTCACCCGCCTCTCGACATCGTCGACGGTGCCGCCAGGATCGTGGACCCTATCTTCAGCGGCCTCAACACTGGGGAGCACCTCTGGGGACGCTTCCTCAAGGACTACAAGCCGACGGACTGGTGACAAGGGCACTCAAGGCAACCGCAGTCCTCGGAAGTTCTGCTTCAGTGGAGGTTGACGGAATTGGCCGAGGTTGCGCCCTCTCTTGATAGAATGAATATGTCGGTGCGCTGGCGCCTTTGGGTTAGGTCTGCCGAGGAGGAGGCTACATGGTCACTACTACCGGTCGTCGCTGGGCTGCAGTGCTGGCTTGTCTGCTCGCAACCGCAGCATGTTCTGAAGGCAATGAAGAGGACGAAGCGGTTCCAGTGGTGCCTGAGGCGACATTGACCTTGACACCGTCGGAGGTCGACGCGGGCTCTGTCCGCGACATTGACATTCAGCTGGAAAACTTCGGTGACGTCGAGGTGTACACGGCGCTTGAAGACAGCTCTGCCGATGTGATCTATCTCGGGCACGTTGACTCGACCGATGACGGGCTCATTGGCCGGTTCTTCTTCGGCCTCCTGGGGGAGGGGACGGCCCAGTGGGGCTTGGGTACACCAGAGGTCTCCGCGACTGACAACTTCGAGATCGCACCCGCAACGGCTCCTGAGCCACTAAGTGATGGCCTGGCAGCGGCTGAAGGCACTCTCAGTGGGGCCGGAGACTTCGCTGCCTGGTCCATCAGCGGGCTCGAGGGGCAGGTGCTGTTCGTGCGCACACGGGACCTGGGAAATTCGGACTTTGAGCCGCGCATGTGGCTGCTTGCTGAAGATGGGAGGACTCGCATCCCCACTTGTTGCGCCCAAGCAGGGGAGTCGATGCTTGTCATGAGGTCGGACTCGGACGCTGCTTATTACCTGCGCATCGACGACGCCCAGGGGGGCGGTGGCGAGGATTTCAGCTATGTGCTGGATAGGGCCTCGGTGGATCCTGGGGAGCTCGTGGGTGTCGATGAGGAGGAACCCAACAACTCAGTCGAGGAGGCACAGGGGCTCGGCGCTCTCTCCGATGGGGGATGGGTCATCTCAGGGCAGACCAGTCACGGAGGACCTGGAGATAAAGGCGAGAAGTTTGGGGGCGATCTGGAGCTCTTCAGCTTCAGTGTCCTAAGTGATTCGTACGCATCTATGACCCTCGCATGGGGCAACGAGGATGCTGACCTGGATGTGCTCTTGTTCGACGGTGATTCTGAAGAACTGACCTTGAGCTTCGACAGCGAGTCGATTGTGGACACCTCGATGGCGACCACAGCGCCTGTGGAGCAGGGAACTGTGTTCTTGGAGGCTGGCCGCAACTATGTGTTGTTGGTTACCAGCTTCATGGATGTTGGCCCCAGCGATTGGACCCTCGACGTGGCCGTCGTGCCGGCCGCCTTCCCAGGAGGTAGCCGCTGATGTGTCGTAGGGTTTTTGTTTCAGTCCTCTTGTTGTTGGGCGCTTGTGTCGGAGAAACCGAGCAGGAGGCTCCAGACGGCGCGTTCCAGTTCAGCACTGAAGAGCAGATTGAGGTCCACCGCATTCAGACCTTCGATGAGCAGATGGCTGCAGAGGGGCTGACTCTGAACGAACAGGCGTTGGCGCTGATCGACGAAGGCGAGGCTCTAGTAGGCCTGGTGGATACCAGCGTGCCGGTGCTCCATGCCAATGGGGTGATCGAAATGCCGACCGGCATGGCGGAGGAAATGGAGCGTTGGGAAGCCGAGGAGACCAGCGAACTCCTTCCTGATTTTCTGGCTTCCTTCGAGACGTTGGTCGTCTTCAATCTCTACGACCCCACGAGTCGTGTTCATCGTGGCTTGAAGGCGCGATACCTCGAGTTCGTTGCCGATGCGGGTGTGAGCCAGTTCGCCCAGTCGTCTTCGCGCACATTCCCGCTTGATCCTTGTGGGGATGGCTTTTGTGATGTCGCCGGCGATGAGTGCATTACCTGTGCCACGGACTGTATCGGTGCCCCAGAATGTGGGCCTGGCGACGACGATGATTTTACTTGGACCGGGGATGACGACACCGGTCCTGACCCATGTGGTGACGGCTTCTGCGATTTGGCTGGTGATGAGTGTAGTTTTTGTGTGATCGACTGTGGCACGAACCCTGAGTGCTTTTGGGGCGACGACGATGCCGCTGGCGACGACGATGCCGCTGACGACGACGATGCCACTGGCGACGATGACGCGGGCGACGATGACGCGGGCGACGACGACTCGGGTGATGACGATGACGTCACGGGCGACGATGACTCGGGTGATGACGATGACGCTACCGGCGACGACGACGCGACGGGCGACGACGATGCGATAGGCGATGACGACTCCAGCGACGACGGTTCAGGCGATGACGACGCGGGCGATGACGACGCGG